>NZ_JBVJIN010000018.1:57589-134175 GCF_055586285.1 Actinokineospora sp. NPDC051303
GGTGCAACTTGCCCGACCGCACAGCGGTCAAGAGTTGCGGCAGGTTCACGGTCAGCATGGGGCCGTGGGGACTCTTGCTGTCGCGGACGGCGGCCAGGTCCCGGCGAACCTCCACACAGGTGCCGCCTGCTTCGGACTTTGACGACTTACGCCACTTCATCGACGCGCCTCCGATCAACGGTGCAACTTGCCCGACCGCACAGCGGTCAAGAGTTGCGGCAGGTTCACGGTCAGCATGGGGCCGTGGGGACTCTTGCTGTCGCGGACGGCGGCCAAGTCCCGGCGGACCTCCACGCAGGCGCCCGTGTCCGACTTTGTCGACTTACGCCAGGTCATCGAGGTGCCTCCGGCTTTTGCTGGTCAGCGTGCGGGCTGGTTCAGCTTGCTGGCAGGGGGCTGGCGGGCTCAACCGGTTTGGGCTCGCGTCGCCGAGGTGGCCTAGTCCGAATACACGCTCGGCTCCCGGCGCGGTGACGCGCGGGAGCCGAGCGGGGATCGATTCGATCAGCGGTGCAGCTTGCCGGACCGCAGAGCGGTCAGGAGCTGGGGCAGATCCACGGTCAGGGCGGGGCCGTGGGGGCTCTTGCTGTCGCGGACGGCTGCAAGGTCCTGACGGACCTCCACGCAGTTGACGCCCGTGTCCGACTTTGACGACTTACGCCACATGGTCAACATCCCTCCATCATTTCCCTGATCAGCTTACGACTTCCATCCTTCGGAAGGGCGATCCGATCCAGGTCCTTGAGCATCGCGGTGAACCGCTCCGCCTCGTAGATGTAGGTAGCGCCAGTCGCCATCTCCACATGCACGACGGGCGGAGTATGCCGGAACCGCATCCAATGCCAGCTGTGCAACAGCAGCACCTCAGAAGCAGGTGCGCCAACTGTGCCCGGTGCACGTCTCGGCCACCCCAGGGAGTCGCCAAGGCTGTCTCCGTGATGAAGACCGAATAGTCGATCTTGCCTAGGATCTGTTGACGCCGCAGGCGCACCATCCAATGGCTCTCTACTTCTTCGCTTGGGCCACCATCAGCGATCATGCTCGCTATGGCGGTCTCGTAGGTCTGCAGCAAGCCTGGAACGGCAGCCGTGGCGACCACCACCAGCTCGATCGCTTCTGCCTCGAAGCTGGCCAGCGTGCCCACGTCTTCCGGCACGCCGGGGATGGGACTCTCCCACCAGCCGGAAGCTCCAGCGGTCAGTTCCTCCAGGATCTGTTCGCGCTCGTTGATCGGCAGGCCCCACGCCATCATCAGGGTGGCGAAGTCCTCGATGGTGACCTGCCGCAGCCCGCGTTCGGTCCGGCTCAGTTTCGAGCCATGCCACTCCGCCATCTCCGCCGCGGTTTCCAGGGCAAGCTTGCAACGAATGGTGCGTAGCGCGCGAAGCCGCGCTCCGCGCATTCTGTCGCGCGGCTTGGGTTTCTGTTCCGACATTCCGCCCCCTTCCCACCTACGGAAGACCGAGCGGCCTTCTACAAGTGAGCGTAGCTTCTCCGATCAGGAGATGCGATCCAAGGTCAAATGACTTCGGTGAGTATGCAGCACGGCATTAGGAGGCAGTGTGCAGGGGCGACTGTTCACTTTGGTCGACGCGCAGGACTACGACCGGATCTTCGCGTGGGGAATGGAGATCACCGATCAGGACCAGTGCGACGCGGTGATCTTCCGGCGCGATCCGGTCACCCGGCGCACCACGCATGGGGTGCATGAATCCGTTGAGGTCGCGCGGAAAACGTACTCCCGGATGAGCCGGGTGACCTTGGAGCCGGTCTACATGGACGACTTCGACGAAGACGACGAACTGGACGACCTTTATGCCGACGACTCGGCATTTTCGGGAATCCGGTCGATTGCCGAGGCCGAGTCACAGCGGTGAACGGGCGGACGGCCTTGGCCGCCCAAGGCCGTCGTCACCGAGATTCTCACGCGATTAGACCGCCGCGGTAAGCCACTAGAGCGGCTTGAACGCGGTTAGCGGCGCCTATCTTGCCCAAGACAGCGGAGACATAGCCCTTTACCGTCGCTTCGGAAAGGTGCAGCGCCTGGCCGATCTCGGCGTTCGACAAGCCCTGCCCGACCAACGCCACCACTTCCAGCTCCCGCCCGGACAGCGACGACAGCAGCCTGCGGGCGGGTTCGGCGGCGCGGGCGCCATCGGCGACGGCGGTCACGAGGCGGGCGGCGACCATGGGGTCGAGGACGGCGCCGCCGCGGGCGAGGTCGTGGACGGCCTTGACCAGCTGGGCGGGGTCGGTGTCCTTGAGCAGGAAGCCGTTGGCTCCGACGCGCAGCGCCTCTTGCACGTACTCATCGACGTCGAAGGTGGTGAGCATGGACACAGCGGGCGGCTCGGGCAGGGCCATGAGCCCGCGCAGAGCGAAGATGCCGTCGACCGAGCCCATCCGGATGTCCAGGAGGACGACGTGCGGACGGTGCCTGCGGGCCGTCTCGGCCACGTGCAGGCCGTCGTCGCACTCGGCGACGACCTCGATGTCTCCGGCGCTGGACAGAATGGTGCGCAGGCCCGACCGGACGAGGTCTTCGTCGTCCGCGAGCATCACTTTGATCACAACGCCTCCCGACTGGCGTCCGCGGTCCCGGATGGCGGTGACCCGACGGCCCTTTCTCTCACCCGTCGAGGGCCGGGGTCAAGCCATCACGTTTACCGGCTGTATGCCGTTAATTCTACCCACCGACGCCGCCTGACCTCGGCTTTTTGTGAGAACCCACCGGTTTTTCGACACTGCTTTGCCACCTTCGGCTAACCGGGTGGCAGCAAACCCGAAGCTCTTTCGCAACAGTATGACGCACCGGTAACGTGTCGCGAGTCTCACAGGCGAGAGGAGCCCCGGCATGGCAGGACGCGCTCGGCACCTGATCGGCGCGATGGCGGCCCTGGCCGTGGTCGCGGGGCTCGTCACCGCGAGCCACGGGCCCGCGGCGGGCGCCCCTCTCCCGCCGCGCGGGGCCGGGTTCGCCGAGGGCGACTACTGCCTGGGGCAGTGCGCCGACGTCCTGCCGCCCGGCCAGAACGGCAGCGCGACCCTGGCCGAGATCCTCGCCCACCGGACCCTGGGGACCCGGCCGAAGCACTTTGACGACCAGCTCGGCAAATACGACGCGCTGGCCAGCGGCTACGGCGGGCTGACCACCGACAAGATCAACGCCTACTTCACTGACGCGTCCTTCGGCGTGCCGCCCGAGCAGGTGGAGAGCACGAAGAAGCCGCGCGCGGACGTGACGATCATCCGCGACAAGGCAACCGGCACCCCGCACGTCTACGGGACGACCCGCGCGGGCACGACCTTCGGCGCGGGGTACGCCGCCGCGCAGGACCGGCTGTTCCTGATGGACGTGCTGCGCCGGGTCGGCCGCGGCCAGCTCACCCCGTTCGCCGGGGGCGCGGCGGCCAACCAGCGACTGGAACAGGGCTTCTTCGCCGAGGCCCCGTACACCGAGGCGGAGTTGCAGCGCCAGGTGGACGAGGCCGCCGCGGCCAGCCCGCGCGGGCAGGTCGCCATCGCCGACGCGCGCTCCTATCTCGACGGCATCAACGCCTACATCGCCGAGGCGCACCGGGGCCGCTTCTTCCCGGGCGAGTACGTGCTGCTCGGGCACGTCGACGCGGTGACCAACGCGGGCCGCATCGAGCCGTTCAAGCTCACCGACCTCGCGGTCATCGCCTCGCTCATCGGGTCGCAGTTCGGCGGCGGGGGCGGCGGCGAGGTGCAGGCCGCGATCGCCAAGCTGGCGGTGCAGGAGCGCTACGGGGTCGTGGAAGGCGAGCGGGTCTGGCAGAGCATGCGCGGCGAGGACGACCCGGAGCACATCCACACCATCCACAATGGACAGACTTTCCCGTATGCCAAGCGTCCGGCGAATCCGCAGGGCGAAGCGCTGCCGGACAAGGGTTCGGTGACCGCGCAGCCGCTGGTGTTCGACCGCGCGGACTCGGCGGCGCCCGCCAGCCGAGCCTCCGATCTTGACGCGGCCAAGGGCATCCTGAACGACGGCGTGCTCCCGGGCGACCTGCTGGAGAACCGGCACGGCATGTCCAACGCCCTGCTGGTCTCCGGCGCGCACACCGCCAGCGGCAACCCGGTCGCGGTCTTCGGGCCGCAGACCGGCTACTTCGCCCCGCAACTGCTGATGCTGCAAGAACTCCAGGGTCCGGGCATCAGCGCGCGCGGCGCGTCGTTCGCGGGCATCAGCTTCTACGTGCTGCTCGGCCGCGGCCAGGACTACGCGTGGAGCGCCACCAGCTCGGGCCAGGACATCATCGACACCTACGCGGTCGACCTGTGCGCGCCAGGCGGCGGACCGGCGACCAAGGACAGCGACCACTACGTCCTGCGTGGACAGTGCGTGCCGATGGACGTGGTGGAGCGCAAGAACTCCTGGGTGTCCTCGATCGGCAGCACGGTGCCGCCAGGCTCGTACACCTTGCGGTCGTACCGGACGAAGTACGGCCCGGTCACCCACCGCGCCACCATCGGCGGCAAGCCGGTCGCCTACACCCGGCTGCGCTCGACCTACCAGCACGAACTGGACTCCGTCATCGGGTTCCAGGAGTTCAACGACCCGGACGCGATCCGCTCGGCCGCCGACTTCCAGCGCGCAGCGTCGCACGTGACCTACACGTTCAACTGGTTCTACGCCGACGCCAAGGACATCGCCTACTACAACTCCGGCGCGAACCCGGTCCGCCAGTCCACAGTGGACCCAGGAATGCCGGTGCTGGCGAACGCGGGCTTCGACTGGGTGGACTGGGACCCGAACGCCAACCGGGCCGCCTACACCCCGTACGAGCAGCACCCGAACGTCGTCAACCAGGACTACCTGATCTCGTGGAACAACAACCAGGCCCCCGGAACGGCCGCCGCCGGGCTGGACCGGCAGTCGGTGCACCGGGGCGACCTGCTCGACGCGCGGGTGAAGTCGCTGATCCAGCGCGGGGTCAAGGTCGACCGGGCGAACCTCACCCAGGCCATGGCCGAGGCCGCCCTAGTCGACCTGCGCGCGGAACGGGTGCTGCCGCTGGTGTTCCGGATCATCGACGACGACGACACCGGCGCCGTGGGCGAGTTGAAGCGGTGGCTGGCCGCGGGCGGGCTACGCACCGAGACCGCGCGGGGCAGCAAGAACTACGCGCACGCCAACGCGATCAAGACCATGGACGCGTGGTGGCCGCTGCTGGTGCGCGCCGAGTTCGAGCCCGGCCTCGGCGCGGCGGCCTACACCGAGATGACGCGCAAGCTCAAGATCGATGAGACGCCGTCGAACGGCAACGCCCACCAGGGCTCGTCGTTCCAGAGCGGCTGGTGGGGCTACGTGCACAAAGACCTGCGCGCCGTCCTCGGCGACGAAGTCCAAGCCCCGCTGGGCAAGCGGTTCTGCGGCGACGGCGATCTGGGCCGGTGCAAGGAGATCCTGCTCGACACTCTCGAACAGGCCGTCGCCACCCCGAAGGAGCAGGTCTACCCCGGCGACGGAAACTGCGCCGCGGGCGACCAGTGGTGCGCCGACGCGCTCATCCACAACCCCCTCGGCGGCGTAACGCAGAACCCCATCAGCTTCCAGAACCGGCCGACGTTCCAGCAGGTGGTGGAGTTCCCGGCCCGCCGTGGCGACACCGTGGCGAACCTCAGCGGAACCGCCACGGCGTCGAGCCACGAGCGCGGCCTGTTCCCCGCGCCGCCCCGCAACGCCGTCGACCGCGACCAGAAGACCCGCTGGGCCAGCGACTGGAGCGACAACCAGTGGCTCACCACGGATCTGGGCTCGGTGCGGCCGGTGGCGCGGGCCGTGTTGAGCTGGGAATCGGCCTACGCCACCGGGTACCGCATCCAGGTCTCGACCGGCGGCGCGTCCTGGCGGGACGTGTGGTCGACGGCCACCGGCGACGGCGGCCGGGACATCGCCGTGTTCGCCCCGACCGACGCCCGATACGTGCGCATGCAAGGCGTTTCGCGGGCGACCCCGTACGGCTACTCGCTGTACGAGTTCGAGGTCTACGCGAAGTGAGCCGCGGTCACGCCGCGCGCAGGGCGTCGGTCAACTTCACCCGGCCGCCGCTGCGCATGACCGCGTTGCGGTAGATCCGGCCGGAAAGCCAGACCAGCGCCGGAATCAGCGCCACCATGAGCACCACCGCCAGGCCCGCCTCCCATGCCGGGACACCACCCATGGCCAGCCGCATCGGCATGAGCGTCGGCGCGAACAGCGGCACGATCGACAGCACCTCGACCAGCTGGTTGCCCGGGTCGTTGGGCAGCACGGAGATGCCCACGACATAGCCGAGGATCACGAACATCAGCGGCGGCGTGATCACCCCGCCCACGTCCTCCTGCCGCGACACCAGCGCGCCGAGCGCGGCGAACACCAGCGAGTACGCGAAGAAACCGAGCAGGAACCACACGACCAGCCACACCACAGTGCCCACGGCGGCCGACACCGAGATCGTCAGCACCCCGGTGGCGAGGCCAACGATGACACCGCCGCCGCCGATCACGACCATCTGCACCAGGCCGACCACGCCGATGCCGAGCACCTTGCCCGCCATGAGCTGCCACGGCCGGATCGTGGCCAGCAGCAGTTCCACGACCCGGCTGGACTTCTCCTCCACCACGCCCTGGGCAACGGACTGGCCGTTGATCAGCAGGGACATGTAGATCAGCACACCCGCGATCATGCCGATGACCAGTTGCTGGCCGTTGTAGTCGAACGGCGGTTCCAGCGGCCGCACCTCGGCCTTCGCGCCGGACACCGCCTGCCCCACCGTCGCCGGGTCGCCGCCGAGCCCCACGATCTGCTGGTTGAGCGCCAACTGCCCGGCCACCACGTTGAGCACGTCGCGCAGCGAGTCATCAATGTCCTTTTTGACCACCACGACAATGCTCGACCCGTTCCCCACGAGCAGCGCGTCGAGCGTCCCGTCCGCCACCTGGGCGCGGCCCGCGGCCTCGTCGGTCACCGCCCGGATGTCGATCTCCTGCCCGATGGCCGATCCCGTACCCTTGAGCGGCGCCTGCAACGCCGCGGCGCCGGGCGTGACCCCCACGGTGGCGTCGGCCCCGGAGTTCAAGGTCTGCATGAACAGCGTGAACCCGATGAGCAGCACCAACGTCGCCGCCGTGGTGATCAGAAACGCCTTCGACTTGAGCCGCGTGGCGACCTCCCGCCCCGCGACCAACCCCACGGCTTCCCAGTTCCCCATCCGAACGTCCGGCGATGCGCTCACGCCGCCACCTCCTGTGACACCACGTTGCGGAACAGCTCGGTCAGCGACTGCCGCCGCCGGGAGAACTCCGTCACCGGCCCGGTGTCGAGCGCCGCCCGCAGCACGGCCTGGTCATCGGCCCCGTCCCCGAGTTCGAGAACGGTCCGCGCCCCCACCTGCTCGGTCACCGTGACTCCTGGAATGCCCGCCGCCCAGTCCTTCGGAGCCAGCGGCGCCTCCACCACCAGATGGACCGTTCCCCCCGCGCGCAACGCGTCGACGGTGTCACAGGCCACCATCTGTCCACTCCGGACAATCCCGACCCGGTGGCACAGCCGCTCCACCAAATCCAACTGGTGACTGGAAAACACGACCGGCACCCCCTCCTTGGCCTTGTCCAGCAACACTTCGCTCATCACATCCACCGCCACCGGGTCCAACCCGGAAAACGGCTCGTCCAACACCAGAATCGCCGGATTGTGCACCAACGCGGCGGCAAGCTGCACCCGCTGCTGGTTGCCCAAGCTCAGCTTCTGCACCTCGTCCCCCAACCGCCCCGAAACCCCCAGCCGCTCGGTCCACTCACCCACCGACCGCTTCGCCGCCCCCGCCCCCAGCCCATGCAGCCGCGCCAGGTAGACCAGCTGCTCGCCCACCTTCATCTTCGGATAAAGCCCCCGCTCCTCCGGCATATACCCAATAAGCCGCCGCGTAGCCAACGTGATCGGCTCCCCCGCCCACCGAACCTCCCCCCGATCAGCCCCCAACACCCCCAACGCGATCCGCATCGTCGTGGTCTTCCCCGCCCCATTGGACCCCACGAACCCGAACAACTCCCCCGCCCCCACGTCGAAGGTCATCTCCCGCAACGCCACCACGTCCCCATACCGCTTGGAGACCCCATCGATCTCCAACCGCCCCTGCGCCACCGTCGCTCTCCCCTCACCACGTGCCGGGTCCACGGCGGAGCCAATGCTGCCGACCGCAGCCGGGACCGTCATCCGGAATCACCCCTAGTGGAGCACCCACCCCCATGGCCCCACATCAGCCCACGGGACCACCCGGTAAGCTGTCCGTCGCCCGCCCTCGTAGCTCAGGGGATAGAGCATCGGTTTCCTAAACCGTGTGTCGCAGGTTCGAATCCTGCCGGGGGCACCACGTCTGACCAGCGGAAACTGGTCGGACCATGATCGAAGCCCGCTTCCGGAGGCACGCTGTAGGACACAGCGTGCCTGGCCGAACTCGCGGCTTCGGGATCCGACCCGTGAAGTGACCGGGGTCATGCCCAGGACTGTCCCGCTTCGGACAGTTTTTGTCGTATGTCTCGGCGACCCTGGTCAAGATGATCAAGTCATGCGGTTGGCCGAGCGCCGACACCACCATGGAACCCGCGGACGGCAGATAAGTGAACGCGATACGCGATGTGCACGGAAATGCGGTGCAGGCAGAAACCATCAACGGACCCCTCCAGTGGGGAGGACCCGGGAATATCCATGGCGACTACAACGTCACGATCAACGGGCACAGTCGCATCGACCCGGAGCTGATCGATCGGCTCGCCGACCGGGTGCCTCGGCGCAGGCCGGTGAGCGCGAACCGGCTGGACCTGCTCGACAAGCGGTTCGTGCCGCCGTCCGGCCCCGGCTTCGCCGAAGCGCAGGAGCGGCTGAGAACGCCGGGAACCGTGGTGATCTCGGGCCAGCCGGGAAGCGGGCGGCACGCCGCGGGGCTCATGCTCCTGCACCGCTCGGGGCAGGGCGGCATCAGGTCCTTCCAAGAGCTGACGGTCACCGAGAAGGGGCAGATCGACCCCGACGCGAGCACGATTCAGGAACAAGAACGCCTGCTGCTGGATCTCACCGGCTACGGGCGAAGCGAGCTGGGCGCCGTCAAGGACGCGGTCGAGGGGTTCCGCGCCGAGGTCGAGCAACGGGCCTACCTCGTCGTCGTGGTTTCCGCCGACCACCAGAGGACCTGGGGGACCGACTTCGGGCGGGTGCTGGCGATCGGGTGCCCCGACCGGCGGGCGGTCCTGCGCCGTCACCTCGAAGTCGACGGCATCGTCCTGCCGGACAGGGCGTGGCTCGCCCCCGAACTGGCGCACTACCTACGGGCCGGGCACATGCGCGATCTCGCCGACCTCGCCGACCAAGTGCGCGCGGCCAGCGATCGCGCGGAGGGCGCCGAGCCGGACACGTGGCTGGCCGACGCGCTGAGCGCGCTCGCCGACCAGCGGGGCGCCGCGCGCGACCGGGTGGCGGCCCAGAGCGACGGTCGTAGTAAAGCTCTGCTGTTCACCGCGGCGATGCTGGACGGCGCGTCGGTGGACGAGGTCTTCGACGGCGAAGCGCGGCTGCTGGCCGTGGTGAAATACCCCAATTCCGGCACGCACACGCTGGACGACAAGGATTTCACGCAGCGGCTCAACGACCTGAAGCTCAGCGTGGAAGAGCACCGCGTGCGAGTCGCCGAGCCCGGCTTGGACGCCGCGCTCAGGGCCTACTTCTGGACATCGATGCCTGGCCTGCGGACCGCGTTCCGCAACTGGGTCGCCAGCGTCGTGGCTTCGCCCGCGGTGCCGGGCGCGCGCAAGCGCCAGGTGGTCGAGCGGTTCGCCGAGCAGGCGCTCGCCGTCGGCGAGAAGGAGCACATCGTCACGCTGGTCCACAAGTGGACTCGGGCGGACCTGCGCGCCAAGAACCGCGACAACTACCTCGCTCTCGCGGAGACGGTGCTCTACTTAGGACTCACGCACGAGCGGCGGGGGCAGGAGTTCCGCCGCCAGTTCTACGACTGGGCGGTGAACCCGTCGACGGCCGCCCCGCTGGCCTGCCTCATGGTGACGCTGTGCGAGAGCGTCCTCGCGCCGACCTTCGCCGACCAAGCCGTGGTCCGCCTGCGCCACCTCGGCAGACACGGCGACGAAAAAGTCCAGTCGGAGGCGAGGAACGCGCTGCTGCGGCTCGCGGGCGCGGCCCACTTCTGGCGCAGGATCTTGTATCGCCTATGCCCCACCGAGGACGGCGGCCACTTTTCCGCGTCGGACCGCGCGCTCTTCGCTGGCTTGGTCGCGCCGGAACTTTTGCTGAGCGTGCCCGCCGTCCTCAACCATTCCCAGGTTCGCAGGCAGCTCACGGCGTGCTGGCGGCTGGTCCTAGCCGACCCGCTCGACTGGACACCCGACCTGATCCGACAGTGGCTCGCGGCCAAAAACCCCGCGCTGCGCCGGATTCTGGTCAACGCGGCCGCACCGGACCCCGCGCTGCTGGGATACCTCTACGGCATCGGCCGCCGCTGGCAGGCGGCGGAGCCTGCCGAAGGCGCGGAACGCGACCTCGTGGTCAGCGATCTCAGAGCCGCGATGGACCGCGCCCTTGACCTGTCTTTCCTCATCCCAAACGCCCGACCGGAGGACACCGGACGATGAAGAACAAAGACAAGCTCCGCATCGGGGCACTGGCCACGGCCGCGGTGCTGGCGCCGCTGCTGATCCTGGTGCTGTTCGAGCCTGCCACCTGGGTCGTCGTCACGACCATGGTGCTCGGCGCCGCGGCGCTGTTCGCCGCGGCGGTCAAGGTGCACCGAGCCTTGGAGGCCCAGGACCACGAATTGCCTGCCCACCAAGCCCCGATGGTCCAGATGCCCGCGCCGCACCCCGAACCGCAGCCGGTCCCGCAAGAAGTCCGGCTGGAAGACAAGATCACCGGGGTGCCCGTGCCGAGCGCGGAACCCGACTACCCGTTCATCGTGTCGGCCACCGTGCGCTGGGCGTACACCTACAACGGCAGGCAGTTGGCGGGCGACCCCGCGGCCGTGGTCAAGCGCATGGTGCTGGAGCGGATCTGCGCCATCACCGCGGGCAGGCAACCGATCAACCCGCTGTTGCTCCAGCACGAGATCGCCGCCGAGGTGAGCGTGCCCAGGATGGACGTGAGCGGCGCGCTGACCGGCTGGGCGGAACAGGTCACCCTCACTCTCGACAACGACGACGCCGAGCGGCTGGCGCGATTGTCCGCGCTGCGCAAGGAAGAACGCGTCTGGGACCACGAGCGGCGCTTCGAGATCAGCAAGCGCGACTACCTCGGCAAGGATGTGCTCAAGTCCACCGGAAGCGCGGTGGTCTGGCGCCTCGCGCAGGACCACCACAAGGTGGTCGAGACCGTGGACCTGATCGACACCATCTCGCGGCTGACCGCGGCGGCCAATGACGACACCGTGCCCGACCCGTCGCGGATGCCGATGCTGGAGCGGTCCCCGGTCACGGTCGTGGACAGCCCCGGCCTGTGGTCGGTTCCCAGCCCGCCGGAACCCCCAGCCTTGGCGCTGGTGGAGGACATGTTCCCGAACACCGAGTCCGGCCAGCGGGACCTGTTCCGGGACCAGCTCGCCGAGCTGATCCGCAAACACGACAGGCCAGACATCGCCGACCAACTGTGTGGCAGTCACCAGTCCGCCGCGGCGCCCGACGCGGGCGAAGAACCGGAGACGCCCGCCTCCTGACGAGCCGAGTGTCCAGTTCGGCCGGTGGCTGGCCCTAGGGTGGCGGACGTGGCAAACGGCGAGGTCACGTCCGGCACCGGGGTTCCGACGCGGCGAGCGAGCGCGCTCATGGCAACCGCGCGGGGGCAGCGGGCCGTCGCGGTGGTGCAGGTGTTGGGGCTGGCGGTGTGGTTCTCCGTGTCGGCGGTGGTGCCGAGTTTGCGGCAGGAGTGGGGGATCGGCGCGGGGGCGGCGGTGTGGCTGACCGGGGCCGTGCAGGTTGGGTTTGTGGTGGGGGCGGTGGGGTCGGCTGCTCTCAACCTCGCTGACCGGGTGCGGCCGCATCACCTGCTGGCGGTGAGCGCGGGCGCGGGGGCGGTGTGCACGCTGCTGCTCGCCGTGACCGTCAACGGGATGGCGGGGGCGGTGCCGCTGCGGTTCGTCACCGGAGTGTGCCTCGCGGGGGTCTACCCGGTCGGGATGAAGTTGATGGCGTCCTGGTCGGAGCGGGCCGTGCGGGGGCGGGCGCTGGGGCTGCTCGTGGGGGCGCTCACGTTGGGCTCGGCGCTACCGCACCTGATCAGTGGGGTCGGTCCGCTGCCGTGGCGGGGCGTGCTCGTGGCCGCGGCCTGCTTGGGTGGGCTGGGGGCGGTGGTGGCCGCGGCCGTCGTCCGGCCCGGACCGCAGTTGGCTGCGGGCGCCCCGCCGCGCAACCCGCGGTACGCGCTGACCATGTTCACCGAGCGCGGTCCCCGGTTGGCCAACCTCGGCTACTTCGGCCACATGTGGGAGCTCTACGCCCTGTGGACGTGGCTCCCGACATTCCTGCTTGCCGCAGGCGACCTGCCCGCCTCGGTCGGCGTCGTGGTCTTCGTGGCCGTCGGCGTCGCCGGGGCCGTCGGGTGCGCCCTCGGCGGCTGGGGCGCCGACCGGTTCGGCCGCTCCCCCGCCGCGGTGGCCGCGATGGCCGTCAGCGGCGTCTGCTGCCTGCTCTCACCGCTGGCGTTCGCGGCGGACCCGGGCGTCCTGGTCGCCTTCTGCGTGCTGTGGGGCGCGGCGGTGATCGCGGATTCCTGCGTGTTCAGCACCACCCTCAGCGAAGTCGCCGACCCCCGCTTCGTCGGCACCGCCCTGACCGCCCAGACCGCGATCGGCTTCGCCCTCACCGTCGTCAGCATCCAACTGGTCCCCCTGCTCGCCGACGCCATCGGCTGGCGGCACGCGTTCCTGCTGCTCGCCCCGGGACCGCTCGCGGGCGCGGTCGCCATGCGGCTGCTGGCCAGCGGCCCAGCGGCCCGCGGCGCATGAACGGTCCTTGTCTTCTGCGAGGTTCTCGACACGTTGGCCACAAAGCCGCCCGCCGCTCGGTCACAATGTGCCCGGGATGTCGAAGAAGCGCCGGTCACCCGGCGTGAGCAGGATGGGGCCTGTTCGAAATGCGTACTCCGGTCGAGTGGCTAATCGCGCCTGTCACACAAATGTGATGTAGAGCGATTAGACAGAGGACGTACGCCGACTCTTAGGAGGATGAGCGTCATGGCCTGGCCGCGGACCGAGGACGGGGAGGCGTCGTTCCGCAACGCCATTCACGGCGGAGTTTCCGGCCAGGTTGTGCAGACCGCCAGTGTGGGCGCGGTCCACTTTCACAGCGCCCCGGCCACCCAGGACGTGACGCCGTCGCAGCTTCCGCCCGCGCCCACCGCGTTCGTCGCCCGCGAGCGGGAACTGGCGCTGCTCGATGATCTCAGCGAACCGAGAACCCGGGGCGTCGCGCCCATCGTGATCTGCGGGGTTCCGGGGGTCGGGAAGACATCTTTGGCGCTGCGCTGGATGCATGAACTCGCCCCCCGTTTCGACGACGGCCAGCTGTTCGTGAATCTGAGCGATCCGGGCACGGGCGAACCGGTGACCGCGGCCGAGGTTTTGGAGTGGTTCCTGCTCTCGCTCGGGGTCGCCGCCGAGCGTATTCCGCTGGAAACGCAGCGGCGGTACGCGTTGTACCGGTCGGTGACCGCCCACCGGCAGATTCTGGTGCTGCTGGACAACGCGGTGTCCGCGTCGCAGGTGCGGCCGCTGCTGCCCGCGGGGCAGGGCAGCGTGGTCGTGGTGACCAGCCGGTCGCGGCTTTCCGGGCTGGCGCTCGACGGCGCGCGCTGGCTGGATGTCGATCCGTTGGACCACAGCGATTCCCTTCGCCTGTTGCGCGCGCTGGTGGGCAACGACCGGGTGGGGGCGGAGTCGGAGGACGCGGTCCGCGTGGCCGGTTTCTGCGGTGGACTGCCGCTGGCGCTGTCGGTGGTGGCGGCCCGGCTGGCCAGCCGGGCGCGGCGCACGTTCGCGCGGGAAGCGGGCGATCTCAGCGGCGAGGGCGACCGCCTGGCTGGGCTGACGCTGGACACGGAGACGTCCGTGGAAGTGGTGTTGGACATGTCGCTGGCCACGCTGCTGGACGACGAGGAGGCGGTTTACCGCCTGTGCGCGTGGCATCCGGGGCGGGAGTTCGGCGGAGAGGTGCTGGCCGCCGCCCTGGCGTGGCCGATGGGACGGGTGATCAAGGCCGTGGACGGCCTAGTCGAGGCGAGTCTGCTGACCGAGACCGGAGAGGACCGGTACGCCCTGCACGACCTCGTGCGGCTGCACGCCCGCCACCTCGACTCGGCCAACGGCCAGGCCGCGCAGCGCAGCATGATCGGCTGGTACCTCGATCGCGCCGCCGCCGCGGACACTGTGATCCACCCGCACCGGCCGAGGCTGGCGCCGGTGTACCAGACCGCGGACGGCTCGGCGTTCCCCGACACCGCGGCGGCGCTCGCCTGGTTCACCCGGGAACGGGCGAACCTGCGGGCGGCTCTGGAAAGCGCGGCGGCACAGGGCTGGGACGACGTCGTGTGGCAGTTCTGCGAAACCCTCTGGGGACACTTCCTGCACACCCGCCGCTACGGCGAATGGATCGAGATGCAGCAGGCGGGGGTCACCAGCGCCCGCCGCCGCGGCGACCAGAAAGCCGAAGCGCTGATCCGTGTGCAGTTGGGATACGCCCTGACCAAGATCGGCAGCCGAGCCGACGCCGTCAAACACATCACGATTGCCCGTGAACTGGCCAGGACCGCGCGGGACGCGCGGGCGGAGGCCACGGCCCTGGAGCAGTTGGGACTCGCCGTCGCCGACGACGACCCGGCCAAGGCGCTGGATTTCTTCAGGGAAGCCAAAGACCTGCACCAGCGGCTCGGCCGGGCTCGCGGGGTCGCCCTGTGCGGGCGGCGGATCGGGGAGGTGCTCCTGGCTCTCGGCCGCTACGACGACGCGGTGACGGAGTTCTCGGCGGTCGCCGAGACGATGGCCGCGCTCGGCGACCCCACCCAGCACGCGCGCGCCGTGACGATGCTGGGCGCGGCGCATTCGCGGGCCGGGCGCCTGCCGCAGGCCGAACGCGTGCTGCGGGACGCCTTCGACGCGATGCGGGAGTTCGGTTCCGCCTATTACCAGGCCGAGATCGCCGCCGCCATCGGCGACGTCTCGGACCTGGCAGGCGAGCGGGAGTCGGCCGCCCGGTGGTGGACCCGGGCCGCCACGCTCTACGACCTTGTCGAAGACCCCAAAGCCGAACTCATGCGGTCACGCGTCCGCGGCTGACACAAAGCGGGACATCGGCCGATACAGTCGCGCCATATAGGACACAACCGCGCGGACGATCGCCTCGGTCATGTCTTGTTCGTCCGCCGACGAGACAAAAACGTCAGCGTTGTCGAGCCAGTGTTTTTCCGCGCGGCCGATGTCCGCGACGACCACGTCACCAGGCGGAACACCCTCGTCCACACCGCGCCACGACACGAAGTACACACCCACCGTCCGCACACTGATCGTCATCGACATGGTCGGCATGGCCAATCCTCTCACCAGTCGAGCGGAATGGGGATAGGGGCAGAGGTGACAAGTACAGGCCACGGAGGTTCGGGGATGTCAAGCAATCGGTACATAGCGGTTCGCAGCAAGCGGTGGGACATCCCCGGACGCGAGGAGATGGCTTCGCGCAGGCGCGCGGAACCGGGACGGGCCCGAACGCGGTCCAATTGCGGGCGAAGCGGGGCGCCCGGATCGAGCCGAGCGGCGACACGCCCCAGCGCGTGCCCCACGCTGCCCGCCCGGATGTTGTGGTCCGGGAAGGCCGCGAGGCACATTCTGCCGCCGAGCGCGCCCGCGTAGGCACTGGTCGAGCCGTGGTCGCCGATGACGATGTCGCTGGCGACGACTGTCGCCTGCCAACCGCGTTCCGGCGGAATGACCAGCAGCCCTCGATCTGTCGCGCGGGCGAGCCACGACCGCACCTGCCAGACGCCGTGCACCGCCCAGATGTTCGGGTGGAGCACCGCGGCGACCTTCGTGCGCGCGTGCGCGACTTCGCCGACGAGCCGTTCGTAGAGTTCGATGTGCTTGCCGAAAACCGATTCCGGCGACCAGGTGGAGCTGATCGTGATGAGTTCGTCGCGCTCGCCCACCCCCAGCGCGTCCCGGTAGCGGGAGCGGTGCGCGACACTGGCCGTGATCCGGTCGAGGCAGATGTCGCCGACCACCAGCGACCTCGGCACGGCCTCCGGGCAGGTTCGCCGCAGGAGCGCCTGGTCGGCTTCGGTGGGGAGCGCGATCGTCGAGGGAATCACCTGTCCGCGCCGGGTGAGCAGTTGCCGGTCCAGTCCAGTTGTCGGCAGCACCCCGCCGGTGACCGTGCGAGTGCGCTTGCGGCTCTTTCCCGCGCCCGCGCCGTGCGGAAGCAACAACAGATTTCCGTGGACGTGTTCTATGCCGTCGTGGCTGGCGCTGAGCACCAGATCCCAATTGTGCCGCCGCGCTTGGTCCCAGGGCAGGACGAGCGCGCCGAGATCGCGGACAAAACCGTCGAGGCCGTGCCACACGTCCTCCGACCAGGGCGTGGTGAACACGACCTGAACGCGGTGGTCGCCGTCGAGCACCGGCAGCAGGTCCAGCAGCCGGGTGCCCGCGGTCATGGTGGGCACCAAGACAAGCACGGTCTTGCACCCGTTTCGCGTGACCCGCCCGATCATGTCGATTCCCACCGGCCCGCGTGTCCATGCGGTCGCCTGCATCTCCCCTCCCCCGTCCGCCCTGTGCCAGCGCCTGGGGGCCTTCCCCTTACGAGCGGACTAGGGACAGAGTGCGCGCCGTCGCACACCAGAACGCTTTCCTTGGATCGGTCCGCAAACTTTGAACTCCGGAAACGAACAAAGGCTCCTGGGCAGTCGTTGTCCATTATCTGTCCGCATGACGTTGCGCCGACCGAATGACTTTCGATCTTCTTTCAGTGCGCTTGCCGCCTTCCTGCGGTTACACTCCATGAACACAGAACGTCGCACCGATGTGACTAACCGTATTCGCCGGGGACTCCGTCGGGGCCCAGCTTTAGGGGTGAAGCTGGTGGACACACTGTTCGGGATCTTGGGGACGACCTCGCTGCGGATCGACGGAGAACCGCGCGACGACTGGGGAGCACCTCGCCAGCGAGCGATCCTCGGCGCCCTGCTGCTGCACGCGGGACAGTTCATGTCCATCACCCAGGTGCTCGACTGGGCCTGGCCGCAGGACGCGCCGCTGCCCCGCCACCCTCGAACAACCCTGGACTCCTACACGACGAAGATCCGACAGACGTTGGAGCGGCTGGAACTGCCCGACGACCTCCACGGAAAAAACGGCAGGTACCGGTTCGAGATCGACCGGCAGTTGATCGACTACCACCGCTTCCGCGACCTGATGGCCGCGGCCCGACGCCACGTCCGAGACGGCGACCCCGAGCAGGCTTCCGCCGTCGCGGCGCGGGCGTTGGACCTGTGGCGCGGCCCGTTCCTGGAAGACCTGCGCAGCGAGCCCGCAGGCACCTGGCGAGCGCGGGTCGCCGACGACGAACTCGCGCCAGCGCACGCGACCTTCCTCGAAGCGCGGTTCGACCTCGGCGACTACGACGAGGTGCTGGCGAACCTGCACAACGTGCAGGTCGACTACCCGCGCGACCTCACGTTGGCGAAGCTGCGCCTGTCGACGCTGCGCAAGCTCGCCCGGGACAACGAAGCCACCTCCTACTACCTGACGACCTGGAAGGCGCTCCGCGACGACGGCGACGAACAAGCCGCGGACCACCTCCGCGGCCACCACGAGCGGCTGCTGGCCGAAGCGACCCGCCGCCCCGCCCCGCCGCCCGCCACCCCGGCCGAAGTGCGGATGCGCCCCCGCGAGCTGCCGCACGACATCATCGACTTCTGCGGCCGCCGCGACCTCTTACAGGAGCTGGACGCCGCCACCACCACAGCAGACGGCGAACCCCTGCGCGGCGTCGTCATCCTCGACGGCATGGGCGGCGTCGGCAAAACCGCCCTCGCCGTCCACTGGGGACACCGGGTCCGCAACCGCTTCTCCGGCGGCGAGTTGTTCGCCAACCTGCACGGCTTCTCCGCCGACTCGATGGTGGGCCATGACGCGGTCGTGGAGGACTTCCTCATCGCCCTCGGCAAACAGCCGGACGAGACGATGTCACCCCGGTCCCGAGAAGTCCTTCTCCGCCAAGCCCTCGCCGACCGCCACACCCTGGTGATTCTCGACAACGTCCGGGATTCCGCCCACATCAAACACCTCGTCCCGCTGCTGTCCGACTGCCTGGTGATCGTGACCAGCAGGCGCCGCCTCACCAGCCTGAGCGCGTGGAGCGGCGCACGGCGGGTGCGCGTCGGCCCGATGTCACGCCCCGACGCGGACGCGCTCGTGGCCCTCCGGCTGGGTTCTCGCCGTCGCGAGGTCAACGCGGACTGGCTTGTCGACGCGTGCGACGGTCTGCCCCTGGTGATCAACGTGGCGGCCGAGTACCTGGCGACCCATGGCGACGACTGGCCCCCGGCTGCGACCGCCCAGGACCGGCGGCGAATGCTGCTGGACATCGGCGAGGACGGCGACGGCGCGAACTCCCCACGGACGGTTCTCACCTGGTCGTACCTGGTGTTGGACGAGCCGACGCGCCTGGTGTTCCGGCGGCTGGGCCTGCATCCCGGCGCGGATTTCGGGATCGAGGCCGCCACCGCCTGCACGGCGCGCACCGCTGAGGAAACCCGCGTCGCCATCGCCCATCTGGTCGGAGCCCATCTGCTGCACCCGGCCGAGACCTCGGGCCGATACCGGTTTCACGACCTGCTGCGAGAACTCGCCGCGAAGCAGGCCGAGGTCGACGAGTCGCCCGCGGAAACACACGACCTCGAACGGCGCATCCTGGACTACTACCTGCGCAGCGCGGTGAACGCCGATGGACTCCTGTACCCCGGAGCCAGGAAACCTCCGCCACTGCCCACCCCACCCATCGTGACCCCGGTGACCTTCACCGATCCGGACACCGCGCAGGCGTGGCTCGCCCGAGAGCGGGCCAACCTCAACGCGGCGCTGGAAATGGCCGCGCGAACCGGTCAGCACGGCTACGCGTGGCGCCTCGCGCACACAGTGCAGACCTACTACGACCGCCACGGGCATCATCGTGACGGCATGGCCGCCCGCAAGATCGCCGCGGAGGCGGCTCGGCTCGACGGTCAGCGCGAAGCGGAGGCCACCTCGTTGTTCGACGTGGGAAGGGCTTTACTCGCACACGGCGAACTCACCGAAGCGCAGCCATATCTTGACGCGGGCAGGCGGTACGCCGAAGAGGAGCAGAACGATCAGGCGATGACCGCCGTGCTCAACCAACTGGGCCGGTTGGAATCGCTCCGCGGCAACCCGCACGCGGCCATCCAGTTGTTCCAGCAGTGCCTGGCCATCGCTCGCAAGAACGACGACTACGAGGCGCTGTGCTGGGCGCACCGCAACATCGGAGCCGCCTTCCAGGCGGTCGGCCGCCTCGATGAGGCGACCATGCACCTGCACCAAGCCCTCTACATCGCCGAACGCAACAACGACAAGTCGGCCCTCGCGGGCACCCTGATCGGCATCGCCTTGATCCATCGTGATCGCGCGGACACCGTGGTAGCCGCTGGCTACGCGACCCAAGCTCTCGCGATCGCCCAAGCCATTCCCGACCTTCCGCTGGTCGCCGAGATCAGCGTCGAGTCAGCCGCCATTCACGCGGCAGGCGCCCGCGACATGGCCAAGGAGCACGCGCGCAAGGCGGTCGAGATGTGCACACGCATCCACTACATCCCCCTTCTCGCCCGCGCTCTTGACGTCCTCGCCGGGGTGCTCCTCGCACAGGACGAACCGGCCGAGGCGACGGCGGCCTGGCGACGGGCACAGCAGATCTACCTGCAGATGAACGACGCGGCCCAGGCAACGCTCGTGCAGGCCAAATTGGACGAACCAGCCACCCGTATCCCGCTGCAGACGGCCCGCACGAAAGCAAACCTCGCCGACCAGCCTCCGCAGGGTGACAGCATCACGTCTTGAGTCCCCCAACAGCGGGTTTACGTCTCCGATCGGGGTAAAGCGCCACGCCGCGCGCGCCGGTCGCCCTGCCCGGGGCCACCCCCGGCTACACCTTCATACAGAGATCAGGCTAGATTTGCTTCGACAGTAGTTCCCAGTCGCACGCGCCACACCTTGCAAACAGCATCCGCTCCCACGGTTCGCCCTACCCAGAGTAGGCCGCACCCGAAAGAGCTACACGAAGGGAATTCGCTTGTTCGTCAAGGCCGTTCTCGTCGCCATGCTGGCGACGACGACACCTGCGCTCGCACTCGCAGTCGAACCCACCTCCTCCACACCGAAGAATCTGGCCGTCACCGGAGCCGACTCGTCTGGAGCCATCTTGGACTCGGGGGCCGTGACGTACGGACCGGAATGGTGGACCATCCACAACACACCTGTGTGACGACAAGAGAACTCACCGACCCCGGGACACCCTCAGTCCGGCGCGAACGCCGCCAAGCGCCGCGCCATGTCCGCTTGCGGCAAGGCACAGAACGCGGACATCTCCTTGATGACGGATGGGTCAAGGAGGGCGATTCCCGTCCCAGTCGCGTCGTTCTCCAGTCGATAGCGCGCCCATCGGCGCAAGGGGCGCAAGTCCGCCTGCCGGTCCTCGATGACACTTCGCAAGTCGACTTGC
This sequence comes from Actinokineospora sp. NPDC051303, assembly GCF_055586285.1. Lineage (NCBI taxonomy): Bacteria > Bacillati > Actinomycetota > Actinomycetes > Pseudonocardiales > Pseudonocardiaceae > Actinokineospora > Actinokineospora sp. NPDC051303. The sequence goes on from NZ_JBVJIN010000018.1 coordinate 78,371, forward strand.
AACACCAGCGTCTCCAAGTCTATGGCCGCGCGCTGCAGCGCCCGCGTGAGCAACTCTGGAGCCGAGACGCGCAATGCCCGGCAAATCTCGGCAAAGCGCACCACCGTGCAGTTTCGCTGTCCCAGCTCATACGTGGCCAGCGTCTGCGCCTGGATCGCGTCCTCCAGGACCGCGACAAGTTCCGCGCGGGTCCAGCCCGCCGACGCGCGGGCTCGACGAAGTTCTTCGCCGAGCGTGCGGGCGAGATGCGCGTTCATCGACATGTCGCCTTCGCCGTCCATCGAGGCAACTCCTTTGACAACTATGGGAAGCCAGTGAGCCTGCACCACAGTGTGCGCACGGGAAACAGGCCTCTGTTTCACAAAGTCCAGATGCGTCCGTCCGGTCACGCGTAGCCGAGAGCACCGCAGGGCAGCCACGTGCCACGGCGTCGCGAGAAGGGCCATACCTGCTCCTCGCCTACTCATCGGACAATCAATTTCATCATGTCCGGGCCTGCGGCAGCGAGAGCCATCAGTGGCAAAGAACGAAGAACCCAGGTCACCTAGGGTGACTTTTGCCACCAGGATCGTCGCGACTTAAAAATAATACTCACTTCGGTAAGTAGGATATCTTCACAATATTCACTACTTTGAGCGGGCCGGGTAATGCGCCGGATCGGCGCCCACCCACTCAGGGTCGTGGTCGACGCCAGGACGCGTCCCCCGGATGCCGATCAACCCCGGTCCCATGGCAGCGGCACCCGAACGGGGTACCGCGCGCCGTCGCGCGGGGGGCAGGCCACCTGTCCAAGCTACCGGCCGAGAGCGGGGCGTGGAGTTATCCACAGCCCCAAGCGCGTACGGGTGCGCCACTATGGACGACCGTGGTCCACTGAACAGGACTTATTCAGGGAGGGAGTCCTGGTGGCGAACACAGACCGTGCCTTTGTGGACATCGGAGGCGCGTTGACCGCGTTCCTCGCGGCGGAGGGGCATTTGCCCGCTGGGCGGGTTGTCACCCATGCGGTAATCGTTTTCCGGACTCTTGAAGTCGGCTCTGACGGGCGGACTTCGACCCGGCGCGGCCGGTGCTACCCGCTGGGCGAGCTGGATCCGACGATGGAGCGGGGAATGCTCGATGACGCGCTGCACGACGCCCGGAAGGAACGGGGGTAGCGCCACCGCGGGCATGCGCATGCCTTCGTGGCCGCGCCGGTGAGGACGGACCTGCTCCGACTCACCTGGACAGTGGCGACGGCAGGCTCGACGGCCCGTTCCTGTTCACCGAGTCGACACTCCCGTGGCACGCCGAGTCGGGCGGGAGCGCGTCCACACGGCTTGCCTGAGCGCGCCCACCTGCCCAGCCACATCCGGGCCGCGATGGCAGCACGCTCGAACGACTGTCGCTCACCGCCGCCAAGCCGCGGTGGCCGACTCGGCTTGTCTGTCCACCGTAACGGATTCCGCCATCGTCGCGGCCCGCTGGTGGCCGCCGGTGTGCCTACTCCGAGTCGGTGTCGGTGTCCGAGCTGTCGGGCTCCTGTTGCTCCGGCTCGCTCAGGGTGGCGCCTCGGCGGTAGCGCTCGGCGATGGTGGGGGACGAGGTGGGGAGGGGGCGTGGGTCGATGAAGGCGCGGAGCATTTCGGTGACCGCGACGAGTTGGGGCTCGTTGAGCAGGAGCAGCAGGTCGCGGGCCTCGTCCACCGAACCGGCTGGGCGGCCCGCGCGGGCGGGCTCGTAGGCCGAGGGGTCCAGGCCCGCCAGCTCCAGGGCGACGTGCGGGTTCGCGCTGACCGCGAGGGCCGCGCTGATCACCGTCGTCGACTTGGGACGCACCGGCCTGCCGTCGGAGCGGCCACCGTTTTCCAGGTGCTGCCACGACGTCCGGGAGAACCTGGCCTTGGCAGCGGCCTGCTTCTGCGACAGCCGCAGCGCCTTGCGCGCGTCCCTGAGCCACGGGCCCAGCGGCCACTCTGTCTCGGAATCACCTTTCCGCCCCGTCATGCGACGAATGATCTCGCACGTCAGGCCGCATGACGACGCCGAAACGCGCTTGCTTGTTTGTTGCTGATTGTTGTCGTAATGTAGGCGGTGTGAGCGTGCCCTGGGTGACCGGAATCCGCTGCCGCACCGCCCCGCGGCGGCGCGGTCGCCCACGCACGCCCGCACAGCGATCGGCGAATCTGGGATGTGAAGGAACGCGCTCCGGTGGACTACGACACGGAGGCGCTTGGCGCCGGGAATGCGCACCGGCGCGGGCCGACGTCGTCGGCGAAGTGGATGGCCGCCGCGCTCAAGCCGGGCACGACGGGCCAGTGGGCCGGTCGGCGTCCTGGACGGACAGGTCGGCGAGCCGGGGCACGGACACACGCCGAGGGCGGCGGGCCGCTGGAGATTCCAGCAGCCCGCCGCCCTCGTGCCCGCTCAAGCGGGGGTGTTACGGGGAAACCGGGATCCGGACGCGCCGGACGATGACGTCGCCGAACACGAGCGCAACAGTCGTGCACACCGCCGGAAGGGCGCCGCTGACGAAGACCACGGTCACGAACGCGGCGAACAGGACCAGCGCGCGCAGCGTCGGCCCCCATCCCCCGCGGACGACCTCGCGGACCCAGGCCAGCCACTCCGTGTCCGGCTTGGCATCCACCTCGCGGGTCAGCAGGTCCTCCAACGAGACAACGTTGTCCAGGGCGTCGTTGTCCAGAGTGTCGTCCGGAGTGTCATTGTCCGGGGCGTCCGGAATCACCCGATTGGTCTCCCCATCCTCTGGATTCTCACCAGCGGATGCTTGTACCTTCATCTGAGCTTGTGCTCCTCTCAGGAAACGGAATCCACAGGCGCCAGTGCGGCTCCCCGACGCCACGGGGAGCCGCACAAACCTTGCCGCCTTGGCACACATCATGCTGAACCCTTCCCCGCGGCTTTCTCCCTACGGGCGGGTACACGACGAACGGCGAAGATCAGCGGTAAACGGCACCTGGCCATCAGGCCGAAGGAAGCGACTACAGCCGGTTAGCGAATTCACTCGTTAGCGTCCAGGCGGGTTCTCAGCAAGTCCCCGGTAGGCGGAATCCTGTTTCCTGTCCAGCCACCCAGGCAAGCTTCCGCATCCCCCGTACGGATTCCCATCCCCAGAAGTGGAAAACCGCCACGAACGGCGCGAAATGCGGGCGATCATCCCATGAGCTGACCTGGCCAGTCCGCGGTGAGCAGGGACCGACGACGGCCCCACCGACCCGCCGGTGCATCCGCGCCGACTTGCTCTCGTACCCTGCCAGGTACTCACGAAGATCAGTCCGAGGAGTGTGGGACGCCGATGACCGCCCCGTTTCAGAAGCCGCCCGTGACCGAGGCCATGCGTGAGCAGGCCAGGATGATGCCCAACAGCTGGCTGCCCGTCGCCTTCGACCTGGATCAGGACGGGACTCTCCAGTCCAACGAGGTCATGGGCCGCTACCGAGTGGACATCTACGGGGAGATCACCGACGAGTACGTGCCGAACCCGCGCTACTTGGCCCTGCCTCCGCCGTCGGTGTCGGATGAGTTGCGGGAGCTGGCGCGGTCGCGGGCGGGCGGCTGGGTCGAGGTGGTCGACCCGGCGCACGCCGGGCCGGACGTGCCGCCCAGCGGGGTCGTCGGCCGCTACCCGGTCGACTCGACGGGGTCCATTGTGGAGCTGTTCGAGGCGAACCCGGACTACCGCCCGTCGCCGTTGGCGCTGGGCTGGCCCGCGCCTCGGTCGGAACTGGAGGCGGTCATGCAGCGCGCGCAGCTCGGGCAGGCGGACCTGGACGAGGTCCGGCTGGCCGCGCTCGCCGCCGAGCTGGTGCTGCCCGCCGACCCGGCCCGCCCGGAGCGCGAGCACCTGGCGCCCAGGGATGGCGCGGACCGCCGGATCGTGGACGCGTTCGTCGCGGAGAGCGCGACGCCGCGGGACTGGCCGCCGCACTGGCAGCGGTTGACCGGGGCCGAGGTGGCCGCGCTGGCCGAGCAGCTCGGCGAGCCGGTCGACCTGCTCCTGCACGGCGCCCCTGACCTGCACATCCAGCTCCCGGCGGACGCGCTGCGGGCGGCGGCTCAGCCCAGCTGAGTGCTGTGCCGGGCGGCGAGGGCGCGGGCGGCGCGTTCCACCACGATCTCCAGGGACGCGCCGATGTGCTCGTGCAGCAGGCGCAGAGCCTTGTCCAGCTCGCCGGTGTGGACGCGTTCCATGATCTCGATGTGCTCGGCGATGGAGGTCTCGATGCGGCCCTCGATGATGAAGTCGTACATCCGCACGTAGCGGATGCGGCGGTTCACCGCGACCAGGGCCTCCACCAGCTCCGGGTTCCCCGACGCGGCCAGGAGTGTCGCGTGGAAGCGCTCGTCTTCCAGCACGAACTCCGGGCCGGGGGCGGGCGGTCGCGCGCGCAGGGCGTACCAGTGCTCCAGTTCGGTTTCCAGCGCCGCGGCCGAGTGCCGCACGGACGGGTTCTCGATGGCGCGGGCGATGCCGCGCAGCTCAACGGCGATGCGCACCTCGTACAGGTCGCGGATCTTGGGCAGGTCCGGGACGACGATCGAGTAGCCGTAGTCCTCGCGCTGGACGAGTCCGTCGGCCATGAGCCGGGTGAGGGCTTCGCGGACGGGGGTGCGGGAGACGCCGAGCTGGCGGGCGAGTTTGGGTTCGGTGAACCGCTCGGTCGCCGACCACCGGCCGCTCAGGACCTCGTCGCGGAGGCGGAGGTAGACCTGGTCGCGCAGGGATTCGGGCACGCTGGTTCCTTCAGATGGCCATCGCGGCGCGGACGCTGTCCATGGCGTCGGCTCCGCCCGGTCCGTCGGCGGTGACACGGCCTGCTTCCAGCACGTAGTACCGGTCGGCCGCGGCCAACGCGAAGCCTATGTGCTGCTCGACCAACAGCACCGACAGGCCGCCGGTTGACGCGAGCGCGCGGATGGTGGCCTCGATCTCGGCGACGACGGAGGGCTGGATGCCCTCGGTCGGCTCGTCGAGGATCAGCAGCCGCGGCTCGGTGATCAGGGCGCGGGCGATGGCCAGTTGCTGGCGCTGGCCGCCGGAGAGCAGACCGGCGCGGCGGCCGAGCATCGGGACCAGGGCGGGGAACAGGTCCAGCGCGTCGGCGATAAGCCGCCGCCCGTCGCGGCGGGTGTCGGCGACCAGGCGCAGGTTGTCTTCCGCGGTGAGCTGCGGAAAGCACTGCTGGCCCTGGGGAACGTAGGCGAGGCCGCGGCGGACGCGCTCGTGCGGGCGCAGCCGGGTCACGTCCTCGCCGTCGATGCGGATGGCGCCCGCGGTGGGCCGCAGCAGACCGGCCGCGGCGCGCAGCAGCGTGGTTTTGCCAGCGCCGTTGTGGCCCATGATCGCCACCACGCCGTCCGAGGGGACCGTGACGGTGGCGCCGTGCACAACGGTGGTTCTGCCGTAGCCGACGTGGATGTCGCTGAGTTCGAGCATCACGCCGTCACCTCCGCGCGGCCCAGGTAGACCTCTTGGACTTTCGGGTCCGCCTGCACCTGGGCCACAGTGCCCTCGCTGAGCACTTTTCCGGCGTGCAGCACGGTAACCGAGGTGGCGAACGACCGCAGGAAGTCCATGTCGTGCTCCACGACCACCACCGTGCGGTCGGCTCCGACGCGGCGCAGCAGCTCGCCGGTGTCGGCGCGTTCCTGGGCGCTCATGCCCGCGACGGGTTCGTCCAACAGCAGTACGCGCGCGTTCTGCACGAGCAGCATCCCGATTTCCAGCCACTGCTTCTGCCCGTGCGCGAGCACGCCCGCCTGCTGGTGGCGCAGCTCGCCCAGACCCACGACGTCCAGCGCGTCTTCGACCTCGGGCGGCACGGAAGTCCTGCGGCGCAGCAGAGTCAGCGGGCCGCGGCGTGCCCCTGCCGCTATGTCGAGGTTCTGCAGCACGGTCAGCTCCTCGAACACGCTGGCCGTCTGGAAGGTGCGGCCGACCCCGAGCCGGGCGATCTTGTGCACCTTGCGGTTCACCAGCTCGGTGCCCGCGAAGGTCGCCGAGCCGGTGGCCGGGACCAGGCCGGTGATCGCGTCGACCAGGGTGGTCTTGCCCGCGCCGTTGGGGCCGATGAGAAACCGCAGGTCGCCCTGCGGCACGGTCATCGAGACGCCGTCCACGGCGACGAACCCGTCGAAGGTGACTCGGACATCGCTGAGTTCGAGGCTCACGCGGACTCCCTGCGCCTGCTGAAGAGGGTCGACAGCCCGCGCGGCAGGAACGCCACGACGAGCACGAACAGCGCGCCCTGGAAGTAGCTCCAGAACGACGGGAAGGTCTCCGACAGCGTGGTTTGCGCCCAGGCCACGGTGATCGCGCCGAGCACCGGACCGAACAACGTGGACCGTCCGCCGATCGCGACACCGATGAGGAACGCAATGGAGGGCACCACACCGACGCTGGCGGGCGAGATGATGCCGACAATGGGCACGAACAGGGCGCCCGCGATGCCCGCCATGGCCGCCGCGGTCACGTAGGCGACGATCTTGACGGTGGCCGGGTCGTAGCCGAGGAAGCGCACGCGTTCTTCCTGGTCCCGCACAGCGATCAGGAGTTCGCCGTAGCGGGAGCGGTAGAGCTGCCAGACGATCAGGAGCATCACCAGCAGCGTGCTTGCCGCGATGTAGAACAGCATCCGCTTGTTGACCGGATCGAACAGGTTGAAGCCGAAGAAGGAGCGGAACCCGTTGAGCCCGTTGGTGCCGCCGATGGCGGCCTGCTGCCCGATCAGCAGGACCGCGAACGCCGCGGCCATCGCCTGCGACAGGATGGCGAAGTACGCCCCGCGCACCCGCCGCCGGAAGATCGCCGCGCCGAGGCCGAACGCGACCAGCGCGGGGATCGCGACGATCGCGACCAGGGTGACCACCGGCGAGCGGAACGGCTCCCACCAGCCCGGCACTTCTCCGGAGCCGTAGAGCTTCATGAAGTCCGGCACCCCGTCTTGGCCCGCGTCGGCCAGCTTGAGGTGCATGGCCATCACGTACGCGCCGAGGCCGAAGAACACGCCTTGCCCCAGGGTGAGCATCCCGCCGCGCCCCCAGGCGAGGCCGATGCCGACGGCGACGATGGCGTAGCAGACGAACCGGCCGAGCAGCGAGAGCCGGAAGTCCGAGAGCACCGCGGGCGCGAGCACGAGCAGTGCGAGCGCGATGGCGACGAAGCCGATGGCCGTCGCGCGCTCTCCTTTGAGCAGGCTCATGCGAGGCTCCTGGTGCGGATGCTGAAGATGCCCTGCGGGCGGATCTGCAGGAACACGACGATCACCGCGAACACCGCGACTTTGGCGATGCTGGCGGTGGTGGAGTACTCGAACGCCGATTGCAGCAGGCCCAGCCCGAACGCGGCGATGACGGTGCCCTTGATCTGCCCGATGCCGCCCGCGACGACGACCAGGAACGCGTCGACGATGTAGTTGGTGCCCAGGGTGGGGCCGGTGGAGCCGAGCAGGGTCAGCGCGACGCCCGCGATCCCGGCGAGGCCGGAGCCGATGAAGAAGGTGAGCTTGTCGGTGTCGCGGGTGGAGATGCCCGCGGTCTCAGCGAGGTCGCGGTTCTGCACGACGCCGCGGATTCGCCTGCCCAGCGCGGTTTTGGTGAGCACTAGGGCCAGGCCGCCGACCGCGACGACCGACAGCGCGAGGATGAACAGCCGGGCTGCGGGCACCTGCGCCACGCCGAGGTCGACGCTGCCCGAGAGCCAGGCAGGCGCCCGCACGTCGACGTTGGGCGCGCCGAAGACGTCCCGCGCGACCTGTTGCAGGATCAGGGCGACGCCCCAGGTGACCAGCAGCGTGTCAAGTGGACGGTGGTACATCCGGTGGATGAGCGCCATTTCCAGGATGAGGCCGAGGATGCCGCCCACCAGGAAGCCGAGGGGCACGGCGACGACCAGCGCGATCCCGGCGTCGGCGATCACGCCCTGCACGACGAAGGCGGTGTAGGCGCCCGCCATCATGAACTCGCCGTGCGCCATGTTGATGACGCCCATCTGCCCGAAGGTCAGGGCGAGGCCGAGCGCGGCGAGCAGCAGCACCGACCCCAGGGACAGGCCAGCGAAAAGCTGGCCGAACAACGCTTCCATGCCGGATTCCTTCCGCCGAGTGGGGTGCGGGCCGTGCCCGGAGGCTCCGGGCACGGCCCGCTGGCATCAGCTGGACAGGCCCTTGGCCCAGTCGTAGCCCTTGAGGAACGGGTCCGGCTCGATCGGCTTCCCCGAGCTCCACTCCGTGTGGATCAGCCCGTCCGGGCCGACCTTGCCGATCAGCGCGGTCTTGGCGATGTGGTGGTTGTCGCCGTTGACGGTGACCGGCCCTTCCGGCGCGGCGTAGGTGACTCCGCCAGCGGCCTTCTTGACGTCGTTCGGCGCGAACGACTGTCCTTTCTCGACCATGGCCTTCCACAGGAACACCGAGGTGTAGGCGGCTTCCATCGGGTCCGAGGTGACCCGGTTGGCGCCGTACTTGGCCTTGAACGCGGCCACGAACTCCTTATTGGCCGGGCTTTCGATGGTCTGGTAGTAGTTCCACGCGGTCAGCTGCCCGACCAGGTTGTCGACGCCGACGCCGCTGACCTCTTCCTCGGCGATGGACACCGACACGACCGGGGTGGTCGCCGCGGTCATGCCCGCGTTCCGGTACTCCTTGAAGAACGCCACGTTCGAGTCGCCGTTGAGGGTGTTGAACACCGCGCTCGCGCCGGAGCCCTTGAGCTTGTTGACGATCGTGGAGAAGTCAGTGTGGCCCAGCGGGGCGTACTCCTCGCCCTTGACCTCGATGCCGTTGGCCTTCGCGTACGCCTGGATGATCTTGTTCGCGGTGCGCGGGAAGACGTAGTCCGAGCCGACCAGGAACAGGGACTTGACGCCCTTCTCCTTGAGGTAGTCCAGCGCGGGCACGATCTGCTGGTTGGTGGTCGCCCCGGTGTAGAAGATGTTCGGCGATGACTCCAGGCCCTCGTACTGGACCGGGTAGAACAGCAGGGCGTTCGCGCCCTCGAAGACCGGCAGCATCGCCTTGCGCGAGGACGAGGTCCACCCGCCGAAGACGGCGGCGACGCAGTCGGAGCTGATCAGCTTGCCCGCCTTCTCGGCGAACACGGTCGGCTCCGACGCGCCGTCCTCGGTGACGACCTGGAGTTTCTTGCCCAGCACGCCGCCGGAGGCGTTGATCTGCTCGACGGCGAGGTTCAGCGAGTCGTTGACGGTCTTCTCCGAGATCGCCATGGTGCCGGATAACGAGTTGAGCAGGCCGACCTTGACCGACGCGCCGGAAGTGTCTACACAGGACGCTGCGGTGGAACCGCCGCCCGGGTCGGAGGTGCGGCTGCCGCAGGCGGAGACGGCCAGGGCCGCGACGGAGAGGACGACGGCGAGGCGTCTGCGGGTGATGCGATGGTGGTTCACGGTGGTGCCTTTCACGGGGGGGGGTCGGGGGTTTTCAGCGGGCGAGGTAGGCGAGCCAGCCGCCGTAGTCGGTGATGTCCGCGCACGAGCGCGCGGTGGCCAGGTCGCAGTGGAATCCGATGGCGGCGCCGCCGTCGGACAGGGTGGTCCGGCCGAGGCTCATCGGCGCCGGGAGGGCGGCGAGGAACCGGCCGAGCGCCGCGGGGGACAGCGCCCAGCGTTCGCCGGGGAGCGCGGCGCCGTCGTCTGGTCCGGTGTGGACGATGCCGGGCTTGGCCGGAGGGCCGGGGATGAGGACCATCCGGTATTCGGGCGCGGTGCTGACCTCGCCCAGGAACCGCGCGCCGAGCGCGGTGAGCTGCGGGTTGAGCGGCTGGCCGCGCAGGTGCGCACCGAAGACCACGACGTCGATTCCCGTGTCGGGGTAAGGGGTTTCGAGGTGTTCTCCGGTGAGCAGCGCGGCGATGTCGAAGGCGATCTGGTCGTCGAACGCGCGGGTGATGACGCTGACCCCGAACGGCCCGCCGTCCGCGACGCCGCCAGGGACGGCGATGGCGGCGAAGTCGAGCAGGTTGACGAAGTTGGTGTAGGCGCCCAGGCTCCGGTTCACCCCGACCGGGTCGGCGGCGACCTCGGCGAGCGTCGGGTGCCGCGGGGCGGTGGGCAGCAGCAGCGCGGCGGCCCCGTCGAGCGTGCGCGCGGCGGTGGCCCGGTGGTGGTCGAGGCGTTCGAGGTCGGCCACGTGGTCGCGGGCGGACGGGGCGGCGGCGGCGCTGATGATCGCGCCGACGACCGGGTCGACGTCGTCGGGGTGCGCGTCCACGAACGCGCCGACCGCGGCGTGCCGCTCGGCGACGAGAGTGCCGTCGTAGAGCAGGGTCGCCGCGTCGAGCAGGTCGCTGACGTCCGCCGTCCTGGTGATCACGCCAGCGGCCGTGAGCCGGGCCACGGTTTCGGCGAAGGCGCGGCGGGCGTCAGCGGACAGGGCCGCGAGGTCCCGCGTGCGCGGGACGGCGACGACCGGGGCCGGTCCGGCCGAGAGCCGCACGTCGGCGGGCCAGCCGCGGCCGCGCGGATCGGCCGGGTCGGGGCCGGTCATGACGGCGGTCGCGGTCCGCGCGAGAGGCAGGGTGGCGGCGAAAACCGTGACAGCGTCATAGGAACGGCAGGCGGGCACGACCCCGGTGGTGGGGATCAGGCCGAGTGTCGCCTTCACGCCGACGATTCCGTTGAACGCGGCGGGAACCCGGCCCGAGCCCGCGGTGTCGGTGCCCACGCCCAGGTCCGCGATGCCCAGCGCCACGGCGACCGCCGAGCCGGAACTCGACCCGCCGGAGACCTTCAGCGGGTCGTGGGCGTTGCGGACCGCGCCGTACGGGCTGCGAGTGCCGACCAGGCCGGTGGCGAACTGGTCGAGATTCGTCTTGCCCAGCACCAAGGCGCCCGCCTCGACCAGCCGGGCGACGGCGGGCGCGGTCGTGTCCGGGTGGTAGGCGAACGCCGGACACCCCGCCGTGGTGGGAAGTCCGGCCACGTCGACGTTGTCCTTCACCGCGACCAGCAAGCCAGCCAACGGAAGCGGCTCGCCCGCCCGCAGGCGCAGGTCGAGCGCCTTGGCCTCGGTGAGCAGGTCTTCCTCGGCGCGCAGGGTGATCCACACCTCGGGCCGGTCGACCTCGGCGATCCGGGCGTAGGCCGCGCGGACGCGGGCGGCGACGGGGTTCATGCCGCCTTCCGCTCTGCGATGACGACGAGGGCGTGTCCGGCGGTGAGGTGCTGCCCGGGCGCGACAAGGATGTCGGCGACCACCCCGTCGACCGGGGCGCGCACCACGACTTCGAGTTTCATGGCCTCCAGCCGCATCAGGGCCTGGCCCGCGACGACCGCGTCACCCGGGCGCGCGTCGATCCGCCACACGCTCGCGCTCAGCGGCGCCTCGACCAGGCTGCCGCCCGGCGGGACGCTGATCTCGGTGGCGGGCAGGGGTTCGGGCTCCGGCCGCGGGTCGAACTCCCCCGCCGCCTGCCACGCCTGGCGCTCCGCCTCGAACGCGGCGCTCTGCGTGGCTTTGAACGCGGCGATCTCCCCGGCGTGCTCGGCGAGGAACCGCTCGTGGTCGGCCAGGGTGAACTCACCGTCTTCAATGGACAAGCTGGTGCGTCCGGCCTTGAGGTCGGCTCGCACGTCGAGCAGGTCGTCCGCGCCGACGGGATAGAAGCTGATCCGGTCGAAGAACCGCAGCAGCCACGGCACGCCCTGCTCGAACGGGCCGTACTGGCGCAGGCCGGACCAGATCGGCACGGTGCGGCCGATGAGCTGGTAGCCGCCGGGGCTTTCCATGCCGTAGACGCACAGGTACGCCCCGCCGATGCCGACGCCGCCCTCCGGGGTCCAGGTGCGGGCCGGGTTGTACTTGGTGGTGACCAGCCGGTGGCGCGGGTCGAGCGGGGTCGCCGCGGGCGCGCCGAGGTAGACATCGCCCAAGCCGAGCACGAGGTACGACGCGGCGAACACGATGTCGCGCACCTCGTCCACAGTGGACAAACCATTGATCCGGCGGATGAACTCGATGTTGTCGGGGTTCCACGGCGCGTCGCCGCGCACTCCGGTGGCGTACCGGCTGATCGCCTCGTGGATCGACGGGTCGTCGAACGACAGCGGCAGGTGGACAGTCCGGCTGGGCACGGACAGCCGCGCGGTCGCGGGCAGCGATTCCTCCGCCTCCAGCAGGAGCGCGAGCAGGGTGCGCAGCGGCAGCACGTCCGGGTCGGTGTGCAGGTGCAGCGAGCGCACACCCGGGGTGATGTCCACGATCCCGCGCGGCGCCAACTCTTCGACGGCGGTCATCAGCGCGTGCACCCGCAGGCGAAGGCCGAGATCGAGGACCATCGGGCCGTACTCGACCAGGATGTTGTCGTGTCCGCCGCGCCGATACGTCACCGGCGGGTCGCCGTCGCGGCGGGCGAGCACGCCGTCGTCGCCGTCCGCGCCGATCGCCAGCGGGCGGGCGGGAGCCGGAAAGCGGTGCAGCGCGGCGGCCGTGGCCTCCGGGACGGGCCGGAACCGCACGGTGTCGCCGGGGCGAAGCTGCCCGATCTTCCAGCGCGCGCCCGAGACGACGGTGACCGGGCAGACGAAGCCGCCCAGGCTCGGGCCGTCCGGGCCGAGCAGGACCGGGGTGTCGCCGGAAACGTTGACCGCGCCGATGGAGTAGGCCGTGTCGTGCACGTTCGACGGGTGCAGGCCCGCGTCGCCGCCGTCCGGGCGGGCCCAGAGCTGCTTAGGGCCATTGAGTCGCACGCCGTTGCGGGCGGACTGGGTGTGCACGGTCCACTCGGTGTCGTAGAACCGGGCCAGGCCCTCGCGGGTGAGGAAGTCGGGCGCGGCGTGCGGGCCCTCGGAGACCTCGATCTCCCAGGAGGTGTGGAACTCCGGGCGCTCGGCGATCCGGCGCGGCTCGCATTCGGCCCGGTCGGGGCCGGGGCGCAGGACGTCGCCCGCGCGCAGCGCCCGGCCGCCGTGGCCGCCGAACCCGCCCGCGGTGAACGTGGCCGCGCTGCCGAGGTAGCGCGGCACGTCGAAACCGCCCCGCACCAGCAGGTAGGTGCGCATTCCCGGTCCCGGCGGCGCGGCGATGTCCACCACCCCGCCCGCGGGCACCGCCACCGGCTCCCACTGCGGCACCGGCGCGCCGTTCACCGTGACCGCGGCGGGCGCACCGGTCACGCAGATCACGGCGCGGGCACTGAACCGCAGCGCCGGACCCTCCAAAGTGGACTCTAAGCCGGGGGCACCTTCCGGATTGCCCAGAGCCGCGTTGCCCGCGCGAAACGACCGGTCATCCATCGGGCCGCTCGGCGGGACGCCCACCTGCCAGTACCCGACCCGGCCCGGCCAGTCCTGCACGGTGGTCGAGGTGCCGCCGCGCAGCACGTCCACCCGGGGTTCGGTGTCGGCGTAGGCGTCCGCGGTGACGTGAGCGGCCTTGAGGAAGCGCTCGGAGCGGCAGATTTCCCGCAGCAGCCCCAGATTCGTCTGCACGCCGTCGATCCGGGTCGCGGCGAGCGCCCGGCCGAGCCGGGTGATCGCGTCGGCGCGGTCGATGCCGTAGGCGATCACCTTGGCCAGCAGGGGATCGTAGGCGGTGGACACGGTCTGGCCGGTCTCCACCCAGCCGTCGACCCGCACGTCGTCGGGGAACTCGGCGCGGGTCACCAGGCCCGCGCTGGGCTGGAAGTCGCGCACGGGGTCCTCGGCGTAGATCCGCGCCTCGATCGCGTGCCCGACCAGCAGTGGGCCGTCGAGGTCGACGCCCGCGAGCACGTCCTCACCGCGGGCGAGGCGCAGCATCCAGGCCACCAGGTCGACCCCGGCGATCTCCTCGGTGACCGGGTGCTCGACCTGCAACCGCGTGTTGACTTCGAGAAACGAGACCTCGTCGCGGTCGACGTCGTAGACGAACTCGACCGTGCCCGCGCCGCGATAGTCGACGGACCGGCACAACTCCCGCGCGGTTCTGTGCACCAGTTGGCGAATCGGGTCCGGCAGCCCGAACGCGGGCGCTTCCTCCAGCACCTTCTGGTTGCGGCGCTGCACCGTGCAGTCCCGGTCGCCCAGGCTGACGACCGCGCCCGCGCCGTCGCCGAACACTTGGACCTCCACGTGTCGAGCCCTCGGCACGAACCGCTCCACGAACACCCCGGCCGACCCGAAGTTCGCCGCGGCCAGCCTGCGCACCCGCTCATACGCGGCCCGCAGCGCGGCTTCGTCCGCGCACGGCTGCAAACCGATGCCGCCGCCGCCCGAGGTGGCCTTGAGCATGACCGGGTACCCGATCTCGGCCGCGGCGCGCGCGGCGTCGTCGTCGGTGTCGAGCAGTCCGCTGCCCGCCAGCATCGGCACCCCGGCGGAATGCGCCGCCGCGCGGGCGGTGTGCTTGTCGCCGAACAGTTCCAGCTGCTCAGGGGTGGGTCCGACGAAGACCAGCCCGGCGGCGGCGACCGCGCGGGCGAACTCGGCGCTCTCGGAGAGGAAGCCGTAGCCGGGGTGGATCGCCCCCGTCCCGGACGACTTGGCCGCCGCGAGGATCTTCGCGATGTCGAGGTAGCTCTCCGCGGGCGCTGTCGGTCCAATGTGGACGGCCTCATCGGCGAGGGCCGTGTGCGGGGTTCCCGCGTCGGCGTCGGAGTAGACCGCGACCGTCCGCAGCCCCATGGCCTTGGCTGACCGAATGATCCGGCAGGCGATCTCACCCCGGTTGGCGACGAGCACGGTGTCGAACACGCCCTACCTCCACGGCCACGAAGTTGTATACAGCCCTGTCGACGCGGCCGTATTCACAAGCGGCAACTTAGGAAGGGGGTGTTTCCGGCTCCCCGTCAGAACATGTCGATCACATGTCCCCCGGTTACGAGGTCAGCGGGATTCGCTTAACACGAGTCGCCGCCGGACTCGTCCGGCCCGCGGGCGATGTCGGCCAAACGGCCCAACGCCGCGGCGAGAACCGGCAGCGGCGGCGCGGCCAAGGCCAGCCGCACCGCGTGCGGCGCCCGCGCGGCGCCCACGGCGAACGCGGCGGCGGGGGTGACCGCGATCCCGTGCCGTGCCGCCGCGGCCACGAACGTCTCGGCCCGCCAGTGCGCGGGCAGCACCCACCAGCAGTGGTAGGCCCGCGGATCGGCGCGCACGTCGAACCCGGCGAGGCGCTCGGCGAGCACCGCCTGCCGGGCCTGGGCGTCGGCGCGTTTGTCCGCTTGGAGCCGGGCCGCCGTGCCATCGGCGATCCATCCGCTGGCCGCTTCCAAGGCGAACCGCTGCGCCGCCCACCCGCCGGACCGAATCGCGGCCGCCACCCGTGCGCGCGACTCCGGTGGGACCACGGCGAATCCGAGGGTCAGCCCCGGTGCGAGCCGCTTGGACAGGCTGTCGACCAAGACACCGAACTCAGGCACGTGCGCCGAGACCGGCGGATCATCGTGCAGAAACCCGTAGATGCCGTCCTCGATGAGCGGAATCTCCCGCTCCCGCAGCACATCCGCGATCGCCGCCCGCCGTTCGGCGCTCATCGAGACACCGAGCGGATTGTGCAGCGCCGGTTGCAGGTAGACCGCCCGCAGCGCCCCGGTCACCGCGTCCGGCACGACTCCCTGATCGTCCATGGCCAGCGGAACCAACTGGATCGACAGCCGGGCCGCGATGCCCTTGACCACCGGATAGGTCAGCGCCTCGACTCCCAGCCGCTCCCCCGGCGGCACCAGCGCGGCGAGCACGCCCGCGATGGCCTGCCGCCCAGTGCCCGCGAACAGCACGTCGTCCGGCCGCGGCGCCCATCCCCCACGGGCGAGCAGACCGGCCGAGACCTCCCGCGCCCGCGCCGTCCCCTCAGTCCCAACTGGACGGACGGCCTCGGCCATAGCGTCCGGCCGCAGCGTCGCCCGCAGGCTTTCCGCCAGCAGCCCGGGATGCTCGGGAAGCACGGGGAAGTTCAACTCCAGATCGACCCGCGCCTGCCGGGGCTCGGCCAGCGCGACGTCGGGCGGCGGCTGCCCCGACCGGACGAACGTCCCCCGGCCGACCTCGCCCACCACCAGCCCGCGCCGCACCAGCTCCGCGTACACCCGCGACGCCGTGGACACCGCGATGCCGTTCGCCCGCGCGAAGCGGCGCTGCGTCGGCAGCCGCTGCCCCGGCCGCAGCCTCCCCTGCCCGATCTCGGCGGCGAGCGCGTCGGCCATGTCGCGGTAGTCCATCATTGCTCCGAGGGCATTGTTTTTATTGCACCGAGATCCTGCCCTCGTTACCGTCGTCCTGACAAGAGAGGACGACCATGCGCATCGCCTACGCGGACGAGGGCTCCGGCCCCGCCCTGCTCCTGGTGCACGGCCACCCCTTCGACCGAACGATGTGGCGCCCCCAGCTCGCCCACTTCGCCCCCTGCTTCCGCGTGCTGGCCCCAGACCTGCGCGGCTACGGCGAAACCGGGCTACCACCGGCCACGTCCTTCACCACCTTCGCCGAAGACCTGGCTGCCCTACTGGATTCCCTGAACATCAACGACGCTGTCCTCTGTGGACTTTCCATGGGCGGACAGATCGCCATGGAGTTCCACCGCCGGTTCCCCACCCGAGTCCGCGCCCTCATCCTGGCCGACACCACGGCCCGCGCGGAAACCCCTGAGGGCCGCCAAGCCCGCCTGGCCATGGCCGACCGCCTGGAACGCGAGGGGATGGAGCCCTACGCCGGCGAAGTCCTCTGGAAAATGGTCGCCCCCGGCAACACCGAGGCCGCCGCCCACGTCCACCGCATGATGCTCTCCGCCCCACCCAACGGCGCCGCGGCCGCCCAACGCGCCCGCGCCACCCGCCCGGACTACCGCGAAAGCCTGGCAGGCGCGAGAATCCTGACCATCGTCGGCTCCGAAGACGAGTACACCCCCGTCGCCGAGGCCGAACTGATCCCGGCGACCGCCCGGGTGGTCATCCCCGGCGCGGCCCACCTCCCCAACCTCGAACGCCCCGACGAGTTCAACCACGCCGTGGCCGCGTTCCTCGACGCCCGGTGACTCACACCTTCGCGGCCAACCGGGTGCCCTGGTCGATGGCACGCTTGGCGTCGAGTTCGGCCGCGACGTCGGCGCCGCCGATGAGGTGGACGGGAATGTTCGCGGCGCGCAGATCGTCGGCCAAGTCGCGGACCGACTCCTGGCCCGCGCAGATGACGACCGTGTCCACGGCGAGAACGCGGGGGCGTTCGCGCTTGGCGCCGAAGGTGATGTGCAGGCCGCTGTCGTCGATGCGCTCGTAGTTGACGCCCGCGATCTGCTCGACCCGCTTGGCCTTGAGGGCGGCGCGGTGCACCCAGCCGGTGGTCTTGCCCAGGCTCGCGCCGATGCGGCCCGCCTTGCGCTGCAACAGGTACACCTGTCGCGGGGAAGCCGCGGGGGTCGGCTCGGCAAGGGCGCCCGCCGCGGCGTCCGGCTCGGTGACCCCCCACTCGTGCCGCCAGGCGGCGAGGTCGAGGGCGGGCGAGTCGGTGTGGGTCAGAAACTCGCTGACATCGACGCCGATGCCGCCCGCGCCGATCACCGCGACCCGCTCACCCACCGGCTTGCCGTGCCGCACAACGTCCACATAGGACAGCACAGACGGGTGGCCGATGCCCGGGATGTCCGGCACGCGCGGGGTGACCCCGGTGGCGAGCACGACCTCATCGAAGCCGGTCAGGTCAGCCGCCGCGACCCGGGTGCCCAGGTGCAGCCGCACCCCGGCCAGCTCGACCTGCCGGGCGTAGTAGCGGATCGTCTCGGCGAACTCTTCCTTGCCCGGGATGCGGCGCGCGATGCCGAACTGGCCGCCAATTTCCGCCTCGGCCTCGAACAGGTCGACGCTGTGGCCGCGCTGAGCGAGAGTGACCGCGGCGGACAGGCCCGCAGGCCCCGCGCCGACGACGGCGATCTTCTTCGCCCGCCGGGTCGGCAGCAGCACCAGCTCGGTCTCCCGGGCGGCGCGCGGGTTGACCATGCACGACGCCTTGCGGTTGCTGAAGATGTGGTCCAGACACGCCTGGTTGCAGGCGATGCAGGTGTTGATTTCGTCGGGGCGGCCCCGCTCGGCCTTGCGCACCCAGTCCGGGTCGGCGAGCATCGGGCGGGCCATCGACACCAGGTCGGCCTCGCCCCTGGCCAGGATCTCCTCGGCGACCTGCGGCATGTTGATCCGGTTCGTGGCGATCACCGGAATGGACACGTGCGGCTTGAACTTCGCGGTGACCGAGGCGAACGCCGCGCGCGGCACCGACGTGGCGATCGTGGGGACGCGCGCCTCGTGCCAGCCGATGCCGGTGTTGATGATCGTCGCGCCCGCCGCCTCGATCTCCTTGCCCAGGGCCACGATGTCGTCCCAGGTCTGTCCATTTTCGACAAACTCGGCCATCGAGAGCCGGTAGACGATGATGAAGTCCTCGCCGACCGCTTCACGGGTGCGCCGGACGATCTCCACCGGGAGCCTGCGCCGGTTCTCCGGGGTGCCGCCCCAGCGGTCGGTGCGCTTGTTGGTGCGCGGGGCGAGGAACTGGTTGATGAAGTAGCCCTCGGAGCCCATGATCTCGACGCCGTCGTAGCCCGCTTCCCGGGCCAGGACAGCGCATTGGACGAAATCGTCAATCTGCGCGCGGACACCGCGGTCGGACAGCGCGCGCGGCCGGAACGGGTTGATCGGCGCCTTGATCGCGGACGCGGACACGCTCAGCGGGTGGTAGGCGTACCGGCCCGCGTGCAGGATCTGCAGGGCGATCTTGCCGCCCGCGTCGTGCACCGCGCCGGTGACGACCCGGTGCCTGCGCGCTTCCGCGGCCGTGGTCAGCTTGGAGGCGAAGGGAAACAGCCAGCCCGAGCGGTTCGGGGCGTAGCCGCCGGTGATGATCAGGCCGACGCCGCCGCGAGCGCGTTCGGCGAAGTACTCGGCCAGGCGCGGAATGTCGCGGGCGCGGTCCTCCAGGCCGGTGTGCATCGACCCCATCACCACGCGGTTGCGCAGCGTGGTGAAGCCAAGGTCCACAGGGGACAGCAGGGTCGGGTAGTCGCTCATCGCTGGTCGCCTTTCTCCGCGCGCAGGGCCGAGATCACCTCGTCGCACCAGGACACGAGGCTTTCCTGCGCGGTGATGCCGCCGCGCAGGACGAGGTGCTGGTGCAGCCGCGTGCCGCTGAGCACGTCGGGGTGGGGGAAGTCGCGTTTTTCGATGGCCCGGTACAGGTCCAGCCGCTCGGCGTGCCGATCGCGGTGGCGGACGACCTCGGCCAGGACGGCGTCCTCGTCGCCGAACGCGGCGCCGCGGATCTTGAGGGAGAGGTCGCGCACGGTGGCAGCCGCGTCCGGCTCGGCGAGCCAGCGGGCCAGTTCGGCGCGGCCGGGGGCGCCGACCGTGTAGACCTTCTTGTCCGGCTTGCCGTCTTGCGGCACGTGCTCGACGGTCACCCAGCCCGCGTCGTGCATGCGCTTGAGGACGCGGTAAATCTGCTGGTGGGTGGCCCGCCAGAAGAACCCGATGGACTTGTCGAACCGCCGGGTGAGCTCGTAGCCGGTCCCCGCGCGCTCGCCGAGCGAGACGAGGATCGCGTGCTCCAGTGCCATACCGAGCACTCTAGATATGCACCTAGTTGCAGTGCAACGAGACGCGCGTCTCTAGAACTCCTCGGCGATGCGGATGAGCGCGGCCTGCACCCGAGCCAGCTCGGCGGCGCCGATGAGGGCGCGCAGCCTGCGCTCGACCCCGTTGATCACGGTGAACGCGGTGGCCAGGGCGTCGTGGCCGCGCTCGGTGAACACGATCAGCTTGGCCCGGCGGTCGGCCGGGTCGGGCACGCGGCGCAGGAAGCCCCAGCGTTCGAGGTCGTCCACCAGTTCGCCCATGGCCTGCGGGGTCATCACGGCCTTCTCGGCGAGCCGGGTCAGCCGGATGCCCTCGTGCTCCATGTTGACGAACACGGCCGCGTGCGCGGGCCGGACCCGGTCGTCCACCCGCCGGGTGGCGTCGTTGATGTGGTCCGCGAGGCGTTGATACGCCTGCAAGAGCAGCGCCCCGGTGTTGCGCTCCGGCCCACGCGGCGGCGGCCCGCCCGGTCGACCATTGCCAGCCATGCCGCCTCCCTCGTACTCTTCAGGCAGCATTATATTCAGGCAACCTGACCTTTCGGAGACCTTCATGAACCGCGACCAGGTGTGGCGAGAGGTCGCCGCCGCGCGCCTCCGCCTGGCTGACCTGCTGGACGACCTGTCCGCCGAGGACTGGGAGCGGCCGTCGCTGTGCGCGGGCTGGCGGGTGCGGGACGTGGCCGCGCACCTGACCCTGTCCCCGCAAACGACCTTGCGCACCATCCTGGTCGAGATGGCCCGAGCGCGAGGCGACTTCGACAAAGTGGTCGACGTGACCGCCCGACGACAGGCGGAACTGCCCACCGCCGAGATCGTCGCCCAGATCCGCGCGTTCGCCGACTCCCGCCGCTTCGCCCCCGGCAGCGGCCCGCTGACCACGTTGATGGACGTGCTCACCCACACCCACGACATCATGGTGCCGCTGGACCGCACGGTCCCCATCCCGACCGAAGCCGCCCACGCCGCGCTGGCCAAGGCTTGGTCGCTGGCCTTCATCTTCGGCGGCCGCAAACGCTTCCGCGGCCTACACCTGACAGCGACGGACTCGCCCTGGACCGTGGGCGCGGGCAAGGAGGTGACAGGCCCGACGACCGCCCTGCTCCTCCTGGTGACCGGCAGGCAGGCCGCACTCGACCGCCTCACCGGAGATGGCGTCACGGTGCTCAAGTCCCGCCTCTAAGCGCGCGGTGCTCCTGGCGAGGGAGCCCGATTCCGCCACCCCTTGTCTGGGGCCGACACCCAACCTCCACCCACACCGGCCCAATTCCGACCCGCCGCCACACCGGCCCAAATCCGGCCCCTCGCCACACCGGCGCAAGTTCGGCCGCTCCCCACACCAGCGCGAACCCCAGCCCGCCCCCACACAAATCCAACCCGCCCCCATACCGCGCAGAACCGGCCCGTCCCGCACCGGCATAGCCCGTCCCACACCGGCACAAATCCAACCCGTCCCCACACCAGCGCAAATCCGGCCGGTCGCCGCGCTTGCCCAATCCGATTCGTCCCCGCACCGGCACAGACCCGGCCCGTCCCGCACCGACCCAAATCCAGTCTGTCGCCCGGAAAGCGGCCCCGCAGCTCAGCCGATCACGGGCGCGGCCACCGCCCAGCCGGTATCACCCGCCTCGGCCAGCCCATGCGACCAGCTGATCAGCGCAGCACGCCCAGGGTTCGCAGCACCACCGCCGCCGTACTCCGACCCGCGATCATCACGCCAGCCCGAGAACAACCCTTTTCGCCGCCCCGCAGCCCCCACAACAAAGCCCCACCCACCCTGGGGGCTGACCCCGCTCCAGTCTATCGGGGTGGGCCGACAATCGGGGCGAGAACGATCTTGCCTGTGGATAACTCGTGGGGCTGTGGATAACTCGTGGGCGCGGTTATTCGCAAAGGCGGCAGGGGGCGGGGGGCGGGGTGGATGTGGTGGACAGGTAGGGCTTGAGGTGGTGAGCGATGGCCTCGGCCAGCATGGGGGGCACGGCGTTGCCGATTTGCTTCGCCACCTGGATTTTGGTGCCGCACCATTCAAAGGTGTCGGGGAAGGTTTGCAGGCGGGCGGCTTCGAGGTGGGTGATTGGGCGGTCGACGCGGTGGCCGTGGGGGCCGGGTTCCCACTGCGGGTGGAGGTATTGGCCCTTTTCCGGCTTGTAGAACTCGGTCCGGATGGTCAGGGACGGCTCGTCCCAGCGCATGCGGCCCATGACGTCGGTGGTGCCGGATTTCTTCTCGCGCCAGCAGCGGGGCAGGAGGTGGTCGGGGAGGTCGAACCGGCCGCCGCCTGGGGGAATGGCCTGGTAGCGCTGGAGGGACAGAGCGGTCGGGGTGCGGGCCAGGTGCAGGTCGGCGCTCTTGAAGCGGCCGGGGACCCGCTGGCCGAGGATTTCCACAGTGGAATCCGGCAGGGTCTTGTGCGCCGGGTGCTCGGGCAGGCCCGCGAGGACCGTGCGGACGCCATGCCAGCGGTCCCGGGTATGGGTCGGCGCGGGCAGGGGAATCGGGCCGACGCGGGAGCCGATGACGAACGCGCGCTTGCGCCGCTGCGGAACGCCGAAGTCGGCGGCGACGAGCAGGCCGGGGGTCAGGTGGTACCCGTCGAGCAGCCCGCCGGGGCGGGCTTCGGCGCCCAGCAGGGCGAACTCGGGCGACGACAGGAACCGGTCGACGTTCTCGATGACGAACACCTTGGGGCGGGCGCCGCGGACGAAGCGGAGGTACTGCTTCCACAGCTGGTTCCTCGGGTCGTCGACGTCGCGGGAGCCGAGATTGGAGAAACCCTGGCACGGGGGGCCGCCGATGATCAGGTCGGCGGGCGGGATGTCGGTGACGGTGGTGATGTCGGCCCAGCGGACGTGGTCGGCGCCGAAATTGGCCGCATAGGTGGCCGCGGCGTGCAGGTCCCATTCGACGGCGAGGATGGGGTGGTAGTCGCCAGCGGCGACGAAGCCCGCGGTCATGCCGCCGCAGCCTGCGAAGAGGTCGATCATGGAGAGGGCCACGGGGTCAGGCTAGCCGGCTTGGTTGGGGGGTTCTCGCATTTGCGCTGGGTGTGGCTGGCTGTGTTGTCGGCTGCTGGGGGTTCCCGGGTTTCGTGGGTTCGCTCGATGGGGTGGAGTGGTTTCTTCGGGGCCCCTACGAAGGAAGATCGCCGTGTGAAAGACGGGTGGGATGCCTCCGGCCTCACACGCGCGCAGCCAGCTTAGCGATCTTCCTTCTCCCCCGAAGAAACCACTCCACCCCATCGAGCACCTGGCAGCGTTGGTGCTGCCTGGCAGGAGCGTGGGTTTCCTCGCAGCTCCCATTGAGCATCTGGCAGGGCGCGTTTCTGCTGACAGGGGGCAGGTTTCCTCGCTGCTCCCGTTGAGTGCGTGGCTGGGCGGGTTTCTACTGACTGGGGGTGGGGCGGTTAGGGGCGGCGTTGGGTGACCAGGTGATGGATGCGCGTCGCGGCGGTGGTGGGGTCTTCGTGTTCCCAGACTCGGATTACTGTCCAGCCTGCTGCGGTTAGTTTTGCGTCGGTGTCTCGGTCGCGGGTGCGGTTTTTTTCGATTTTGGCGCGCCAGAAGTCGGCGTTGCGTTTGGGCCAGGTGGCGTGGGTGGGGCAGCCGTGCCAGAAGCAGCCGTCGATGAAGATGGCTACTTGGGCGGAGGGGAAGACCACGTCCGCTTCTCTGCGGATGGTGGGGAGGGGGCGGCGGTGCAGGCGGTAGCGCAGGCCTCGGGCGTGCAGGGCGCGGCGTAGGGCCAGTTCGGTGCCGGTGTCCCTGCTGCGCTGCCTGCTCATGCGCAAGCGGGTCGCCTCGGTCGTGTCCACGGGGGGCATTTTCTCCCGGGGGTCAAGGGAACAGGGTGTGGACCTGGGGCTCCAGGGTTGGTTCGGCCGCTGTGATCAGGGCGGGGAGCGCGGCTGCCAGCAGGGTGAGGAGTTCCTCCCGGGGGATGGGCTTGTCGCGGCCCCAGGTCAGGGTGGTGTCCTCCACGAAACTGAACCAGCCGCGGATGACCAGGCGCAGGGCTGGGGTGACCTCGATCGGCCCCAGGGCCGCCACGGTGCGGTCGGCGAAGACGTCGCGGGTTTGCTCGTAGATCTCGATGAGGTAGTCGGCGCCGCCCGCCGAGCCGCGGAAAAGGGCCAGGTAGAGGTCTCGGCGGCGCTCCAGGAACGCCACGAAGGTGTCGAGGGTTTGGCGGAGTTGGTCCGCAGGGGGCGCGTCGGGGTCGGGGGTGGTGGCGCGGATGAGGCGGCGGGCGGCGGCGCCGACCACGGCCCGGTAGTAGTCGGTTTTGGTGGGGAAGTAGTGGAACAGCAGGCCGCGGGAGATGCCCGCCTCCGCCGCCACCTGGTCCAGCGGGAGTTCGTGGATGGGGCGCTTGGTCAGCATCCGCAGGCCGATGCCGATGAGCTGCTTGCGGCGGTCGGCCCCGCTGAGCCGTGCTGACTGGGTCACGCGCCCATCTTATTGAGCAACACTCAACTGCGCGCTAGGCTCGCCGTTAAGCATTGCTCAACTGCGAGGAGTTTGCCGTGGACTTCAGCCCCTCCGACAAGGCTCGGGAGCACGTGGACCGGGTCGGCTCGTTCATCGAGCGGGAGATCGCCCCGGTCGAGGGGGACTACCTGCGCGAACTGCTCGCGCTCCCGGCCGAGGACCGGTGGCGGGTGCTGCCGGTGATCGATGAGCTCAAGGCGAAGGCGCGGGCGGCGGGGCTGTGGAACCTGTTCCTGCCCGACCACTCCGGATTGTCCAATGTGGACTACGCGCCGGTCGCGGAGCTGACGGGGCGGTCGTTCATCGCGCCGGAGGTGTTCAACTGCAACGCCCCGGACACCGGGAACATGGAGGTCCTGCACCAGTACGGCTCCGACGAGCAGAAACAGCGCTACCTGCGGCCGCTGCTGGCCGGGGAGATCCGGTCGGCGTTCTGCATGACCGAGCCCGACGTCGCCTCCTCGGACGCCACTACCATGGCCGCCACCGCGGTGGTCGACGGGGACGAGGTGGTGGTCAACGGCAGCAAGTGGTTCAGCACCGGCGTCGGCCACCCGCGCTGCGAGGTGATCCTGTTCATGGGCCTGACCTACCCGGACGGCGAGCGCTACCGGCGGCACTCGATCGTCGCCGTGCCCAGGCACGCGCCGGGGGTGACCGTCGAGCGGATGCTGTCGGTGATGGGCCGCCACGACGAGCCGTACGGGCACGGGCAGGTGCGCTTCGACAACGTGCGGCTGCCGGTCAGCGCGTTCGTCGCCGGGCCCGGCCGGGGTTTCGAGATCGGGCAGAACCGGTTGGGGCCAGGGCGAATCCACCACTGCATGCGGTTGATCGGGCTCGCTGAGGCGGCACTGGAGGCCGCCTGTCGGCGGGGTGTGGAGCGGGTCGCGTTCGGCAAGCCGCTGGTGAACCTGGGCGGCAACCGGGAACGCATCGCCGAGGCGCGGATGGCGATCGACCAGGCGCGGCTGCTGGTGCTGCACGCCGCGTGGCTGCTCGACACCCAGGGCATCCTGGGCGCGCTCTCCCCGGTCTCCCAGATCAAGGCGGTCGTGCCGACCATGGCGCAGAACGTCATCGACATGGCGATGCAGCTGCACGGCGGCGCGGGCCTGTCCGACGACTTCCCGCTGGCGGGCGCGTGGACCGTCGCCCGCGCGCTGCGGCTGGCCGACGGCCCGGACGAGGTGCACCGCGGCGTGGTGGCCCGGCTGGAGCTCGGCAAGTACGGGATGACCCGATGAGCGAGCTTGCGAGCGAATCATTGACACAGTGCGCAGGCCTGCGAATGAGTGAGGTTGGCCGATGAGCCGGGTGCTGGTCACCGGTGCGGCTTCCGGGCTGGGGCGGGCGATGGCGGCGCGGTTCGCCGCCACCGGCGCCCGGGTTCTGCTGACCGACGTGGACACCGAAGCCGGAAAGGCCGCCGCGGCGGCGGTGAACGCGGCGTTCCTGCCGTTGGACGTGCGGGACGAGGCCGCCTGGCAGCGGGCGCGCGAGTGGGTGGAACGGGAGTGGGGCGGGCTCGACGTCCTGGTCAACAACGCCGGAGTGGCGGCGGCTGGCCGAATCGAGGCCGTCTCGGCCGAGGACTGGGCGTGGATCACCGAGATCAACCTGCTGTCCGCGGTGCGCGGCTGCCGCACGTTCGTCCCGCTGTTCAAGGGCCAGAACTCGGGGCACATCGTCAACATCGCCTCGATGGCCGGCCTGCTGTCGCCGCCGTTCATGAGTTCCTACAACGTCACCAAGGCGGGCGTGGTCGCGCTGTCGGAGTCGCTGCGGCACGAGCTTGAACCGTGGGGAATTGGCGTGACCGTGGTGTGCCCGGCGTTCGTGAACACCAACCTGGCGAACAGTTTCCGCTCACCGGACCCGGCGCTGGCCGAGATCAGCGCGAAGCTGATCCGCAACGGCAAGCTCACCGCGGACGACGTCGCCGAGCAGGTGCGCCAAGCGGTGGCGCGCGACAAGTTCCTGCTGCTGACCCACCGCGAGGGCCGGATCGCCTGGTGGGCCAAGCGGTTCGCGCCGCCGGTGTTCCGCCGGGAGATTTCCCGGGCCGCCCGTCGGCTGCGCGCCCGAATCGAGGAGACCCGATGACCCTGGACGAGCCCAAGCGCGTCCGCGACGAGGACACGTTCGACGTCGAGGCGGTGCGCGACTGGCTCGCGCCGCACCTCGGCGGACAGACCGAAATCCCGAGGGTGCGCCAGTTTTCCGGCGGCGCGTCCAACCTGACGTACCTGCTGAGCTACCCCGACCAGGATCTGATCCTGCGCCGCCCGCCCGCGGGGACGAAGGCGAAGTCGGCGCACGACATGGGCCGGGAGCACCTGATCCAGTCCCGGCTGAAGCCGGTTTTCCCTTATGTGCCAGACATGGTGGCGCTGTGCTCGGACGAGTCGGTGATCGGCTCGGAGTTCTACGTGATGCGGCGGCTGCCCGGGGTGATCCTGCGCCGCGACCTGCCGTCCGGGGTCGCGGTCAGCCGCGAGCAGGCGGCGGGCCTGTGCCGCAACGTGCTGGACCGGTTGGCGGACCTGCATTCCGTTGACCCGGTCGCCGCCGGGCTGGCCGAGATCGGCAAGGGCGACGGGTATGTCGGCAGGCAGGTCGCGGGCTGGTCTGACCGGTTCCGGCAGGCCCGCACCCGCAACGTGCCCGGCTACGAGCGCGTGATGGCCTGGCTGGCGGCGAACCAGCCCGCCGACGTGCGCTCGTGTGTGATCCACAACGACTACCGGTTCGACAACGTGGTGCTCGACCCGGACCGGCCGTGGCACGAACCCGGGGCGATCCAAGGCATTCTGGACTGGGAGATGGCCACGGTCGGCGACCCGCTGATGGACCTCGGCGGCGCGCTCGCGTACTGGATCGAGGCAGGCGAGGGGCCGCTCGCCAACGCGCTGCGGATGCAGCCGACGCACCTGCCGGGAATGCTGACGCGCCAAGAGGTTGTCGAGTACTACTGCGACCGCATGGGCCTGCCCACCGAGAACTGGCCGTTCTACCAGGTGTTCGGGCTGTTCCGGCTGGCGGTGATCGTGCAGCAGATCTACTACCGCTACCACCACCGGCAGACCCGCAACCCCCGGTTCCGCTTCTACTGGGTCGCGAGCCACTGGCTGCACCACCGGGCCCGGCAGGTGATCAAGCAGAGCGGCCGGTGACGGCGCAAAGGCGGTTTATATGACGAAAGTGGGAAATAAACGGTAACGAAGCCCTACCTCCGTAGCCTTGTGACACGCGGGATCGACCCGTCACCATTCGAGGAACCGAGCGGCCCCGGCCGAGAGGGCGCCTTCGGGTTCGCCCGGGGCCGCTCGCACAACTGAATACCCACCTCCAGCGCCCCGGGCTCGGGGCGCTCCCTGCGGGAGGCCCGCGTGACACGCACACGTCTGTCCACTGTGGTCGGGGCGTTAGCCGCCCTTGCCCTGATCCTGTCGATGAACACCACGGCGGCGGGCCAGCAGGCCCCGGCCGCCGTCCGCGCTTCCGCCGAGTACCACGTCATCGGCGTCAAGACCGCGCAGCAGCGCACCGCCGTCGCCGGAACCGGCGCCGCGGTCAACGGGGTTGAGGACAGCCGGATGCTGATCACCGCGACTCCCGCCGAGGTCGCCCGCATCCGGGCGATGGGCTTCACCGTGGAGTCCGAGGCAGCCGCTCTCGGCGACCGAGGCGCCGTCGCGCCAGCCGATTTCCCCAGCGCCGACTCGAATTACCACAACTTCGCAGAGATGACCGCTGAGCTGAACAAGGCGGTGACCGACCACCCGGGCCTGATCACCAAGCAGGTCATCGGAAAGAGCTACCAGAACCGCGACATCGTGGCGATCAAGGTCTCCGACAACGCCGCGACCGACGAGACCGAGCCGGAGGTGCTGTTCACCGCGCACCAACACGCCCGGGAGCACCTGACCGTGGAAATGGCGCTGTATCTGGTGAACACGCTCACCGACACCTACGCCACGGACAGCCGGGTCAAGGCCCTGGTCGACTCCCGCGAGATCTGGATCATCCCGGACGTCAACCCCGACGGCGGCGAGTTCGACATCAGCACCGGCTCCTACCAGGGCTGGCGCAAGAACCGGCAGCCCAACAGCGGCTCCACCAACGTGGGCACCGACCTGAACCGCAACTGGGACTTCAAATGGGGCTGCTGCGGCGGTTCCTCCGGCAGCACCGGCAGCGAGACCTACCGCGGCCCCTCCCCCGCGTCCAGCCCGGAAGTGCGGGCGCTGCAGAACTTCGTGACCAGCCGGGCAGTCGGCGGCAAGCAGCAGATCACCGCGGCCATCGACTTCCACACCTACAGCGAACTCGTGCTGTGGCCCTACGGCTACACCACCGCCGACACCGCCCCCGACCTCACCGCCGACGACCAGCGCGTCTTCTCCACCCTGGGCCGCGCGATGGCGCAGCTCAACGGCTACACCCCCGAACAGGCCTCCGACCTCTACATCACCGACGGGTCGATCGACGACTACCTGTGGGGCGTCCACAAGATCTACGCCTACACCTTCGAGATGTACCCGGCCAGCGCGGGCGGCCTGTCCGGCTTCTACCCGCCCGACGAGGTGATCGGCCGGGAGACCGCGCGCAACCGGGCGCCCGTGCTGCACCTGCTGGACTACGCGGACTGCCCGCGCCGCGCGATCGGCCTCACCTGCGACGGCACGCAACCGCCCGCGGGCAAGGTGTTCGAGAACGCGGCCAACGTGAGCATCCCGGACGCGGGCGCGGCGGTGACCAGCGATATCGCGGTGACCGGCGTGACCGGCAACGCCCCCGCCGCGCTCCAGGTCGCCGTCGACATCAAGCACACCTACCGGGGCGACCTGGTCATCGACCTCGTCGCGCCGGACGGCAGCGCCTACCGGCTCAAGAACTCCAGTTCCAGCGACTCGGCGGACAACGTGATCACCACCTATACGGTGAACGCGTCGACCGAGGTCGCCAACGGCACGTGGAAGCTGCGCGCGCAGGACGTCTACAGCGCCGACACAGGGTTCATCGACCTGTGGCGGCTCACGTTCTGACCAGGCGCTCCCCCGGAGCGTCTCCACCCTCGACCGTCGCGACCCCCGGCGGTTGGCACCACTCCCCGCATCCCCTGCACCCCGTGGGCGCGTGAAAGGACAGAGCACCTGTGAGCAAGGGCAACTGGTCAAGACGACTCCGTGAGACCGTGCTGGTGGCCGTGGGCGCGGCGGCGCTCGTGGCGGGCACGGCCACGCACGCCGCCGCCGCTCCCCCGCCGAGCGACGGGCCGATGACCCCGCAGGTCGTGGGCGGCACCCGGCCCCCCCAGGGCGAGTTCCCGTGGATGGTGCGGCTGTCCATGGGCTGCGGCGGCTCCATGTACACCGACACCCTGGTGCTCACCGCGGCGCACTGCGTCAACAGCACCGGCAACAACTCCAGCATCACCGCCACCTACGGCACTGTCGACCTGCAAGACCCGAACCGGGTCACGCGGACCTCGAACTACGTCTACCGCAACCCCGGCTACAGCACGTCCGCTGGCGGTGACTGGGCGCTGATCCGACTGTCGAGCCCGATCACCGGCGCGGCGAAGCTTCCGCTGGCGACCAGCACCGCCTACGACAACGGCACGTTCACCGTCATGGGCTGGGGCTCGGCGACCGAGGGCGGCGCGCAGCAGCGCTACCTGCTCAAGGCGGAGGTGCCGTTCGTGCCGGACTCGACCTGCCAGCAGGCGTACCCGAGCATGAAGACCGCCGTGGAGATCTGCGCGGGCTACCCGCAGGGCGGCGTGGACACCTGCCAGGGCGACTCCGGCGGCCCGATGGTCCGCCGCGACTCGGCCAACAACTGGATCCAGGTCGGCATCGTCTCCTACGGCCAGGGCTGCGCCCGCCCGAACTTCCCCGGGGTGTACGCCCAGGTCAGCGCCCTGTCCTCGGCGATAGCCTCGGCCGCGGCGAGCCTGAGCGGGCCGCCGCCGTCGGGCAAGGTCTTCGAGAACCTGACCAACGTGAGCATCCCGGACGCGGGCGCCGCGGTGACCAGCAGCGTCGCGGTGACTGGGGTCACGGGCAACGCGCCGTCGAACCTGGCAGTCGGGGTCGACATCAAGCACACCTACCGGGGCGACCTGGTCATCGACCTGGTCGCCCCGGACGGCAGCGCTTACCGGGTGAAGAACTCCAGTTCCAGCGACTCCGCGGACAACGTGATCACCACTTACACGGTGAACGCCTCGTCCGAGGTGGCCAATGGCACGTGGCGGCTGCGCGTGCAGGACGTCTACACCGCCGACACCGGCTTCATCGACGCGTTCCGGCTCACCTTCTGACTCAGAGCCACCCGCCCCGGTCCTGGCACCCCAGCCAAGGCCGGGGCGGGTGTTTTTGTCACGGGCGGTGGTATCAGTTGGGCTCGCCCTCTGGCCCACGGGCAGCTCAGCAGGCAAGATACGGGCCAAAGTTACCGCTAGGTAGCCGGTACGGGTCCCAGTGGCGGCCCCCGCCGAGCGCCCACCGTGTGCCGTTCGACAGGAGCAAGAGATGCGCGAGATCGCCGTCCCCGCAGTCGCGAAGCGAGAAGAGGCAGGCGGGCTTGCCGACTTGGTGTTCACCAACGCCAAGGAAGCTCCCGACCACATCGCGTACCGGCGCCGCCAGGGTGGGGCGTGGGTCGACGTGACCACGACCGCGTTCGTCGCGGAGGTCACCGAGGTGGCCAGGGGCCTCATCGGCGCGGGCATCGGCGCGGGCGACCGGGTCGCGATCCTCGCCGCCACCCGCTACGAGTGGACCCTGCTCGACTTCGCCATCTGGGCCGCGGGCGGCGTCTCGGTGCCCATCTACGTGACGTCCTCCGCCGAGCAGATCCAGTGGATCCTGTCCGACTCCGGCGCGGTCGCGGTCATCGTGGAGACCACCGAGCACCTGGCCCGGGTCGACGCCGTCAAGGACAACCTGCCCGACCTCAAGCACGTGTGGCAGATCGACGACGGCGCCATCGACAAGATCGTCGAACTGGGCAAGGACACCGACGCGGCCGAAGTCGACGCCCGCCGCACCGCCGTGACCGGCGCGGACACCGCCACGATCATCTACACCTCCGGCACCACCGGAAACCCCAAGGGCTGCGTGCTCACCCACGACAACTTCTTCGCCGAATGCGGCTACGGCGACCACAACCTCCCCGAACTCTTCCGCGGCGTTGGCAGCACCGAGAAGCCGTCCACCCTGCTGTTCCTGCCCGTCGCGCACGTCTTCGGCCGCATGGTGCAGATCGGCTGCGCGCTGTCGCGCACGACCATGGGCCACGGCCCCGACGTGAAGAACCTGCTGGACGACCTGGCCACCTTCCAGCCCACGTTCATCCTGTCCGTGCCCTACGTGCTGGAGAAGGTCTACAACGGCGCCCGCCAGAAGGCGCACGCCGCGGGCAAGGGCAAGATCTTCGACGCCGCCGCCGACACCGCGATCGCCTACAGCAAGGCCGAGGGCAAGGCGGGCTTCGGCCTCAAACTCAAGCACGCGATCTTCGACAAGCTGGTCTACAGCAAGCTCCGCGCGGCCATGGGCGGCAAAGCCAAGTACGCCATCTCCGGCGGCGCGGCCCTGGGCCTGCGCCTCACGCACTTCTTCCGCGGCGTGGGCCTGATGGTGCTGGAGGGCTACGGCCTCACCGAGACCACGGCCGCCGCCACGACCAACACCCCGAGCGACTTCAAGGCGGGCACCGTGGGCCGTCCCCTCCCCGGCAGCGCGGTCCGCATCGATGAGGACGGCGAAATCCTCCTCAAGGGCGGCCAGGTCTTCAAGGGATACTGGAACAACGACGCGGCCACCGCCGAAGTCCTCGACGCCGAAGGCTGGTTCCGCACCGGCGATCTTGGCGCCCTGGACGACGACGGCTTCCTCACCATCACCGGCCGCAAGAAGGAAATCCTGGTCACCAGCGGCGGCAAGAACGTCGCCCCCGCGGTCATCGAGGACCGCATCGCCTCGCATCCCTTGGTAGCGCAGGCCATGGTCGTCGGCGACGGCCAGAAGTACATCGCCGCCCTCATCACCATCGACAAGGAGTACTTCACCTACTGGAAGACGACCGTCGACAAGCCCGCCGACGCCACCGTCGCGGACCTGGCGGACGACCCGGTCCTCCTGGCCGAGATCCAGAAGGCGGTGGACGAGGGCAACGCGGCGGTCTCCAAGGCGGAGTCCGTCCGCAAGTTCCGCGTCCTGGCAACGGAGTTCACCCCGGAAACCGGCCACCTCACCCCGTCCCTCAAGCTCAAGCGGCGGGTCATCATGAAGGACTTCGGCTCCGAGGTGGACAGCCTCTACTCCTGACCCAGCCGCCCGCCCGCACCCGATCCTGCCGGGTGCGGGCGCGGCAAACCCGTGCCCGGTCAGAAAAAGCACACCCGCGGTGCCGATCCCGAGCGCGTCAGCCGTTGAGCCGGACCACTTCCGCGGCCATCAGCAGCTCGGCCCCGGCGCGGGGTTCCATCGGATCGCGCCCGGTCAGTTCGTGGATTCGCCGGAGCCGGTAGCGGATGGTGTTGGGGTGGGTGAAGAGTCGGTCAGCGGTGTCCTTGAGCGAACCGCGCTCATCGGCCCACATGAGCAGCGTGGTGAGCAAAGTGGACTGCTCGATGGGCGACACGGCCCGCATCCCGGCCAAGACGTCATGGGAAAGCTCCAGAGCCAGCTTGGGCGCCCCGGCCACGAGTGTCGTGAGTGGACGGTCGGTGAAGCCCGCCGCGCCGGTTCTCCCGGGCGGCAGGCACCGGCGGGCGATTTTCGCCCGGCGCAGTGCCGCCGCGACCCGCTGCAACGATGAGACCGGCGGACTGACGCCGACCGCGACCAGCACACCGGCCAACACCGCCCGCAGCGCGCGCAGGTCCGCGGCCCGGGAAACCACGACGATGGCGACCTCGGCCTCCCCGAGCGTGTGCCAGACAGCCGTCCACTGGTTCACCTCGGGGACGACACGATCGCAATACAGCACCACGAAAGGCCCGGCGGGCGGCAATTCCAGTTCCGCCGCCGCGGCGTCGAAGTCGATGGTGTGCCCGCCCAGCACTGCCTCAAGAACCGGCACCATTTCCCTCGGCCGGGCGGACGGGTCGCCCGCCTCCCGGTAAGCGGCGGTGATCGCGTCGCAGTACCGGTTGACGATTCGCCACACCGTGTCGCCGATCTGCGGCAGTTGCGCCGGGGTGAGGGCGGGAACCGCGCGCGCGGTGAGCGTCTCGTAGGTGAACGCGCCCGCGATGCGGTACGCGCGCAGCACGGCGGACAGCGGAATGCCTCGCGCCGCTTGGCCTCGCCCGGTGTCGCGGGCCACGTCGACGTCGACTTCGGCGCCGTCGATGACAGCCTGGAAGGCGCTGCCGAGGTTCGCCGCGCACGCTTCGCGCAGCGCGGCGGGGTTCACCCTGCGGTAGAACTCGTCGGTCTCGCTGAGGCGATCGGCCAGTTCGGCCGCGAAGCGCGGCAGCCTCGCGAGCTGCGTCTTGGCCAGGTCCAGCAGCTCGGGAGGCAACGGCGACGTGATCGTCGGAGCGCCCATCGCACGACTGTAACCCGCCACCAGACCATTTTGTACCGGCTGGTACGACCGGGGGATGCGCTGCGAGGTCCACCTAGCCCGTCCGGCGGCACCGACCCCGGCCCTGCTCGCCCTGCTCGACCCCGTCGAGCGGGCCCGCCGGGAGTCCTATGCCCGCGCTATCGACCAGGCCCGGTTTCTCACCGGCCGGGTGATGGCGAAGGCGCTGGTGGGCCGCGAGTTGGGCGTCCCGCCGGGGGCGGTCCGCTTCGACAGCACCTGCCCGGACTGCGACCGCCCGCACGGCAAGCCCCGGGTCGACGGCGGCCCCGAGCTGTCCATCTCCCACTCGGGCGACCGGGTGGCAGTCGCGCTGGCCGCCGCCCCGGTCGGCGTAGACGTGGAGCGGGTGGTCGAGCGGGAGCTGATGGCCGAGCTGGTCCGCCTGTCGCTGACCGAGCGGGAGCAAGCGGCGCTGGACACGCCGGTCCCGGGGTTCTTCACGTACTGGTCCCGCAAGGAGGCCGTCCTCAAGGCCACCGGCCGGGGCCTGACGATCCCGATGCGCGCCATCGCGGTCAGCGCCCCCGACGAGCCCCCGGCCCTGCTCGACGGCGCCGAAGCGGGCCTGCTGCCCGCCACGACGCACCTGGTCGACATCGACGCGGGCCCCGGCTACCGCGCGTGCGTCGCCGTCCTGGGCGACACCTTGCCGCGCGTGCGCGTGCTCCCGGCCGACGACCTGGTAAAACAGCTCGGCTAGAGGTCCAAGCCCAGCGCGAGCAGCAGCGTCCGGAACTTCGCCGAGGTCTCCGCCAGCTCCGCGGCAGGCCGGGAGGCAGGCATAATCCCGGCCCCGGCGAACAGCCGCATCCCCGCCCCGGACACTTCCGCGCAGCGGATCGCCACGACCCACTCGCCGTCGCCGTCGGCGGCGCACCAGCCGACGACGCCGCTGTAGAAGCCGCGGTCGAAGGGCTCCAGGTCGGCGATCGCGGACCGGGCCGCCGCCGCGGGCGTGCCGCAGACCGCCGGTGTGGGGTGCAGGGCGGCCGCCAGCCGCAGCGACGAGACGTCCGGGTCGGTCAGCTCGCCGGTAATCCGGGTCGACAGGTGCCACATGGTCGGCGTGCTGACCAGCGACGGCCCGCCGGGCACGTACAGCCCGCGGCAGAACGGGGCGAGGGCGTCCACCACGGCCTCCACGACCAGCCGGTGCTCGGCCTGGTCCTTCGTGGACGCCAGCAGCGCCGCCGCGTTGGCCCGGTCGCTGTCCGGGTCGGTTCCCCTGGGCAGCGACCCGGCCATCGGGTTGGACACGACCTGGGTTCCGGCGCGGGCGAGCAGCAGCTCGGGGCTGGCGCCGAGCAGGGTGCGACCGCCGGGCAGGTCAGCGGCGTAGGTGTAGCCCAGCGGGTTGGCCGCGGCCAGGCCGGGCAGCAGCCGGACGACCTCGACGCGCTCGGCGAAGGTCAGCCGCAGCGCCCTGGCCAGCACGACTTTGCGCAGCTCGGTGTCGGCGCACAGGGTGGTCACCGCGTCGGCGACGGCCCGTTCGTAGTCGGCGGGCTCGGGGACCGCGACGACCTCGGGCGCGGGCGGCGACCACGGCTCACCGGCGGGCAGATAGGGGTGGACGCTGCCCGCGCGGCGCACGGACTCGGGGATGACCAGGTGCCCGGGGGCGGCTGAATCGAACGGGAGCGCGCCCACCGCGACCGGGGCCTGGGTGTCGACCAGCAGTTTCGTCACCCGGGCTGCGAGCTCGTCGGGGTCGGTCTCGCTGACGACGGCCTGGGAACCGGTGGCCAGCAGCGTGCTCTCCGGGCCCGCGAGCAGGAACGACCCGGGCCGGTAGTCCTCGACCAGGTCGGCCGCCGCGCGATGCGCTCCGTCTGCTGCCATCGCCCCATCATGCCTACCGCGTCGCCCGCGTGGGCACGGGCGGGCTATGGCTTTGCCCACCCCGGCCTTGCCCACGCCTGCCTTGCCCACGCCGGAAACGCCTCGGGTGGGCGTCGACACCGACGCCCACCCGAGGTTTTCCGATTAGTTCAGCGCGTCGAGCAGCGCGGCGCGCTGGCGCTCGCCGAGACCGGCCGCGCGCCGGTCCGGGTCGATCCCCGCCTGCTCAAGCAGGGCGGCCACCTTCACCGCGCCCAGGCCGGGGACGGCCTTGAGCAGGGCGGCGACCTTCGTCTTTCCGATGGTCTTGTCGTCCTTGGCCTTATCGAGCACCGACGCGATGGTCCGCTCACCGGACTTAATCGACGCCAGCAGTTCCGAGCGCGCCTTGCGGGCCTCGGCTGCCTTGGCGAGCGCATCCGCGCGCTGCTCGGGAGTCAACGTGGGCAGAGCCAACGTAATTGTCCTTCCTTCATCACCCGCCGCGGCAGCGGTGGGTCAGACTGTGGTTCGGCGGGCACCATGACTACCGACGGTGACCGAAGCGGAAACGAATCCCCACCCTCGGCGCACCGTGCGACCCGGCGGCCCGGTGCCTTTCACCAGTAAACGACACCTCGTTGGGCAACATACCCCCGACACGCAGAAACCTCCTGCGGAGCGCGGCGGGTCAGGGGTCGGCGACGCTGCGTGAGCGCATGATCAACATCCGAATTGCGCCGTTTCGACTGTGTCGCGGTAGCGACGCGCGCACTATCGTGTGAGATTACTTGCCGGTAGTCGGGGCTTCGGAATCCGCCGGGCGGCGCAGCCGTCCCATTCCCCAGGAGCTTGTCAACGATGTTGAGCACCATGCAGGACGGTTCCCTGTCCATCGCGACGCTGCTGCGCCACGGCTCGACCGTGCACGCGGGCAGCGAGGTAATCACCTGGACGGGGGAGGCTGGCCGCACCGCCACCTTCGCCGAGATCGGCGACCGGGCCGCCCGGCTGGCCAACGCGCTGCGCGGCCTCGGGGTGACCGGCGACCAGCGAGTGGCCACGTTCATGTGGAACAACGCCGAGCACCTGACCGCCTACCTGGCCGTGCCCGCCATGGGCGCGGTGCTGCACACGCTCAACGTGCGGCTGTTTCCCGAGCAGATCACCTACATCGCCAACCACGCCGAGGACCACGTCGTCATCGTCGACGCCTCGATCGCGCCGCTGCTGGCCAAGGTCCTGCCCACGTTCGAGACTGTCCGGCACGTCATCGTGGCCAACGGGCCCGCCGCCGCGATCACCGCGCCAGAGGGCGTCGAGGTGCACTCCTACGACGACCTGCTCGCCGCCGCGTCGAACGAGTTCGACTGGCCCGAAGTGGACGAACGCGCCGCCGCCGCGATGTGCTACACCTCCGGCACCACCGGCAACCCCAAGGGCGTCGTCTACTCGCACCGGTCGATCTGGCTGCACTCGATGCAGGTCTGCATGGTCGACGGCATGGCACTGTCCTCGGCGGACCGCTCGCTGGTGATCGTGCCGCAGTTCCACGCCATGTCGTGGGGGATGCCGTACGCGGCGTTCATGTCCGGCGCGTCGCTGATCATGCCGGACCGGTTCCTGCAGCCGGAGCCGCTGGCCACCATGATCGAGCGGTTCCGGCCGACGCACTCGGCCGCGGTGCCGACCATCTGGCAGGGCCTGCTCGCGCACCTCGACAGCCACCCGGCGGACCTGAGTTCGCTGCGTGAGGTCGTGGTCGGCGGCGCGACGTGCCCGCCGTCGATGATGCACACGTTCGCCGAGAAGTACGGCGTGCACATCACCCACGCGTGGGGCATGACGGAGACTTCGCCGCTGGGCACCGTGTGCCGTCCCCCGGCCGGGATCTCCGAGGAGGCGGCCTGGGAGTACCGCTACACCCAGGGCCGCCTGCCCGCGGGCGTCACCGCCCGGCTGATCCGCGACGACGGCAGCGAGGCCCCGTGGGACGGCGAGAGCATCGGCGAGCTTGAGGTGCGCGGGCCGTGGATCGCCGCGTCGTACTACCGGCTGGCCGAGGACGGCGAGGGCGCGGAGAAGTTCGACGACGGCTGGCTGCGCACCGGCGACGTCGGCACCCTCACCCCGGACGGCTTCCTCACCCTCACCGACCGGTCGAAGGACATCATCAAGTCCGGCGGCGAGTGGATCTCGTCGGTGGAGCTGGAGAACCACGTGATGGCGCACCCGGCGGTGGCCGAGGCCGCGGTGATCGGCGTGCCCGACCCGAAGTGGGACGAGCGCCCGCTGGTCACCGTGGTGCTGCGCGAGGGAGCCGAGGCCAGCCCGGAGGAGCTGCGCGGCTTCCTGGCGGACAAGGTCGCCAAGTGGCAGCTTCCGGAGAGCTGGGCGTTCATCGAGGAAGTGCCCAAGACCAGCGTCGGCAAGTTCGACAAGAAGGTGCTGCGCGCCGCGCACTCCGAGGGCAGGCTGGATGTCAAGCGGCTCGGCTGAGCGGCCTAGCCCGCTCGGCACAGCGCACGCGGCCGATTAGTCCGAGTCGGCGCCGCCAATCGGGCGCACGGAGCCAAGGGGCTGGGTAGGGTCGTCGCGTTCCCGCGACTGAAGGGGGTGACGACCCTGCCCAGCGAGCCGACGCTCGGTCCGCGCGCCCGCAAGCTCAACGCCACGTCCTATGTGGTCTTGGGGATGCTCAGCCACGGCCCGGCGACCAGCTACGACCTGAAGCAGCGGGTCGGGTACACCGTCGGCAACTTCTGGGCGTTCGCGCACTCCCAGCTCTACGACGAGCCCGCGCGGCTCGCCGAGGACGGCCTGGTCACCGCGGCCATCGAGGACGGCGGCAGGCGCAGGCGCACGTACTCGATCACCCAGGAGGGCCGCGACGCGCTGCGCGAGTGGCTGGGGGCGCCCACTCCTGAGCAGACCGAGGTGCGCGACCTGGGCCTGCTCAAGCTGTTCTTCGCGACCTTCGGCGACCGGGCTGACCTGGTCAACCTGGCCCGGACGCGGCGGGACTCGCACAAGTCCCGCGCGGACGGCTATCTCGCCCAGCACGAGCGGATCGTGGACTACGCCGACCCGTGGCAGGTGAAGTCGCTGGAGCTGGGCATCCGCATCGAGCGGTGCGTCGAGGAGTTCTGGGCGGAGTTCGTCACCGAGTTGGAGACCGGGACGGCGGACTGAGCCAACCGGCTGTCAACCGTTTACACGGCACGCGCGCGACGCGAAAATCGGCACCATGACCATGTCCCGGATTCTCGTCACCTGCTGTGTCGCGCTGGCCGCCGTCGTCTCCCCCGTCCCGGCCGCCGCCGCGGTGACGGCGCCGGTCGACTACCGCGAGTTCCGCCTGCCCCGCGCGTTCGCCGCCGGGCTTTCCGAGGGGCTCTTACCCGCCCGAAACGGCCTCCGGATCGCGCGACCCGCGGGCACGGTCGAGCACACCGAGCCGGGATTGGGCACTACCCGGCGCTACGAGTACGGCGCCTGGACCTCGCCCGAGCACCGGCCCGGGTTCGCCGCCACGCAGCTCGTCGCGTCGTGGAACGCGGTGACGCCGCCGGGGACGTGGCTGCACGTCGAGCTGCGCGGCTCGGGCGGTCCCCGCTGGTACTCGCTGGGCCGGTGGGCCTCCGGCGACGGCGACATCCAGCGCACCAGCGTCCCCGGGCAGTCCGACGCGGCGGGCACGGTCGACGTCGACACGTTCGTCGCCGCCCAGGGTCTTACCGCTTACCGGTTGCGCGTGACGCTCTACCGGCTCGCGGGCACGGACGCCTCGCCGACGCTGAGCATGGTCGGCGCGATGACCTCGGCCGTGCCGGACCGGTTCACCGTGCCCGCGAGCGCCCCCGGGCAGGCCCGCGGGATCGAGCTGCCGGTGCCCCGCTACTCGCAGAACACCCACGTCGGCCAGTACCCCGAGTACGGGGGCGGCGGCGAGGCGTGGTGCAGCCCGACCTCGACGGAGATGGTGGTCGAGTACTGGGGCCGCGGTCCCAGCGCCGCCGACCTGGCCTGGGTGGACCCGGCGTACGCCGACCCCAGCGTCGACCACGCCGCCCGGCACACCTACGACCGCGCCTACGACGGCACCGGGAACTGGCCGTTCAACACCGCCTACGCCGCCACGTTCGGCCTGTCCGCGCATGTGACACGGCTGCGGTCGATGGCGGAGCTGGAGTCCTACATCGCCGCGGGCGTCCCGGTGGTCACCTCGCAGTCCTTCCGCGCCGACGAGCTCGACGGCGCGGGCTACGGCACCGCGGGTCACCTGATGGTGGTCGTCGGCTTCACCCCCGAGGGGGACGTGATCGCCAACGACCCCGCGTCGCCGAGCAACGCCGCCGTGCGCCGGGTGTACGACCGGGCCCAGTTCGAGACCATCTGGCTGCGCACCAAGCGGCACACCGCCAGCGGCGCGGTCGCGGGCGCGTCCGGCGGGATCGCCTACATCATCCGGCCAGCGCGGCGCTGACGGCCCGCTCCACCGGGGTCGGCTCCCGGCCGATGAGCTTGGCCAGGTCGGGGCGGACCGCGCTGAGCGCGCCCGCGCGGATGTGGCTCTCGGCGTCCACCAGCAGGTCCACCACGAACCCCGGCAGCCCCGCGCCCGCGAGGACGGCCCGCCGCTCGTCGTCGGGGACCGGGACGTGCGCCAGCGGCTTGCCCGCGGTCTCGGCCGCGATGGCCGCCAGCTCGGAGAACCGCCACGCCCGCGGCCCGGTCAGCTCGTACACCGCGCCGTCGTGCCCTTCTTCGGTGAGCACTATCGCGGCGGCGAGAGCGAGATCGTCCCGGCTGGCGGTAGCGATCTCACCGTCACCGGTGGCGGTCGTAAGAGCCCCGCTGGCAAGCGCTTGCGGTAGCGCGTCGGTAAACACCTCGTGGTACAGACCGTTGCGCAGGAAAGTGAAGGCCAGCCCGCTGTCCCGGATGGCGGCCTCCGTCGCCGCGTGCACCCGGGCCAGCAGCAGCGGCGAGGTGTCCGCCTCGCTCAGGCTCGTGTAGACCAGCCGCCGCACCCCCGCGCGGCGCGCCGCGGCGACGGCGGCCAGGTGGGCGGGCCCCCGCACGTCGTCCGGCCCGTCCGCGGAGATGAGCAGCAGCGTGTCCACCCCGTGGAAGTCCAGGCTGTCCGGCCGGGTGAAATCCCCCTGCCGCACGGCCACGCCGCGCTCGGCGAGGCGCGCCGCTCTGGCAGGGTCGCGCACGGAGACCGCCAGATCGGCCGCGGGCGCCCGGTCGAGCAGGTGTCGCACGGCAAGGCTGCCAAGTTGTCCGGTGGCGCCGGTCACCAAGATCGTCACGGTTCGTCCATTCCCTAGTCGCGTCGGGTTCGGACGAACCGTAGGTCGGGCACTAACTTAGAGATAGTACCTACCTGAACCTCCTATACTTACCCGAACGAAAGCCACCAGGTGAAAGGGGCGCACGCACATGGGCGACATGATCGAGGCCACACCCTTCAACGTCTTCAACCGCGACTGCCCCGGCCGCGCGGTCATGGAGCACGTGGCGAGCCGCTGGGGCGTCCTGGTCCTCGGCGTCCTCCTGGACGGCACCCACCGCTTCAGCGAGCTACGGCGCGCGGTGGGCGGCGTGAGCGAGAAGATGCTCGCCCAAACCCTCCAGTCCCTCGAACGCGACGGCCTGGTCCACCGCGAAGTCCACCCGGTGATTCCCCCACATGTGGACTACTCCCTCACCCACCTGGGCGTCCCCATGGCCGAACGCGTGCGGGAGCTCTACCGCCTGATCGAGCGGCAGACCCCCGACATCCTCGCCGCCCAGCGCTCCTACGACCATCGCAAAGCCGCGCTGTCCGATGGCGGCCATTCGGCCTAGTGGAGTCCGCTCGACGTTGACCGCGGCGGCCGGGCTCGGAAAAGTCAGTGCCGACCCCAGACGGCGCCCAGGGCGGGCTTGGGGATACTCACCTCCTCGAAGCCCGCCTTCGGGAAGCGAGCCTGACCCGAGGAGTGCGGTGTTCACCGATGCCGAGTTCCCCGCGGTGCCCTACCCCGGCACCCGCCCGCCGTGCTCGTTCGTCCACGACGACGGCCGCGGCTGGCCGTTGACCGCCGACCCGGCCGCGCTCTCCGGCTGGCGGGTAGACGGAACCGACCTGGACGCCTGGCTGACCGCGCGAGGCGCCGCGCCGCTCGCCGAGCGGCTGCCGCTGCTGTCTTACGGCTCCAACCCGAACCCGGCCAAACTCACCTGGTTACGCGAAGCCCTCGGGCTGTGTGGGCCGGTCGCCGTTCTCCGGGTTCGCTGTGAGGGCTTGGCGGCGGTATGGGCGGCGGGTTTCCGGGTGGTCGACGACCAGCGCCCGGTGGTCCTGGCGGCGAGCCCCGGGGCGGACGAGGAGCACGCCGTCCTCATGGTCACCCAGGAGCAACTCGCCGTCCTCGACGTCTGCGAGGGCCGGGGGGAGCGCTACCACCTGGCCCGGGTGTCCTCCGGCCGGGTGACGCTCATCGACGGCGGCGGCGTGCTCGACCGGGTGCCCGCCTACGTCGGCGCGTCCACCATCCGCAGACCGCTGCTGGTCGACGGCGCCCCCGTGCGCTGCGCCGACGTGCCGCAGGCCGTAGCGGTGAACCTGGTCGGCGAGCCCGCGCCCAACGACGGCCTCGACCTCGACGTGCTGGTCGGCGCCCCAGACCCGGCCGACTACCCCGGGGCGCTGTTCGTCTACGGCACCCTCCAGCCGGGGGCCTCGGCCTGGCACCTGCTCGCCCCGCACGTCGCGGGCGAGCCCCGGCGGGCGCGGCTGGGCGGCACCCTGTTCGACACCGGCTTCGGCTACCCCGCGCTGCGGCTGGGCGCCGGACCGGGCGTGTCCGGGTGGACGGTGCCGCTGCGCGAGGGCGCGGCCCTGGCGGCACTGGACGATTACGAGGGCGAGGAGTACGTGCGCGTCCGAGTGGCGACCGCCAATGGCGACGTGTGCTGGACCTACGTCTGGGTCGCCCCGGTGACCGGAATGGCCGCCCTCACCGACCCCTGGGACGCGGAATCCACCATCGGCTAAACAGCGGCCGGCCAGAACCGACGCCTGGGCGCGGCGTCCACGATCGGGTGAACGGGGGCCGGTGTCCGGCGCGGTTTCCGGTCGCCCTGATAGGACAGTCCACACACGACGAATGGGGGAAGTCATGTGGGGGACAACAGGAACAGCGGTGGCGGTCGCGCTCGCGGCGGTGGTCGCGCCCGCTCCGGAGAGTGACGGTGGGTTGTGCGGCGCGGCGGCGCTGGCCGCGTCGATCGGGGACCTCGACCCGGGGGCGGGACAGCGGCACGCCACCTTGGCCGTCCGCAACGTCTCGGCCGCGACCTGCACGCTTAACGGGTTCGGCGACGTCCATCTGGTCGCCGCGGACGGGTCGCGCAACCCGACCGTGGACGCGCACGTCAACGACCCGGGGCCGACGCCGGTGCGGCTCGCTCCCGGCGCGGCGGCGGGCAAGCGGCTGCGGTGGAGTGTCGTGCCGGGTCCGGGTGAGCCGGTCGAAGGCCCGTGCAGGCCGCCGTCTACGGCGCTGCGCGTGACCCTTCCGGGCGGCACGGGACAGGTGACGGTCGCGTTCGCGTTCGGGTCGGTCTGCTCGGGCGGACGGATCGAGACCAGCGCCTATTACCCGGCCTGACCTGGGAAAAGTGCACTCCATCGGGTGATGCGCGTTGCGCGGGTCGCACGCCGACGCGACCGTGTGGTCCATGAGACCGCAGCACCTGATCGGAAGCGACGTGTTCGACCCGGACGACCGCAAGGTCGGCCGGGTCGGCGCGGTGTACCTGGACGCCGCCACCCGCGAGCCCGCGTGGGTGACGGTCGGCACCGGGCTGTTCGGGCGCCGGGAAAGCCTGGTGCCGCTCGACGGCGCGCGCCTGGACGAGCGGAAGCTGCGGATCGCGGTGGCCAAAGAGGTCGTCAAGGACGCGCCCACCGCGGACGGCCCGCTGACCAGGGCCGACGCGCACGCCGCGCAGCGGTTCTACGGCCTGCCGGAAAGCGAGCCGCCGGTGCCGTACGCGCGGGTGCCCAAGCCCTCGGACATGCCCCGGCGGCCACCGCAGCAGCGCTACGTCGTGCACGCCGACCAGCAGGTGACCAAGTCCCCATAAGGCGCGTCACACCGCCGTAGGCCAGTTGTTCTCACCCAGACGGTAGCCGGCGGACGGGTGAATCCGTCAGGCTCTGCGCCATGAGCACCGAACCCGACGGCGCCCCCGCGGAAGACCCGCTCGCCCAGATCACCCTGACCCGGCGGGGTTTCGCCGCGGTGCTGTCGGTGGTGGGACTGCTGGCCGGGCTGGTGATGGCCCTGATCCCGGTGCACGTCGCGCACCCGGACGCGGCCCAGTCGAGATCGGTGACCTGCGGAAACGCCATCGGCGGCGCGGAGACGCCGTGGATCGTGGAGGACCTGGGCGTGGCGGACCGGGCGCTGACGGTGTCCTACATCGACATGTGCGAGCGGGCGATCAGCGAGCGGGCCACCACCGCGTCGCTGCTGTTCTTCAGCGGACTGGTCGGGGGCCTGGCGCTGGGGGTGGTGCGGCGATCAGCTTCCCCGGGTTCAGGACGCCACGCGGGTCCAGCCGGTCCTTGACCGCGGCGAGCACGTCGACGCCGAGCGCGCCGATCTCCCCGGGCAGGTAGGGGGCGTGGTCGACGCCGGTGGCGTGGTGGTGGGTGATGGTGCCGAGCCCGGCGATGGCGGCGCTGGCCGCCTGTTTCGCCGCCTGCCACTGTCCGATCGGGTCGTCGGCGTCGCGGGGGACCAGGACGGTGAAGTACAGCGACGCGCCGGTCTCGTAGGCGTGGGAGATGTGGCAGGCCACGATCGGCTTGCGGCCGGGGCCGGTCAGCGACCCGAGCAGGGCGCCGCGGACGGCGGCGCGCAGCCGGTCCACCCCCGCCCA
Organism: Actinokineospora sp. NPDC051303; assembly: GCF_055586285.1. NCBI lineage: Bacteria > Bacillati > Actinomycetota > Actinomycetes > Pseudonocardiales > Pseudonocardiaceae > Actinokineospora > Actinokineospora sp. NPDC051303. The sequence continues at coordinate 122,790 of NZ_JBVJIN010000018.1, forward strand.
GTAGGTCGCCGTCTCCAGGGTTTCCACGCACATCCCGGCGTCGAGCAGCGCGTCCCGCTGGCGGGGCCCGGCGAACCGGCCCGCCCGCCAGGCGTCGCCCGGTCCCACGCCCAGCCGCACGACCGGCCCGAGCGCGCGGCGGGTCGCGCGGCGGCGGGCCAGCATCTCGGCGCGGGTGCGGCCTTCCCAGCCGACGATCAGCAGGCAGGGTTCCACGACGCCGCGGGCGCGCAGGTAGGCGCGCAGCGCGGCGGGCCGCCAGCCCTCGGCGAGGGCCAGCGCGACCTCGGTCTCCTTCGGGTCCGACAGCCGGGTGACCGTGCCCAGCGCGCCGCCCTGGGCCAGGGTCCGCACCGCGGCCGCGCCCTCGGCGAAGCCGTCGAGGACGAAGCCCTCGTAGCGGTCCCAGGCCGGGGCGGGGCGGACCCGCAGGGTGACCTCGGTGATCACCCCGAACGCGCCTTCGCTGCCGACGACGAGGTGCCGCAGATCGGGTCCGGCCGCGGAGGCTGGCGACACGCCCAGGCGCCATTCGCCGCGCGGGGTGGCGAGCCGGACGCCCGCCACCATGTCCTCGAACCGGCCGTAGCCCGCCGAAGCCTGGCCGGAGGAGCGGGTGGCGGCGAACCCGCCGAGGGTGGCGCGCTCGAAGGACTGCGGGAAGTGGCCCAGGGTGAGCCCGTGCGCGGCGAGCAGCCGCTCGGCTTCCGGGGCGAGCACACCGGCGTCGAACACCGCGAGCCGGGAGACCGGGTCGACCGAGACGAGCCGGTCGAGGCGCGCGAGGTCCAGCACGACCACCGCGGCCTTGCCGCCACGCAGCGCCGCCACTCCGCCGACCACCGACGTGCCGCCGCCGAAGGGCACCACGGCGATGTCGTGCTCCGCGCACGCCTCGACCACGCGCTGCACCTCGGCGCGGTTTCCCGGGCACACCACGGCATCCGGCACGGCGGGCCTGCCCGCGCCCCTGCGGGCCATGAGGTCCACATAGGACAGTCCACCCGCGCGGCCGAGTCGGTCTTCCCGCTCCACCAAGACATGCTCGGCGCCGACGATGTCCGCCAGGACGGCGCGCGCCGGGGCGGGCAGCCCCGACTCGGCGACGGTCAGCGCGGAGTCGGGCGCGACCGGCGTGCTGCGCGCGGCGAGCCCGGTCTTCGCGCTCAGCCACCGGTTCGCGTGCGCGGGCAGGACCGCGTCCGCGCCGCCGGAGCGGGTCCAACCGGCGCGGACCCGGCGGTCAGGGAGGACTGGGTGGTCCACAGGCAGGTTCACGGTTAGAGTGTGACATATGACGTCTGAACGTCACACAAAAACCGCTGTGCGGGCAGCTTCGCCCAGCCGCGTGGACGACGACGCGCTGCTGGACGCCGCCCGCGCCTGCGTGCTCGACCAGGGCGTGCGGCGCACGACGCTGACCGACGTCGCGCGGCGCGCCGAGGTGAGCCGGATGACCCTCTACCGGCGGTTCCCGGACGTGCGCAGCATGCTGACAGCCCTGATGACCAGGGAGTTCGGCGCGCTGCTCGCGCGCACCAGCGGCGCGGTGACCGGCCAGAACGCCCGCGCCCGGCTGGTCCGCGGCTCGGTGGCGGGCGTGCGGGCCATCGTGGCTGACCCGCTGATGCGCACCGTCCTCGACCGCGACGGCGAACTGGTCTTGCCCTACGTCGTGGAGCGGCTGGGCAGCACCCAGCACATCGCCGAGCAGTTCCTGCTGGCCCAGCTCACCGCCGGGCACGCGGACGGCTCGGTCCGGGTGGCCGACCCGGCGACCCAGGCCCGCGCGCTGCTGCTGGTGGTGCAGTCGTTCGTCCTCTCACACGGGCCCGCCACCGTCGACGTCGACGCCGAGGCGCTGCTGGCGGAGTTGGCCCACGTGCTGGACGCGAGTCTCGCGCCATGACCGCCCGCACCGCGCTCAACGCCGCCCGCCGCGCCGAGGACCTGGCCGCCCTGGCCGCGGGCGAGACCGTGGACGTGCTGGTCGTCGGCGGCGGGGTCACCGGCGCGGGCGTCGCCCTCGACGCCGCCGCGCGCGGGCTGACCGTGGCCATCGCCGAGGCGGAAGACCTGGCGTTCGGCACCTCCCGGTGGTCGAGCAAACTCGTCCACGGCGGCCTGCGCTACCTGGCCAACGGCGAGGTCGGCCTGGCCCACGAGAGCGCCGTCGAGCGCGGCGTGCTGATGACCGCGACCGCGCCGCACCTGACTCGCGCGCTGCCGCTGCTCGTGCCGCTGCACCCGGCGGTGTCCCGCCGCGACGCGGGCGTCACGTTCGCGGGCCTGCTCGCGGGCGACGCCCTGCGCCGCGCGGCGCGCACCCCGTCGAGCCTGCTGCCCCGCCCGCGCCGGGTGTCCGCCCCCGAAGCCCTGGCCCTGGCCCCCGGCCTGCGCCGGACCGGGCTGCGCGGCGGCCTGCTGTCCTTCGACGGCCAACTCGTGGACGACGCCCGCCTGGTGGTCGCCCTGGCCCGCACCGCCGCCGGGTTCGGCGCGCGCGTGCTGACCCGGGCCCGCGTGACCGGGGTGAGCGGCACGGGCGCGGAGATCGTGGACGGGCTCACCGGGCGGGCGGTCGAGATCCGCGCGCGGGCGGTGGTGAACGCGGCGGGCGTGTGGGCGGGCGAACTCGTGCCGGCGGTGCGGCTGCGGCCCTCCCGCGGGTCGCACCTGGTGCTTGACGGCGCGGCGCTGGGCGTGGGCGGAGCAGCGCTGACGGTGCCGATTCCGGGCGCGTTCGGCCGGTTCGCGCTGGTGCTGCCGCAGGAGGACGGCCGGGTGTACGTCGGCCTGACCGACGAGCCGGTGGACGGCCCGATCCCGGCCGTGCCCACGGTCCCCGAGTCCGATGTGGACTTTCTGCTGTCGGTGGCGTCCTCGGCGTTGGAGCGGACCTTGACCCGCGCGGACGTCTTGGGCGCGTTCGCCGGTCTGCGTCCACTGGTCGATTCTCCTGTGCTGGCAGCGGATTCGCGCAGCGCGGACCTGTCCCGCAACCACGCCGTCCTGACCGCGTCCAACGGCGTGATCACCGTGGTGGGCGGCAAACTGACCACCTACCGCCGAATGGCCGCCGACGCGGTGGACGCGGCAATCGACGCTTCGGGGCTGGCCGCGGGACCGTCGCGCACCCGGACGATTCCGTTGGTCGGCGCGGCGTCTCGTACCACTCTATCCACAGTGGACGCGCCGGTTCGGTTGGTTTCCCGCTACGGAACCGAAGCCGCCACCGTGCACGCCCTGGGCCAGCTCGACCCGGAGCTGGCCGCCCCGATCGCCCCCGGCTGCCCGGTCACCGCGGCCGAGGTCGTCTGGGCCGTGCGCAACGAAGGCGCCCTCACCCCCGCCGACGTCCTGCACCGCCGCACCCGGATCGGTTTGGTCGCCGCCGACGAAGCCGCCGCGGCGCCCGCCGTCACCGCCCTGGTCGAGCGCACCCTGAACGGCCTCACGGCGTCGGTGTGACCTCGTCGGCGAGCATCGTCCGCAGCCGCGAGTGCCGGAAGGCGTAATGCCCGCCGACCCGTTGCAGCACACCGACCCGGCTCGCGTCGTCCAGGAACCGCCCAAGCCGCCACGGCAGCAGCCCCAGCGCGGCGCAGGTGATCCGGGCGCTGAAATAGCGGCCCCACACGGTGATCGAGAGGATCAGCGCGCTGGTCAGGCACCCGGCCGCCACGGAAACCGCGGCCGGGTACTCGACCACCGACCGCGGCATCACATAGACCGTGGCGGTGAGCGCGCCGAACACCGGCACGACAGCGCCGAACGCGAGCCTGCGCACCCGGCGCACGGCGGCGTCCGGACTGGCGTACGTCCGCGTCCGCGACAACGGCCGCTGCACGAGCCAGCGGACAGCCATGAGCACCGTGACAAACACGGTCAGGGCAGCGCTGAGCGCGCCCAGCCACGCCCCGGTGCGCAGGCCGACGACCAGACCCGTCGCCGTCCCGACCGCCACCGCGACCCCCACCATGGTGTCCACCAGCGGATCGTCCGGCGACCGCACCGACGCGGGCGTCATCCACTGCCCGACCGCCACACCGACCAGCGGGATGGTCACCACCACGACGAGACCACCCAGAATCTCGGCCGAGCCGGTCAACCAGGCTTCGACCAGATAGAGCGGCCCCGCGATCAGCGAAGCGCAGACGGCGAGCCCGATCCACGGACGCCGCATCCGGTCCGCCAGCTCCCACCAGCGCAGCTCACCGGTCTCGGCGGCCAGCTCACGGGCCAGGAACTCGATCCACTGGGCGGCCTTCTCCGGTTTCCACGCCGTGCGCGGCCCGGTCTTGGGCAGCAGCAGTTCGGGCGCCCGCGCGGCCGAGGCCCCGAACACCGAGGGCACCAGCCGCCGCCACAGCCGCTGTTCGAGAGGCTTGCCGTCCTCCCGCAAACCGGGGTCGAGGTAGACCTGTCGGAGCAGGTAGATGGTGAGCGGGTTGGACAGCAGGCGTTTGAGCGCGGTCGGCGACGCGCTGCCCAGCTTCGGCGACTTCGGATCGAGATCGGCCCACCGGCTGTCGGACTTCGTCAGGTACGCCACGGCTTCGGCGGGCGGCGTGGGCAGCAGCGTCACGGTGCGCAGCCCGCTGATCCGGTTGGCCGCGCCCTTGAGCGCGTCGTGCGGGCCTTTCCGACAGGTGATGATCAGCGGCGTGCGGGCGTTCGCGCGGGCAAGCAACGCCAGCAGGTCGATCCGGTCGGGCTTGGGAAGTTCGTCCACACCGTCCACGACGCAGCGGATCCGGCCCGCGGAGACCAGCCCCGCCACCGCCGTCCCGCCGTACTCGGCCGTGTTGCCCAGAACACCGACGTTCGCTGAGATCCAAGCCGACGCCCACTCCTGAAGGCTCGCGTACTTCCGGCGCCATGAACTGGCGGGCAACACCAACGGAACCGCGCCGTCCGCGGACAACGCGCGGGCGATCATCAGACACGCCGTCGTCTTCCCCGCCCCGGCCTCACCCACCACGAACAGCCGCAGCCGGGGCGGCACCGGGTCCACCAGCTCACCGGTCTCCCGGATGACCAGCTCGGCCGCCTCGCCCTCGGCCCGCCACCGCACCGGAATCACCACATCATCCAGCCCGCGACGCCCCAACTCGTCCTCCAGAAACGCCCCGATGGCCGCCCGCAACGCCCGCTCGGCGTGGTCGAGCTGCGCGGGCGTGCTGACCCGCTCCACCGCCGACTTCCGCACCGGAAGCGCCAACACGACCGCCACCACAGCAAGCCCCGCCGACACGATCCCCGCCACCCAGCTGACCGGCTCCAACGCGCCCCTGGCGTCATCGCCCAGCCCACTCAGATAAACCGTGACGAACAACCCCGCACACGCGCCCGCCAACACCACACCGATGAGCACTCGCCGAGTCATGATCCCCCGCCTGCCGCTGCCGGAGGAGTCGCCATCCCCCACCGACGCGTTACGACCACCTCCCCACGTGGCGACATGCCGAACGCCGACAGGGTGCGACTACAAGGGCCGGATGCCTGCCGGTCGTTGGCGACGTTCGGCCGGGTCAGGCCGCAGACGTTCGCCGAGATCCAAGCCCGACACCCACTCCTGAAGGTTCGCCGCGTCATGCCCCCGCCTGCCGCTGCCGGAACCCACCGACGCGTTACGGCCGCCTCCCCGCTGCGGAGAGGCGGCCGTAACCGACATCACTCGGCGTCGAACGCGCCTTCCAAGGCCGCCAGCAGCGAACCCCACTGCGCCAGGAAATACCGGATTCCGGCGAGCAGGTTGTCAACCGGCTGCCAGATGTCGCCATGTCCGGGGATCTGGTGCTGTTGGAACACCGGGTCGGTGATCTGGGTGAGGCCCTTGGGCGGGGCGCCCTCGGCCGCGCTGGGCGCGTTCATGTCCATCGCGTGCGGGTTGCCGCCGGAGGCTCGGTCGACGATGCGCGCGATCTGTTCGGCGTCGATTTTGGCGGGGTCGACGCCGTGGTGCACCAGGATCTCGACGGCCGAGCCGATCCACCGGGCGCGGTCCACGCGGGACGCGGGCACGCCCGGGGTCGGGGGTGGGCCGCTGGGGCCGTAGGCGGGTTCGGCCCCGGCGACGGGGCGGAACTGGGTGAAGTCCGGCGCGGCGGTGCTGGTGTAGGTCGGGCCCGCCGTGGCCGGGGTGGTGTAGGTCCGGTCGGCGGCGGCGTCGATGCCCGCAGTGTTCACCGGGGCGGCTTGGCGGGTCGTCGCGGTCGGGGACTGGCTGGCGCGGCCGCCGATGGTCTCCAGGAGCCGCTTCACGGACTTGGCCAGTTTCACGATCTTCTGGATCGTGGTCATGATCTTCTGCAGCGAGGAGATGAACTTCCGCACCTCGCCCATGATCTTCTGCGCCGTCCGCACCGCCTCGGCGACCGAGCGGGCGATGCCCTCGGCGATGCTCGCCCCGAAGCTCAGCCAGGACTTGGCCAGCGCCTCGATGATGATCGTGATGACCTTCTGGACGCACGAGTTGATGAAGTCCAGCACGGCCTTGCGCACCTGCGCCAGCAGCTTGCCCGCGCCGCTGATCGCCGCCCCGACGCCCCGGCTGACCTCGGCGAGCGCGTCCAGCCCCTCGGCCTGGGTCGCGGCGGCCCGCCGGTACGCCTCGCCCGCCGCGCCCTGCCAGCCGCCGGTCTCGCTCGCCACGGCATCGCGGTAGGTGTCGGCAGCGGCGACAAGTTCGTCGCCTGCCCTGGCCCAGCCCTGGGCGCTGCCCATGATCGAGTCCGCGTCGCCGAGCAGCGCGTCGAACGGCTCCCGCAGGAACGAGATGTGCTGGATGATCCAGCCGAACCCGGCGCTGCCCGCGGCCCCCAGCGGGTCCTCCGCGATGCCGATGACGTCGAGGGCGACGTTGGTGATCGACAGGCCCGCGTCGAGCCAGTCGCCGCGCTCGATGGCGGTCTTCGCGCCCCTGACGTCGACGGTGAGGCTGGCCGCCGCCTGCTCGCCGGTGGTCATCTGCCCGCCTCCCGGCCCGCGAAGGTCGCCGCGTTCCCGGCGTCGATCCGCTCGTACTCGCGCGCGACGGTCTCCAGTCCCGCCCGCACGTCGTCGACCGCCGCGGCGACCTTGCGCACGCCGTCGAGCACGTCCCCGCAGGCGCCGGTGACCGCGGCGGCGAAGAACTGGCCGATCACGCCGTAAGCGCCGTCGGACACCGACCGCGCGGACCCGGTGGCCGAACCCACCCGGGTCGAGAGAGCCGCGACGGTGCGCGCGTGGACCCGCACCTCCGCCACGTTGACGTCAAATCCGCTGCCCATGTGCCTGGCTCCTAGTTGACGACTTCGGGTGGGTTCTCGAAGTACTCGTCGTCGCCGCGCGTGTCGCGCAGGAGTTCGAGGTTCGACGGATCGTCCGTGCCGTCCCCGGCGTGCCCCTGGGGCAGGTGCGCCTTGACGACGTCGAGCGCGGGCGAGTCCCCGACCAGCTCCCGCATGGCCGCCACGACCTGGGCGCCCGCCTCGCGCTGCGCCTGCCGGGTGACCTCCATGATCACCCGCGCCAGGTGCTCCGGCTCGATGTCGCGCACTCCGGGCCGCAGGACCAGATCGGTCGTTGCGCCGTTGGCCGCGACCCGGACGGTGATCTCCCCGTCCGGCGAGGTGGCCGAGCCGCCCACCTCCCGCAGCGCCTGGTCCGCCTTCCGCGCGCTCGCCGCGGCCTTCTTCAGCGTCTCGTCGTACTGCGCGAGCCACTGCTCAGGGTTCGTCAACACCCCTCCAATGGTCCATCCCGGATGATCCGCCCCACTGTGACGGAGAATCCTCCGATCCGTTCCCCGCCGGGCCCGAAACGACCAACTCGTTTGCAGGCGCACCGGCCAGTCGGTTCACCGACCCGCGAACCGGGATACTGGGCCGGACAGCGTCAGGCAGGGGGCATCGGTCGTGCTGGAGATTGACGGGGTCTGCAAACGCTATGGCGACGTCGCCGCCTGCGACCAGGTGAGTTTCCAGGTGCGCGCGGGCGAGCTGTTCGGGTTCGTCGGGGGCAACGGCGCTGGCAAGACCACCACCATGCGCGTCGTGCTGGGGGTGGTGGTCGCGGACGCGGGCGAGGTGCGCTGGGCGGGCGCGCCGCTGGACCACGCGACCCGCCGCCGGTTCGGTTACCTGCCGGAGGAACGCGGCCTGTACCCGAGGATGCGGGTGCTCGACCAACTGGTCTATCTCGCCGAGCTGCACGGGTTGGGGGTGAACCAGGCCCACCGCGCCGCCGAGGACTGGATCGCCCGGCTAGGGCTGCGCGAGCACCGCGGCGCCGAGGTGCAGCGGCTGAGCCTGGGCAACCAGCAGCGGGTGCAACTCGCGGCGGCGCTGGTGCACGACCCGGAGGTGCTGGTGCTGGATGAGCCGTTCTCCGGCCTCGACCCGCTGGCGGTGGACGTGCTGGCCGCGGTGCTGCGCGAGCGCGCGGCGGCGGGCGTGCCGGTGTTGTTCTCCAGCCACCAGCTGGATTTGGTCGAGCGGCTGTGCGACCGGGTGGGGATCATCCAGCGCGGCCGGATGGTGGCCTGCGGCGCCGTGGACGAGCTGAGAGCGGGCAGCGGGACGACCGTGGTCGTGCACGCGCCCGGGGCCGCGCCGGGCTGGGCGGACGGCCTGGCAGGCGCCACCGTCGTGGATGTCCACAATGGACGCACCAGGCTGCGGCTGGCCGACGGAGCTGACGACCAGGCCGTGCTCGCCGCCGCCCTGGCCACCGGCCCGGTGCGGGAGTTCAGCCACCACCGCCCGTCCCTGGTCGAGCTTTACCGCGACACGGTCGGAGACGGCTCGTGACCGCGCGGCGGGCCGTGTGGCTGATCGCCCGGCGCGAGTTGCACGCCCGGCTGCGCACCCGCTCGTTCCTGGTCGGCACGGCGGTGTCGGTGGCCGTGCTGATCGGGTTCGTGTTGCTGCAGAGCACGGTTTTCGGCACCCCGAACGTCACCCGGGTCGGATTGTCCGGCCAGGCAACGGTTCTGTCCGGCCCGCTGAGCGAGGAAGCCCGCACCCGCGGCCTGGATGTGCGCGCGTCGACCGTGCGCGACCCGGCGGCTGGCGAGGCGATGGTGGCCGAGGGCGACCTGGACGCCCTGGTCACCGGCCCCCCGGCCGCGCCGCGCGTCGTCGTCGGCGACACCCTGGACGAGAACCTGCGCCGCGCCCTGAATGCGTTGGCGCAGCGGGAAGTCCTGCGCGCCCAACTCGCCGCGGTCGAGGACCTGGACCCCGACCACGTCCTGGCGACCGTCGCCGCGGCGGGCGTCGACGTGCGGTCCCTGCACGCCCCCGACGCCCAGCGGGACCAGCGGCTCGCGGTGGCGCTGGTGATCGTCGCGCTGCTGTACCTGTCGCTGCTGCTCTACGGCACCATGGTCGCCCAGGGAGTGGTGGAGGAGAAATCCAGCCGGGTAGTAGAAATCCTGCTGGCCACCGTGCGCCCGTGGCAGCTGCTGCTGGGCAAGGTGATCGGCCTCGGCTTGGTCGGCCTGGCGCAGCTCACCGTGATCGGCGCGGTGGGGGTCGCCCTGGCCACCGTCACCGAAGTCCTGACCATTCCCGGCGCGGCGCTGGGAACGCTGCTGTGGGGCTTGTTCTGGTACCTGCTGGGCTACCTGTTCTACGCGTCGGTCTTCGCCGCGGCGGGTTCCCTGGTGTCGCGGCAGGAGGAGACCCAGGCGGTGCTGCTGCCGGTGACCTCGGTGCTGGTGCTGGCGTTCGTCCTCGGCCTGGGCCTGCTCACCCGCTCCCCCAACGGAACCGCCACCGCGGTCCTGTCGGTCCTGCCCCCGTTCGCCCCCATCCTGATGCCCGGCCGCATAGCCTTGGCCGAAGCCCCCGCCTGGCAGGTCGCCGTGGCCGCCGCGCTGACCCTGGCCGCCGTCGCGCTGCTGGCCCGCCTAGGCGGCCGGATCTACGCGGGCGCCATCCTGCGCACCGGCCCCCGCATCCCCCTGCGCGAGGCCCTGCGCGGCTGACTCCAGTTTTTCCACAGCAGACCCGAATGGCCTATCGACTACCTCCAAGTGGCCCAGGAAGATCGCGTGATCACCCCCACTCCCAGGGCTAGGACGACACCATGCGCATCATCAGCACACTCGCCATCGCAGCGGCAGCGGCCATGGTCCTCACCGCTCCCACCGCCACCGCCGCCGTGATCACGACCGGCCAGGGCGGCATCCTCAGCGGCAATCAGGTCGTCGCTCCCATCAACCTCCCCATCACCGTCTGCGGCAACGCGGTCTCGGTCCTGGGCTCGGCAAGCGCGGCCTGCGGCTACCGCGTCAGCGTCAAGGTCGGCGACTCCCGTTGACCACCGGGGGAAAGGGCCGCCCGGAGCGGCCCTTTCCCGTTGCCGGTAGCGCGACTCCCGCTCAGCCCTTCACCCGGTCGTAGCGGGCGAGGGCGACTTGGCGTTCGTGGGCGTGGTCCACGATCGGCGCCGGATAGCCGGGGGCGAGGTCGCCGGGCTGGTGGGCCGTTTTCCCTGGCACGCCACGCAGTTCCGGCACGTGGCGGCGCACGTAGTCGCCGTCGGGGTCGAATTTCTCGCCCTGGGTGGTGGGGTTGAAGACGCGGAAGTACGGGGCCGGGTCGGTGCCAGTGCCCGCCATCCACTGCCAGCCGTGTTGGTTCGAGGCCAGGTCGCCGTCGACCAGGTGGCGCATGAAGTGCCGGGCGCCGCGCCACCACGGCACGTGCAGGTCCTTGACCAGGAAGCTCGCCACGATCATCCGGACCCGGTTGTGCATCCAGCCTTCGGCGAGGAGTTGGCGCATTCCGGCGTCCACGATCCGATAGCCGGTCTCGCCTCGGGTCCACGCGGCGAACCGGGCTTCCGCGTCGGCCCCGGTGTCGTGTTCCATCGCGTCGAACTTCGGGTCGAGGTTGGCCCGCGCGGTTTCCGGGCGGCGCCACAGGACGTCGGCGTAGAAGTCGCGCCAGGCCAGTTCGGCGCGGTAGGCGTCCGGGCCGTCGCCGGACTCGGCGAGGTCGGCGAGCAGGGTTCTCGGGTGCACGCACCCCCACCGCAGGTAGGCGGACATGCGACTCGTCCCGGGCCGGTCCGGCCGGTTTCGGCCGCGCTCGTAGTCGGCGAGCCGTTCCCGGTGGAACCTCGCCCACGCCGCCAGCGCGGCCTTCTCCCCCGCGGGCGGCAGCACGGCGGTGAGCGCGGATTCGTCCGGGACGCCGACCGCGCCCGCGACACCGGACGCGTCCATCCAGTCCACTATGGATGGTCCGGTGTCCGCGGGCTCGGGCCAGCCGTGCCGCGCCCACGCCCGGAGAAAAGGCTCTTGGTAGTTATGTGTGGGTGCGTTCGGGTAGGTCGGGGCGGTATCCGCCGAGGGCGAGGAGTGCGAGGGAGATGAGGTTGTGGGGGT
>NZ_JBVJIN010000019.1:0-132313 GCF_055586285.1 Actinokineospora sp. NPDC051303
GAACTGGCGAACACCCGCAACTCGAACGTGTCGTCATTGCGGGTGTTGATCGCCTGGTACCGGTCACCCCGGGCACCCTTGGCGTAGTCCTTCACATGCTCCCGGGCGTCCGCGTCGAACCGCGCCCACTCATCCGAGCGGCGACGGGCCACGACGACCACCCGATCGGCGTTGCGGTGCAAAAACTTCATCCACCGATACACATGCGCCGGTGAGGCGAACGCCGCCCGGCTGAGATGCACATGCAACCCGGTGCCGTCCGCGTCGCACCCGTGATCACGAAGCTGCTCCAGCATCCGCCACGGGAAATGATCCATCGCCCACTCATACGACATCGGGTGCGTGACGATCTCGAACCCGTGATCAATCGAACTGTCCTCTTTCAAATACCCCAGACCATCCAGCCAGGCCACCGCGAGATCCGCGCAATCCTCCAAACCTCTACGGGGGACGTTGATCTCGATCTCCGCTCCCAGAAACAGCGGACCGTCACCATGGAACTCGGGTTCCGGCTTGTACGAGTAATCGTTGATCAAGCGCGAATGGTCATCGATGCAGGAATCACAGTACTCCCCCGCGCAGATCAACTCACCGCAGTCCTCGCACCCCCAATAGTCATTGTCCGAGCACGAGGAACAGATTTCCGCGCCGTGCGCGGTCCGCGACGGGTAACGGCAGAACAGCTCACAACGATCACACTCCGAGTAATGATCACCGACGCATCCCTCGCAGACCTCCTCACCCTCATCCGTGGAATACCACTCATCGGTGAAGTCACCGCACTGGACACACTTCACGTAATGGTCGGTCGCGCAGTCCTGGCAGATGTCCTCACCCGACACGGTGACGCACGTGGAACCCACACGCGCGTCACACCGCGCGCACGGAACCAGGCAGTCGGAACACACGTCCTCCACCAGGTCGGCGGAGGGTTGCCCGCACCGGTCGCACACGCTCTGGTCTACAATCACCATGGGCATAACGGAGTCACCTTCCGATATGTCAAGAGCGCCGTAAGGGATGGCCGTCCCTTACGGCGCTCGCCTGTTTCGTCCACACCGTGGACACGGAAACGGCACGACTCACCAGAGTGAGGGCGGAACATGTCCGCGTGCACACCCGGTGAAGTCGCGCCGCACCGTGACAACGTTGAGGAAGAACCCGAACCGATCAACCACCACAAAGAGCTTGCTATCGTGTGCTTACAGGGCGAATGCGCGATCATGGGACCACCGGACTCCACAGATGGTCGCTAGACATCCCAAGACGCGACGATCACCCGCCACACACAAACAGGCAACTCCTGTTCGGCCGATCAGTGCTTCGGGTTCCGACGGTCCGCCGTGCGCGTGCTGTCACCACACACACCGACCGCATCGTGTCCATTGGCTCATTACGGGAGAACAACCCCCGCGCGCCGTGCCGTTCCCTTTTCCGACCCTGCCTCTTCACACAGGGGTATACGTGGTCGGCCCGTAGTCCCACAGACCGCACGGTTCTAGGAAAGTCGACTCTCCCACCCGCATAGGACCGTGGTCGGGTAGGCGTCGGTATCTTCCGGCGACTCACTCTGTAGTTATCCAGGGAGCCCATCCGGGCACGCCGCTACTGCCTCACCGGGTACTCCGGCATCCACATCGCTGCTATCGCGCACCGCCCTGGCGGTCGCCCGCGCTATACGGGACTTATGGTTGTTGTCATCAGGAAAGACGCCGTGGTGATCGACTCGCAGGGACGCCGTGCCCTGGTCCTCGTCGCCTCCCGGCGACCGTCCCGATGACATGTCTATTAGACACCTAAATAGGACACTCCGCAAGGGGGGTTGCCCCGGCTGTGACCTTCTCGTGATTTGATCTTGTAACGGTGCCGGTCGGCCGCCATGTACGCACGAGGTGAACGCGCGTAGCCGCGTGCCCTAGGGCGGCATGGGAAGTGAACTGCCGACACGGCGGAGTCCATCGGAACGAACAGCTCATCTCTTGCTTTTCAACGTTTTATGAATGGTGAATCGCGTGCGTGTTGAATCCAGCTTCAGTCCATACGGCCGAATCCGAGGGAATGCAAACAAAGTCTGAGTATTGACATCATGTTGAAACTGTGATTGTCAAATGCATGTGTGCAATTGGATGTGAATTGATATAAGGTGGCGGATTCGGGCCAAGTTGATCAGCGGGGACTGCGCGGCAGAGGGCAGGGAACTTGGGCTGCGGAGCTGCGAGAGTCGGGCCGGTGCGTGGCCATCGGACGACGGGAGGTGGGGTACGTTCGGATGGCCACCAACGCAGTCAGGGTGACCACGGGGCCACAAGCGCTGGCAGGTAACCACCCACCCGAATCGACTGTTCATACGCCTGCCGGCCACCGAGTCGGGCGTTACATCGGTAACCCCTCTAAGCTGTCCGACCAGGTGTTTCGCGCTGCCGGGGGTTACCGCTCTAAGGGGCAACTCTATCGGACCGTCGTCCGGTTGGTCACTAGGACGCTCTATGGCGATCACTGACCGTGTCATTGATCTACTAGGTGATCACTAGATGTGGTGACCTTAGTTCGTCCTTGGTAAGAATACGCCGCAACGAGGTACCCGTTTGACTCAACGTTGACAGCCTTGACGCTGATCGGCGCGGCTGACACCGGGAGAAATTATACGCCTGTAATTGGGAGGGAGCGATTCTGATTTTGGACCTCAGGGCTCGCCTGTACTGCGGGGACGGGTTGTGGGCAGGCCGTGACGAGCGAGTAAGACGAGCGAGTAATGGGGGGGATGGTAACGGGACGCTAGGCATCTGGCGCGGTCGCGAGATCTCCGACACGTGCTCAACAGGGAATGGATCGCGCATATTCTGGTGGCGTTGAGCGCTGGTTCGCTGCATTTCAACGAGCCTCATGCCGCCATCCAGGAAATGACCACGTTTGATCCGCGAACCGGGTTGGTTCGCAGAGTTCAGAGCCCCGTGCTGGGCCGAACCTTGTGGCGGATGGAGACCGCTGCCTGGTGGACCGATCGAGGAACGGGACGTTTCCGCGGTCTGTGGTGTACTCGCTGGCCCTTGTTGGCAGGAACTCGCTGGTCCGGGTGCGAGCTCTGATCGACTGGCCTAAAGAGAACCTCGATCTGATCGAGCGACTGCAGAAGGCACCGAACGACGGCGATTAGCCTGGTTGAGGCGCTACGGCCGTGGTGGACGCGGTTCAGCTGGCCGCGGCGTTGTCGGTGGAGACCTGCCGCCGGGTGCTGCCGCGGCGTTGGAGGAAGTCGGCGAGGTTGACGGTGTCTGGGCTGGGGTGTTGGCCGATTTCGTTCAATGTGGCGGTCAGCAGGGCGAGGGTCCGTGGGATGGCGGCGTACTGGTCGAGGCGGGCTTGGGCGCGGATGATCGCGAGGTAGACACCTTCGTTGTAGCGGTCTAGCTTGCGGGTGCGTTCCAGCAGTGTGAGTGCGGTTTCGGGGTCGTTGTCGTCGTGCGCGCGGGTCAGGGTGCCGAGCGCGTCCAGGACGTCGCGTCGGGTGGCTTCGCGGAACGGGTCGATCCAAAGCACGTCCAGGTCCTCGGCGAGGTCGCCCTGGTAGGTCTCGATCGCGTCGTGCAGTCGGGCTTGGGCTTCGGCGTGGGTTGGGTGTGGCGCCTGTAGGGCGTGCTGGAGTTGCCAGTAGTCAACGGTGACGAGTTCGTCGTTGAGCCGGTAGCGGCCGTTGTCGTTGAGGACGAGGTTGTTGGCCCGGCCGTCGGTGGCGTCGGTGAGGGCGCGGCGCAACATGGACAGGGTGTTGTGGAAGGAGTTGTAGGGCCGCGGCGGTCTGCTGTCGGGCCAGATTGCTTCGTTGAGGGCTTCGCGGCGGACGCCTTGGGGGTGTAGCGCGAGGTAGACGAGCACTTCCCGTTGCTTCGGTGTCAACACGGTGTTGAGCTCGCGGTCTCCCTCGTCGCCATGCAGGGCCAGGTGCAGGCGTCCCAGCACACGCACGACCAGCGGGCGCTGCGGCGCTGTCCGGTCGCCGCTCTTCGGCGTTGGGGGTTTCTTTGTGGCCATAGCGGCCGTGCGGTCGTCCTCGGTGTCGTCGTCTGGGGTGGCTGCGGGCGAGCCCTTCGGCTGGAGGTCCATGGGAATGGACTGGGTGTCCGGCAGCCGCGGGCTCGCTGGGGGCCGCTGGTCGTTTTCTTGTACCAGCGGGCGGGTGGATTCGAGCTGGGTTGGCTCCTCGACCGAGCGTTGCTCGGCAACGGGTGGTGTGAACACAATGTCGTGCTCGTCGCTGTTGGTTGCGTGGTTGGGTGTGGTCAGATCCGCAGGGCCTTCGGCATCCCGGAGCACGGTAAGCAGGTCGGTGGCGTCGGTGGCGGGCAGGCTGAACAGGCGAGAGTCGGCGAGGACGTCGGCGGGGCCGGGGCTGGTGGCGCTGACGGTGCCATCGTGGCGGACACGCACGGTTGCGCCGGGGCGCCACTGGCCGAGGAGCACACCTGCCAGGCCGAGGGTGGAACCGTTGTCGAGGACGGCCTGTAGGCGCCGTTCGGCGTGCGGTGTCGGGCTGGCGAGCAGCACGAGCGAGGCCGGGGTGAGGCGGGATTCGTGCTCCTCGATGGCGTGGCGAGTCCGGGTGAGCAGGGCCGCTTCCATCTCATCCAGGGCGGCGTCAAGCGTGGCAACAAGGTGGACTGTGGACGGCAGAGTTTCGACGTCGGCGCCGTCGAAGACGAGGTGCAGGTCGTCGGCGGGGATGAGCACGCGGATAGCGTCGCCGGGCTGCTGTTCGGTGAGCAGGTGCAGCAGGAGCGCGCGGGCGGCGGCAGTGGCGCCGGGTCCGGTGAGGCCGAGGCCGCGGGTGCCTGCGAGGTTCAGGGCGAGTTCGCGACCTCCCCGCACACCGATCCTCGCCGGCACGGGGATTCGGTCGTCGCCGGGTTTCAGGGCCCCGGCGGCGGTGGTGTGAATCCGTATCCGTGGTGGCGCTGGCGCGAGGTCGACGAACTCCACCTCGTCAGCCGACTGCTCTTCGTCGTGGTCGTACGCGGCCCGCAGGGCGCGGACCACGGGGGCGATCGGGCGCTGCAGGTCGGCGCGGTCGCCGCTGCCGATGCGGTAACGGCGTCGGCGCCACATCCGGACCGACACCATGGCCGTCGTGATCGCCCCGGCGAGGCCGAGGCTGACGAACACGCCCGTAAGCAGATCCAGCCCTGGTTCGGCCCGGTCGTCGCGGTGCTCGCCCGTCGTATCCGTGGCTGGCGCCGGGGTCGTGTTCGGTGTGGGCTGTGTCGATGGTGGTGTGGTCGTCGCGGTGCTCGTCGGTGGTGGTGGCTGCGGGGGCGGCGGCTGCTCGCCGGGAGGATGCTGTTCGGTTGGGGCGGGGATGTAGGCGGTGATCTTCCAGCCGGGCCGTATGAGGTTGGGCTTGGTCAGCGCGCGGCCGTCGGGCTGCTCCACGCCGCGGTTGAGCTGGAACAACTCGGGCCAGCGGCTGCCGCCGCCGGGACCGTAGATGCGTTCGGCGACCCGCCACAGGCTGTCGTAGATCCCGGCGTGCGGGAGCCGGACTTCCTCGGTGACTTGGACCATGCCCGGCGGGGCGGGCGCCGCCCGATTGATCACCAACGTGGTCGCCGGGACGACGGCCGTCTGCGGAGCCGCGGCTTGCGTGGCCGGGCCTGGGGTCAGCGGTGCGACGACCGTGACCAGTGTGAGATCGGCGGTCAAGGCTGCGGTGGTCGGGGTGGGGGTGTACGAGGTCCGGTTGCTGAGCAGGGGCAGCACGATCGTGCCGATCAGGGCCGCAGCGAGCCCGTGCAGTGGATCGGGTGGGCGGACCTTCGGCCAGGTGATTCCGCGCACCGCATCGACGGTGCAGCGCAGGACGTCGAGCACGAAAAAGAACCAGACGATCCAGCACGCCACGGCCAAGGTGTCGAGCAGGAACTGCGCGCTCATCGGGTTGAGCAGCGTCGCTTGAATCTCATCCCACGGCGGCACGTGGTCTGGCAGCGGCCAACCCACAAAATGCGCCAGGGCCCAGGGCAGGCCCGCTACGAGCGCGAGCAGGGCGACGGCCGCGAGTAGACCACGCACAAGCCGGAGCGTGGCGGACAGCGCCCACCGGCCGGTACGGCCCGTATCCGGCCGTACCGGCTTCAGGCGAGAGAAGTGTGAGTGTGTGGTCACGACGTGCTCGATTCCTTGGACGTACAGGTTTGCGGCTCCGCTGTCGCTACCGAGTGCGCGAACGTTGTGCCTGCCGGGGTTGCGACGTCATGTCACTGGAGCGGGAACCCTGGCGAGTTCTGGTGAGGCGGGGGTCTGGTTGGGCGACGTTGTCTTCGCTGTGGACGGTGCCTGGCTCGCGTCGTTCTTCGCGGTGGAGGCGCTGGTGGTGGACCGCTTGCGCTTGGGGCGAGTCGTCTTGCGGCCGTTGAGCCACTGGGTGAGGTCAGTAGCCGGTACGTCGGTGAACTTGGCCAGCTCGTCGACGCTGATGACGTCGCTGGATTCGGCGAGGACGTCACCGAGTTCTCGCTCGATGTCGCCGAGTTTCTCGGCCGCCTCGGCTCGCAGCTGTGCGAGTTCGCCGACACGCTTCGCCGTGGCGGCCCTCTTCGCTTTGCGGGCGGCGTCGGCTTCCTCGACGCGGCGTTCGATCTCTTCAATCGTCGCCATCGTGGTCTCCTTTCCGTTGTTGGCGCGCGGCTGTCGACTGAGCGATGTGGTCACGGGAGTACTCCGAAGATCCCGCGCTGTGGTTGGGCTTGCCCCGTTCCGACGACCGTGATGGAACCGACGCTGACCAGACCGAGCAGTTGGGTGGGTTGATTGATGCTGACCGTCACGTGCACCGTGTTGCCTGCGACCGAAACAGTGCCTGTGTGGCCTGCGGTGGCGAGGTAATTGTGCGCTGCGGTGCTGGCCTGGTGCGGGACCAGGCGCAGGGTGCCGTCGGCGCGGTAGGCGGCCAGGTCGATTTCCTGGGCGCCTGCCCGCGCGGCTTCCTGTGCCTCGCCCATTGCGCGGACCTTGGCGGCCAGCGCGAGCCCGCCGTCGAGCACGAGGCCGCCGAAAAACAGTGCCCCGAGGGCGATGATGACGACGAAGGCAGTCACCCGGCCGTCCTCGTCCTCGCGCAGTCGGCGTGTTCGGCGGCACAGCGATGCGGCCAATGTCATTGCGTACCTCCTGCTTGGGCGGGTGGGAAGCCACGCCAAACATCCACAGGGGAGGAGAAGCTGGACTGGAACGTTCGGCTGCCGGGCATGCCGAGCGAGGTCAGGTCCCCGAGGCCGACACTGCAGGACACTGTGACGGTTACTGTGGAGCCCGGCGTGAGGCCCTGGGTGTCAGTGGACACCGACAGCGACTGGCAGCCGATCCCGGCAGAGGCGAGTGCGTCACCTGCGGTGGCTTGGGCGGCGGCAGTGGCCTGCGACGGGGTGCGGGCGAGGGTGGCGGCGCGGGCTGCTTGGTGTGCGACGTCGTTGATCCGCAGCTTGGTGTCAGCCAGCCGACCGCAGAACACCACGAACAACAGCAGCAGGATCAGCAACGGAGTCAGTAAAGTGAGCTCGGCCGCAGCGGAGCCGCACTCGTCGCGGCGCAGCGCGCGAATCCGCGCACGCACCGAGTGCACGAGTGCGGGGAGCGAGCAAATCGCGGTCATGGCGCCACCGCCCCGGCGGCGGTCGGTGAGGTGAATTTCTCGATGGGTCCAGCGGTTTGGGCGCGAACCGTGAAGGTCGCGAACGGGATCACGCTGATCACGGTTCCGGTGACCGTCACGGATGCTTGGGTCGCTCCCCGCTGGACGTTGACCGATGTTCCTTGCAGCGGGCCACTTCCCAGTTGCGTGAGGACGCGTTGTCCCTCGGCATCGCCTGAGGCAGTGCTGCCGCCATACACCCGTGCCGCGGACAAGGCTTCGGACGCAGCAGCTTGGGCGATGTGGGTTGCGTGCATGTAGAGCGTGAACTGCGCGATCAGCAGGACCAGCAGCAACAGCAGCGGCGTCGCGATGACGAGTTCGACCGTGCCCGCGCCGCGCTGATCTGTCCACAGCCGGCACAGCGTGGTTCGCAGGAGCGTCCGGCGTGGACGCTCGTGCATGTTTGGCAAGACGGATTGGCTGAGACGTCGAGGCATCGTGATCACCGGCCGCCTACAGGCTGATGCCGTTGGCTTTCTCGGTGACTTTGACGACGATGATCGCGACGACCGCGATGGCGAGTGCCGCCAGCAGAGCGGTGACGACAACCGCCTCGGTCGAGTAACCAGACTCGTCACGGCGCAGTCGCTCCAGCTCGGTCCGGATGCGGGCGATGAGGATCTGAACTTCGGTGAACATCAGTTTCTCCCCTGTGGTTTGAGATCGGCTATGGACAGTTCTTGTGAAACTCAGAGATTTCCCAGCACGCTCGCGAGGGCTGGGAAGCTGATGAAGATCAGGAATCCGCCGAACAGCATCACCACGGGAAGACTCATTCGTTCGGTGGCTGCCTGGGCGTCGCCTTCGGCATCGGTGAGTTCACGGGTGCGCAACGCCGCGGCCTTGGCCGCGAGGCTGGCGCGGACGCGGGCGCCTTCGGTGCCTGCGAGGCTGACCGAGGCGGCGAGCTCGGACAGCTGGTGCACATCGAGCTCGGTGCCGAGTCGACCGAGGGCCGACCACGGCGTGGTCCGGGTCAGCTTGGCGGTGACCAACGCACGGCGCAGCTGTTGGAAGGCCCAGCCCTTGCCGATGTTCACCGCATCCGACAGCGCGCCGTCGACTCCGGCGCCGCCGGCCAGCAGGACCCGGATCAGGTTGAGGTAGGCCGACAGCGCGTGCCGGAAGGTCGAGCGGCGCCGCTCGGCTTCCTGCCGGACGTTGATGTCCGGGAGCAGGAACCCACCGAGGGCGAACAGGAAGCTGGCGATCGCGGGGACTTCCCAGCCGAGACCGACCTCGGCCACGGCAAGCAGCAGGTGCATCACGATCGGCAGCAGCAGCCCGGTCAGCGCCAGAGTCACCTTCTCGGCCAGGTGGTGCTCGACGCTCTTGCCGATGACCGCGAGGTCGTTGCGGAGCTTGCGGTTGGGCAACCCGAGCGCGGCCAGCGGTGTGATGAACGGGCGGCCTACCCGCAAGGCCCACCCGTCGGAGTCGGTCGCGAGGATCAAAGGCGGGGCGGGGGTTGAGTGCAACCGATCGACCAGGGCGCGCAGCGGTGGCCGCGGCGGGAACACGTAGACCACCAGCGCCCACAAGCCGACGCCAAGCCCGGCACCCCACAGCAACGCGCTGATCATGACGACGCTCCTTTCCCGGTGAACAAGTCATCGACATCAACATCGGTGTCGTGGGACCGGATCGTGGCCAGCTCCGTGAGGAAGCGCTCGGGCTCACGCAGACGCACAATCCGTGCCAGCCAAGCAAAGGCGGCGGCGAACAGGAAACCGACGAACAGCAGCATGATCTGCCCGAACGCGGAGTCGTACGGGGCGAGGTAGCCGCGGTTGAGCAGCACCAGCCCGATGGCGAAGGACAGCGTGGTGATCACGATGACGCGCACGCTGGTTCGGGTGCGGGCGCGGCCCGCTTCGACGCGCATCCGCATGGACGACTGTTCGCGTGCCTCACCGGCGAGTTCGCCGAGCAGGTCGGCCAGCTGCCGGGCCTGGTGCTCCGCGGCCGATACCAGTGCGGAGATCACCAGGTCCGCGGTGGGGTCGTGCAGCTGGTCGGCGAGGTGGCGCAGCGAGGGCGCGAGGCGTTCGCCGCGTTCCAGGCGGACGGCGAGCTCGGTGATCTCCTCGCGGATCGCTTCGGGGCAGGCCGGGGCGGTGGCGAGGATGGCCTGTTCCAGGCCGGCCGCGGCCACGAGGGTGTCGCGCAGCATCTCCGTCCATCCGGCGATCGCCTCGATGCGTTCGAGGTGGCGCTTGTGGTCGACGTTTGAGCCGAGCAGCCGTGGCAGGCCGACGACCGCGAGGGCGGTCAGGATGGCGGCGACCACCCAGCCGGTGACCGCGCCGACAATGAGGCCGGCGAGCACGGCCGCGACGAGCCAGCCGACTCGCTTGCGGTCATGCTGTGCCGACAGCCAGGCGCTCAGCCGCGATTCTGTCGTCGGACCGGCAGGTTGGCCGCGCAGTCCGGCGACGATGAGCAGGGCAGCGACGGCCACACCGGCGCCGAGCAGGCCGAACAGGGCCACGGTCGTGGTCATGGTGTCCACCATCCTTCGCGCCGCTTGAACAGGTCCGGGTCGTAGCCCGCCTCGACGAGCAGGTCGGCGGTGTCGGTGCGCAGCGGCGCACCGGGTTCGGCGCGCAGGTCGGGGCCTGGGCGCCAGACCTCGTTGCTGATGATCTGGGTGCCGTCGGCGCCGACGACTTCGCGGATGGAGGACACGACGCGCTTGCTCGGGTCGTCGCGGGGTTTTTCCAGGTGCACCACGAAGTGCAGCGCGGTAGCGACGAGTAGGTTGGTCGCTTCCATCGGCAGCCGCTCGGGACCTTGCACGGCGTAGGCGGCCAACTTGGTGAACGCGCCCTGGCTGCTGGACGAGTGCAGGGTGCCCATGCTGCCGTCGTTGCCCATGGACATCGCGTTGGTCAGCGGGATGACCTCGGGGCCGCGGACCTCGCCGACGATGACCCGGTCCGGCGACATCCGCAGGGACTGCCAGACCAGGTCCGACAGGGAGATCTCGCCCTGGCCCTCGATGTTCGGTTCGCGGGCTTGTAGCGCGACCACGTCCGGGTGGGCTTCGGCGTCCTCGCCGAGGCCGAGCTCGAAGACGTCCTCGATGGTGATCAGCCGCTCCCACGGCGGGATGGCCGAGGCCAGTCCACGCAACAGGGTGGTCTTGCCGATCGCCGTGCCGCCGGTGACCAGGACGTTGCGCTTGGCCCGCACCAGGGCCGCCAAGAAGCTCTCCAGCGCGAGGTCGATGGTGCCGTTCTCGCGCAGCTCGGCCAGGGTGACCTTCGCGAACCGGTGCCGCCGGATCGACACTGACGGCCGCGTGGTGACCGCCATGACCGCCGAGACGCGCTCGCCACCGGGCAGCTGGAAGTTCACGATCGGGCTGCCGCGGTCGAAGCGGCGCTCCTCCACTCCCGAGCGGGTGGCCAGGTCGCGGATGAGCTCGATGAGCTCGGTGTCCGAGCCGATGACGGGTGGCAATCGCTTGCGGCGGCCGTCGGCGTATTTGACGAACACGCGGTCGCCGTTGATGTTGATGTTCTCGATGCCGGTGTCGGCCAGCAGCGGCTCCAAGCCGGCCAAGCCGAAGACCTCGTCGAGGACTTGACGAATCACCCGCTGTTCGACCTCGGGGGCCACGAGCATCCCGCCGGCGGCGGAACTGCGCAGCTCGGCTCGGGCGTGCGCTTCGGCCGCGTCGGTCAGAATCGCCTCGGCCAGCTCGCGGCGTTGCTGCGGGTGCATTGTTGGGTGGCCTGCGGTCTCATCCGTCCGGACGCGTTGGCTGAGCTGTGTCGACAACTGGTCGCGCAGGTGTTGCCGCAACCGTTCCACCGCGGCGGCTTCTCCGGGGGGCCGGTGAGGAAGCTCCGCCGGTCCAGGCGTGTGCTGCGGAGCAACAAGGTTCGGACTCGCGCCGTTGGTGGACGTCGGCGGGCGCGGATCGCTGACTCCAGGCCACGTCATGACGTCACCCCATTGTGGGCTTGCGGCCCGAGCGGGCGCAGAGCCACATCCGGGACCGGCCCAGGCGGAATCGCCAGTCGCAAGCGCGGTGCTCGGGCGCCGCCGGTGGTGATCGGCTGCTGGCCATGCGCGTAGAGGTCAAGCGCGATCCTGGCGGCGGCCCTCCCCAGCGCGGACTTGTCGGGGCCGCGTCGGCCTGCGTTCCGGCCGCACAGCACGGCGGCGCCTTTGTCGTCGTGCGGCACGCGACCCATCACCGGGATGCGCAGCGCCTGGGAGACCTCCGCGGTCGGGTAGCCGTCGCCGACCAGGACGAAGCACGGGCGGCGCGACCATTGCTGGGCGGCCTGCAGCTTGAGCGCGACGTGCGCGAGTTCGTCGTCGTGCGGGCGGGCGACCAGCAGCAGCACGTCGGCGCCGCGGATGACCGGGAACGCGGGCGAGTCCGGGTCGACTCGGCCGCAGTCGGCGATGACCGTGGTCTCCGACTGGTCGGCGGCCCGGCGCAGCGGCGACGACGTTCCCGAGGCCAGCACCGTCAGGGCTGCGCGGGCTTGTTCGGCGCCGACCGGGCCGACCACCACTCTCAGGCCGCTGGGGAGAAGCTGGATGTGCTGGGCTAGCAGGTCCGGGTCGGCGCCGCTACGGCCTCGTGCCGCCGCGGCCAAGCTGACCAGACCGGGTGTGTCCGGCAGCCGGAAGCGAGCCATCAGGTCACCGCCTGCTGGGTCGACCTCGACCACGATCGGGTTCTCCTGCCCCGGCCACCGGGCACCGAGCGCGGTCGCCAGGGTGGTCACGCCCGGTGACCCTTTCAGCGAACACAGGGCGACAAGCATCAGCGGTTCCTTCCCGTGATCACGACCAGGCTGAGTTGCCCAGCCGGGGCCGAGCCCAACGCACGAGCGTCCGATTCGGACATTTGCAGCGACACCACCGTGGTTTGCTCTGTTTCACGCGTGGCAATGCCGGTCACCACCGCGGTCCACGACAACGTCTGCCCGGTTCCGGTCGCCGCTCCCTGTCCGGGCGTGGTGAGAACAGCGACGGCAGTGCCGGGCGACAGGTCTGGCGGAAACTGTCCCGGCTTGAGCCCCACGGCTGCGATTGCCTTACCCTGGGCGGGAATCTGCGGTGCCCCGAGGACGGATCGGGTCACGAGTGCCCCGGAGGGCAAGCTGAACGCGACCGGCTGTCCCACGACTGTGGACGTAGCCGATGCGGGCATCACATCCATGCTGGAGTCCGTTGCCAAACTGACCTGTTTGAGATCCTGGGCGGTGAGGATCTGGCCTACCGCGACAGGACGGGCCAGAGCCAGAACTTTGTCCCGGTCATCGAGCCGCATTCCTGCGAACAGGCCGCCTGCCGCGCACACCAGGACCAGCAGGACGCCGAGCACCAGGTAGGGCACGCTGCGGCGTCGACCGCCGCCACTCAGGCGCGGATGAGCCTTGCCGCCACGGCTGGCCCACGCGTTCGACAACACTGGCTTCTTCGTTGTCGTGTCCGTACTGGTCGAACCTGTGGTAGTGGTCACCACCGACCTCCTTCAGGCATGACGCCATCGCGACGCGTCGATCGGGTGTTCGACGTGCCTTGTCTTCAAAGGGGTGTTTCGTTATGCACGCCCGCCCTCGTGAGGCGGGAGGCTGCGGTTCAGCCGGTCACGACTCCCTGGCTCTCAGCCACGCGGAACGCCACCGAGGCCGAGGTCGTCATGTTCGGAAATGTGCCGCCCTGGCCCGCGCCCGACCACGTCACGGTCCAGTTCACCGTGGCGGTCACCGGGAACGCGTCGGCGCGCTGCCCCGCCGAGGATGTCTTGTAGACGTAGCCGCAGTCCGGCGACGCGCTCTTCGGGTCAGCGCCGACGGGATACGGCGAGCCGGGGCCAGGGCAGGTCACCGAGCCACCGTCACCCATCGACCAGGTCACCGAGGTCGGCCGCGCGACCGCGGTCACGGAAACACCCGGCACTGATGCGGTGGCCGAGACGTCGCCCCAGCGGCCGCGGTCCAACCACAACCAGGTTGGCAAGCTGACCAGCTGGTCGCCGACCGGATTGACCTTGATCTTCGGAGCGGGTAGCCGCAACTGGTTCCGGGCCTGGGCCGCGAGCTCGGCAGGCGACGGCAGTGGCACTGGACCGGGCTGGCCGTTCGCGATCCAGACCGGCGGCCGGTACAACGCGTCCTGCAAACCCGGCCCAGTGCATTTGTAGACGTACCAGGCACCGGACGGAGAGTGGGGCTGCGCGAGCCGCGGCCCGTACACCGCCGGAACAGCCGTGCCCGCAGTGGTCTTCGGCGGGACATGGAAGGCCGCGGGCTGCGTGTTGCCCGGTGGCGGACCTTGGTAGCTGCTGAGTTCGTACCCGCACTGGGCCAAGTTGGGATCCCCGCCGATGATCGTGTCGCCGTTGGTGTCGGCTTGGCCGGTGCCGGGGTTGTTGTGGCCAGGTTTGTCAGGTTTGTTGTTTCCGTTGCCCGGGGTACCGGCTCCAGGCCGAGGATTCGTGCCCGCGCCGAGTTCGCAACCGGGGTTGGGGTACTGAGTGCAGTCTGTGAAGCCCCAGCCGCTGTCCGCGGACGCCGGTAGCGCGCTCGCCACGATCAGGGCCGCGGACAGTGCGGCCATCGCACTTGAACGTCTCAACATGAGCCCACTCCTTCCACTGCGAAGCGAGTGACCCTCCACATGCCGTCCTGCTGTTTCTTGACTTCCGCGGTGATCGAGCGCCGTCCGCCCGGTGTGTCGTCGAGCAGCTGGCCGTTCTTGTACTTCAGCCAGCCGCTGTCATCTCCACAGTCGGAGATCATGACCGTGCTCGGATTCCCCACAGGTTCCGCGCTCGACACCTGGGGGTTGTTCGTCGGGGCGCCCTTGGACACCACCCCGTTGAGATGGTCGGTGTAGAGGCTTCGGTTGATCACGCCGAGGGCGTCGCCGGTCGCGTACTTCGCAAGCTCGGGCGATTGCCAGTCAGCGGTCTCACCGGACTTGGCCATCTGCCGCCACATGCCCAGGTAGGTCGTGACCGCCTGAGTTCGCGCGTTGTCCGCTGGGTTGGTAGGTGAGCTCACAGGGCTGCTCGTCGTGCCCGGAGGGAGCGCTGTTTCAGCGGTTGGCTCCTGGGGAAGGGGCGGAGAGGAGTCCGCTCCGCAGCCCGCGAGCATGGCCGCGGTGAACACCGCTGCCACCCGTGCCTGCCATGTGGAGCGCCCGGTGAGGTCGAAACGAACCGTCATCAGCCTTGTCACCTCGCTTCGTGGGTGTCGTCGATGATCGTGGGCGTCGAACGGTCGACCCGCCCAGTAGGGGGCGGTGTAACCGAACGGATGAACGCCCTGCGCATGTCCTTTCGATGTTTGTGCGGATACAGGTAACGAGCGCACCGCGGTCTGGTCGGGTGTTGGGGACGTCATGCCAGAGCCTCGTTCAACAGTTGCGCGAAGTGCTGAAGTCCGAGTCCTTCACGGTCCTCTGGTGAAAGCCGGGTCAGCATGCGCCGGAAACGACTGTCTGGTGCCAGCGTGTAGGTCCGGAGGCGGGCGAGGGCCGTGCGGACCGCGCGACGGCTGACGCCGAGGTCGGCGGCGATGCCGCGCTCGGACCTGCGGTGCGGGTCGAGGTGCTCATATGGTGGCAGGCCCGCGTGCCGGGCGATGATGTCGCGTTCGCCGGGGTTGAGCGGCAGGGCGTTCAGGGCGGTCTGCCATCCCGTGGTCGCGGTGTCGGCGCGGCGCTCGGCGATGTCGAACGACCGGGTCGAGGCGTGGTCGGCCGCGGTGTCGGCCAGATTCTCGGAAGCGGGGAACCACGTTCCGCGGTATCGGGCGGCGTGCTCGTCATCGAGGTGGGTGCGGGTCAGGGCGCCTTGGGCGTGGTCGAGGATCTCCTGGTCGGTCGGTGCTCGCCCAAGGCGTTCGGTGAGAGCGGCACGGATGGCGTGGACGCTTTGGAACCGCCGATGGGCGCGGGCTGGAACGCTGGCCGGGCCGATGGCCCGGGAAAGTTCTCGTCTGACCTGCTCGATGATCCACCGCCGAAGGTAGGTCGGGCCCGCCCCGGTGCGGGGAGCATAGGCCCAGATCCCCTGGGCGACCGCGGCACGAGCGACGTTGAGCAAGTCCTCGACGTCGACCACGGGCGTAGTGCGGGGCGCTGACCGCGACGAGTGCACGAGATACCGGACGAGAGGCTCGGCCAGCCGAACCAGATGATCGGTGGCGATCGCCCCGGCTGCCTGGCGGGCGGCGAGTTCTTCCAGTCGAGCAGGGTCGTGTCGCTGCCCCGTACGCAGGGCGCGGTGGGCCGCGTGCCCGTCCGCCGCGGTGGGCGCCAGAGCCATTACGGCAGCCCGGCAGAGTCGGCGGTGCCTGCCGCATTCGGCCCGCGCTTCGTCCACGGACAGGACCTTGCCGATCGCTGGGACGGTGTCTGTCGGGTCGATCGTTCTCATCTGCTTCCCCCGAGTTCGTCGGTGCTTCCGGTGAGGCCGCGGCGACC
This sequence comes from Actinokineospora sp. NPDC051303, assembly GCF_055586285.1. Taxonomy (NCBI): domain Bacteria; kingdom Bacillati; phylum Actinomycetota; class Actinomycetes; order Pseudonocardiales; family Pseudonocardiaceae; genus Actinokineospora; species Actinokineospora sp. NPDC051303. The sequence goes on from NZ_JBVJIN010000019.1 coordinate 16,148, forward strand.
GGCTAGAGGTGGGGTGCGCCCGGCCAGGTCCGCCTCGCCGAACGCCGCCGTGCCGGTCGCCGCGACCGTTTCCTCGCGTCCCCCAAGGTGGTGCCCTGGGTGTGGTCATGAATACGCGCCGCCGCCCGACGAAGTGCAACGTGTGCTCTCGACGCACACTGACGTGCGTCGCCCCCACCTGCGGGAACGCGCTGAAACTCGACACAGGACACGCCCGCCGCGCACACACTGAACGCTCCCGCCGTGGTGTTCACTGGGCACCATGGACACGGGGGGAGTCCCTTACCGACAGGGCGTGCACCACGCCATGACCGTGCTGCGAGGACAGTGGACCGTCGCCATCCTCGCGGGACTCGCGCTGGGCGAACGGCACTACTCCGACCTGCTCGCCTCCGCCAACGAAGTGGAAGAACGCGACGGCTGGACGACTCACGACCGCCCGCTGACCGAAAGAACCCTCACCGACACCCTCCGCAGAGCCCAAGCGGACGGGCTCGTCGAACGCCGCGCAGAAACCGGACATTTCGCCGGAGTTCGGTACGCCCTTACCCCCAAGGGTCGCTCTCTGCTCCGCGCGGTTCGCCCGCTGGCTGAATGGAGCCAGGAATGGGGCCCAGACCAGCCGCCCAGCGCAGAGGCGCCATCCTGAATGGCAGTGCCCGAGACCACGAGCTCCAGGCAGCTGGCCATCGTCCGTGCCGCCTGACTGGACCTGTCAGGGGCGGCGGGCTTCGGTCACTACCGGCTGGTCCTCGTCGCTTGTTCGGGGCGGATCACGCGAGGAGGACCGTGGTGAAGGTGCCCGCCAGCATCGCCGGTCCGTATGGGATGGATCGGGGTCGGTCGGATCGGTGCCTGAAATGGGCGACGAGGACCGTGACAAGCCCGTAGACGCTGGTAAGGAGGGCGCCGGTGAGAAGACTCGTCCAGCTGTGCCAGGCGAGTAGCAGCCCGAGCGGGCCGCTGAGATGGATGTCTCCAGCTCCGAGACCGCCGTCGGTGCCGACGGCGAGTGCGAGGTGGAAGGCGAGATAGACGGCCATCCCGATCAGCGGTCGGCTCAGGGGCACGTCGGTGCGGGGTGCCGTGGCGAGGGCGGTGAGCACGATCATCGCCGGGTACATCGGAAGCGTGAGCCGTCGTGGAAGGCGTAATTCCTGGATGTCGATGATGCTCAGAGGAACCGCGAGCACGGCGAGGTAGGTGTGCGCAAGCAGCTCAGGACGCATGCCGATGCGGAGGGCGAGAAGCAAGAACAGGGTCCCGGTAGCTGCTGCGCTGAGACCCCGGAGGCGGCGAGTCCCTGTCGTGGCCGCAGAAGCGGTCAACGTCCCGATGATGACGCCAAGCAGCGCCCACCCGACAGCAAGGACCAGATGATTCACAGACTCCCTGGTAACGCGCCCGTCAACGGATGGTTCGGCGACGGGTGAACCAGTCGCGCGTAAGCGCGTTACTGGGGTTTGCATGACTCGATCGAATGTCCGCCGCATGATCTTGGCGTTGATCGCGACCGTTGCGCTGGTCTCCGCGTGCGCGAGCGGAACAGCCACCTCCCTGACCGACACCGGGAAGACCTCGCCCTCGGTGGGTACGCGCAGCAGTACGCCCACCACCCGGCTTGGGGCGGTGGCCCGCTACGACGTCGAAGTGATCAACGAGTATCCCCATGACCCGGGCGCGTTCACCCAGGGCCTGGAAACGCTCGACGACCCCACGCTGATCCTGGAGAGCACCGGAGGGGCGGGGACTTCGTCGGTGCGGGTGAGCGAGGTGACCACCGGTCAGGTGGTTCGCCAGGTAGATGCGCCGGGATTGTACGCGATGGGCGTCACTCGGGTTCCTGGAGTCGGAATATGGCAGTTGACCTGGCGGGACGGGGTCGCGGTGCTGCGCGACCCGGCGACCTTGACCGAGCTGCGACGAGTTCGATTCGCAGGCGAGGGATGGGGCATGTGCTTCGACGGGAAGCGCCTGGTCGTGTCGGACGGGTCGGATCGACTGGTTTTTCGTGATCCCGCACGTTCGACCGGCTCGGCGAGTTGAGAGTGTCCCGGCCGGCCTGGGAGCCGGTGGACATGCTCAACGAGTTGGACTGCGCGGGCGCAACCGTGTGGGTCAACGTGTGGCGCAAGCACCACCTCGTGCGCGTCGACCTCGCTACCGGGCAGGTCACCGCGATCGTCGACATCGCCCGCATCGCGCGGATCGAAAACACCGATCAGGGACCGGAAGCGGTTCCCAACGGGATCGCCTCCATCCCCGGCACGGATGATCTTCTGCTCGCGGGCAAGCTGTATCGCACGACATACCGCGTCCGCCTCCAACCGTCGGCCACGTGATCCAGGAAATTGGACACGGGGAGTACTCGGCCCTGCGTTCTGAACGCCACATTGACGACTAATTTCCCGCCAACGAGGAAGAAATGGTTACCACCCGTGGCGATCAAGGCCCATTGGGGTGGATTTCCAGTAGAGGGGCGACCAGGAAAGAGAACTCGGCATACCGTCGAACCTGCTGGCTGAGGGGGATCGCGGCTGCTGTTCGGGGGACCTGTATGGCTGTTTCCACTGTTCGCGCGTTCGTCGACGTCGCGCGGGTCGGGGAGTTTCGCGCGGTGTGGTCGGCCGAGACGGTCTCGATCGTCGGGGACCAGTTGGCGCGCGTCGCCCTGGCGCTGCTGGTCTATGACCGGACTTCGTCGGCGGGGTTGTCCGCGTTGACCTACGCATTGACGTTCGTGCCCGCGGTGGCAGGCGGTTGGTTGCTGTCGGGGTGGGCGGATCGGTATTCGCGCAAGCAGGTCTTGGTCGTGGTCGACGTGGTTCGCGCGGTCTTGGCTGCGGGCATGGCGGTACCGGGCGTGCCACTGAGCGTGTTGTGGGTGTTGGTCGGGTTGTCCAGTGCGGCGGCAGGCCCGTTCAAAGCTGCGCAACTGGCTCTGCTGCCCACGTTGGTCGGGCGCGAAGCGCTCGTGCGGGCCGGGGCCTTGCGCCAGATGAGCGCCCAGGCCGCCCAGTTGACAGGGTTCGTGGGCGGCGGGCTGCTGTTGACCGTGGTGCAGGCGCCGTGGGTGCTGGCCATCAACGCCGCGACGTTCGCGGTCAGCGCACTCGTGGTCGGCCTCGGAGTCTCCGCCCGGCCCGCCCCACGCTCGGCCGCGGGCGAAAGGGCCACCGTGACCATGGGCGGTTCCAGCCGGGCAGGGGTGTGGGCGGTGTTCGCCTTGGCCGCACTGACCGGGCTGTTCGTCGTTCCGGAGGGAGTCGCGGCCCCCTACGGCGCGGCGCTGGGAGTCGGCGCGTTCGGTGTCGGTGTGTTGATGGCGGCCGACCCACTGGGCAGCGTCGTGGGCGCCTGGCTCACCGGCCGCTCCGACACGCGGACGACCTCGGGGTTGGTGGCCGGGCTGGCCGCTGCATCGGGGCTGCCACTGCTGGTGTGCGTCCTGGCCCCCGGAATCGGGCTGGTGGTGTCCGTGGGGCTCTGGGCGGCATCAGGGGCGTTGTCCACCGCATGCCTGATACACCTCCAGGCGCTGGTCGTGGACCTGGTCCCCGACCAGCGGCGTGGGCGGGTCCTGGGGCGCATGGCCACCGTCCTCTACGCCTCCCAAGGCGTCGCCATCCTGGTCGGCGGCATCGCCGCCGACCAGGTCGGCCCCTTCGCCGCGGTCGCGGGTGCGGGCGCGGCGGGAACGGTATGCGCGGTGGGGGTGTGGTGGTGGTCTCGCAGCCGAACCCGGGCAGGTCACGACCACGAAACCACCGGTGACGACATCACCGACGGCGCTCAGATGTCCTTGTTGCGCATGACCGGCACCTCCTCCCAGGCCGACCGCCCAGGCGATGCCGCTGTGTCCGAGACGCAGGCGGAAGGCGAGAACACCACGACACCGCCGTCCGGGGACGCGAACACCCAGACTATCCACCCGCTCGTCTCCGGAGAACCACCACCGTCAAACCAGGACGCACTCCGGCATCACGGCCCGCACGGATGGGCGCTGTGGACCAAGCCCCGCCCCGGCGCGCTGTTCCTGCTCGCTGTCGAAGCGCTCGCCTGCGCGCTCGCCGCGTGGCTCCTCGCCACGTGGCCGGTCACCGGGACCGACCTGGGCCGATTCGCCGTGCTGGTCCTGCTCGGGGCGATCGCCGCGGAGGGAACCCGGCACGGCGAGCGCCTACGCCGACGCTTCGCCGACGCGCTGCACGTCAACCTCAGCTCGGTCTGGACCCTGGCGGCGGCCCTCGTCCTCCCGCCCCACCTGGCCATGGCCACCACCGCGGCCCTCTACACCCACCTCTGGTGGCGCAGTTGGCGCAGACTGCCCGGCATGCACGCCTACCGGGCGGTGTTCTCCGCGGCCAACGCCGCTCTGTCCTGCCTCGCCGCTAGCGCCGTCACCCACCAAGCGCCCGGCCCGACAGCACTGGACGTCACCGGACCCGCCGGACTGGGATGGCTCGCACTCGCCGTGCTGGCCTACTCCGCGCTCAACTCCCTGCTCGCCGCCACCGCGATCGCTCTGCTGCGAACCGACCGCGCCGACCGCACCCCCGCGCAACTGTTCGGCACCCTGCACGAGAACGCCGTCGAATACGCCACCCTCAGCGTCGGTGCCCTCACCGCGCACCTGCTGACGACCCGGCCACTGGCCATCGCACTGCTCGTCCTGCCCATGGCCGTGCTCCACCGCAGCGTCCTCATCCGCCACGTCGAGCACGCCGCGATCACCGACGACACCACGAAAGTCCTCAACACCGCCAACTGGGCCGCACTCGCCCACGCCGAACTCCGCCGCGCCCACCAACACCACGGCAGCCTCGCGATCCTCATGATCGACCTCGACCGCCTCCACACCGTCAACCACAACCACGGCCGCCCCACCGGCGACGCCGTCCTCCGCGCAGTCGCCGACACCATGCGCCGCTCAGTCCGCGCCGAAGACCTCTGCGGACGCCTCGCGGGCGAGGAGTTCGTCATCGCCCTGCCCGACATCACCCACGCCGACGCCCTAGCCATCGCCCACCGCCTGCAAACCAACGTCCGCGACATCACCATGACCACCCCGACACCGGCCACCCCATCCCCGGCCTGCGAATCAGCGTCTCCATCGGCATCGCCCGCTACCCCGACCACGGACACACCCTCGACGACATCCTCATGACCGCCGACAACGCCATGTTCGCAGCCAAAGACGCCGGACAAGACCAGATACGCGCCGTCCAACCCATTAACGACCAGCAAATCGGTATTCACGCCGGAGAGCGAATAGTGGGATGAACAGAGACGAGAGGCAGACGCGCTCATCACTAGGACTCAGCCCTGCTCACCAAGCGCAGCCACAGTCAAGGACTCCGACCGGACAATCACCGGACATCGGACCGGCACAGTAGGAGTCAACACCAGGGAATGCGCTACGGTGAGCGCAGAGTTCGTTACAGGAGGTGGCCCTGGTGACGTCGGTTGGTAAACGTCACGCGTTGGCGCGGGCACGTGAGGCCGCCAACCTCACTCAAGAGGCGTTGGCCATGGAGTTGGAGGTCAATGTCCGCAGCGTGCGCCGCTGGGAGAACGGCGACAATCCCCCTAGCCTCGCCATGCGGGACAGCCTCGCACGCGCTCTCGGCCTCAGCCCCCACGAGCTCACGTCCGTACTCAAGGAGGGGTTCACAGAACCCGCTGGTTCGCCGGAATTGCACCAGATCGCCGACACGGCGGCGCGTGACTCTTTGATGTTCGTCGAGCGGGTCGCGAACTTCGACGCGGGTGGCGACGACGCGCTCGAACACCTGCGGTGGGAGATCAGTCGCATCGCCGTCGACTACGTCAACACACCTGTGCGATTGCTGCTGGCAGACCTGATTCAGGTTCGCAGTGCCATCGCCACGCTGCTTGACCGTCAACAACGTCCCCGCCATGCCCGCGATCTGTTCTTTCTCGGGGGTGTCGCCTGCCTGCTCCTGGCCCACGCATCGCAGAACGTCGGCAACCAACGGGCCGCCCTCGCTCAACTGCGTGCGGCATGGACGTGCGCGGACACCGCAGATCACCAAGCCCTGCACGCTTGGGCGCGCGGCACCGCGGCTCTGATCAACGAATGGACCCCTCGCCGCGGGCACTCGGCCCTCGACTACGTCGATCAGGGCAACCGATACTCCGCGTCCCGGGAGACACGACTGCGACTCACCGCGATCGAGGCCCGCGCGGCGGCCCGACTGGGCGACCAGCCCCGTGCGACCGCCGCGGTGGCCCGTCTTCGCACGTTGCAGGACGCACCTGACGACCGTGACGAGGTCACCGATCTTGGTGGTCTGCTGGCGTTCCCGTCCGCCAAACTGGACTACTACCTGGGCAGCACGTACGGGTTCCTCGGCCAGCACGACCTCGCCGAGCGCCATGCCCTCGCCGCGATCAGCGCCTATGAGACTGGGCCACCAGTGGAGCGCTCCTACGGAGACGAGGCGCTCGCTCGTTTGGACATCGTGACGGTGCGCATCGCCCAAGGGGAGCCCGAGGGCGCCGAGGCCGCGCTGACCCCGTTGCTGGAGCTACCGTCCGACCGTCGTATCCGCCAGCTCGCCGTCGCCGCGGCCCGCACTCGCGCCGTTCTGGCGGAATCCCCGCTCGCTGGAAGTGCGCGAGCCCGGTACCTGTTTGACGGCATCCACGAGTTCGAGGCCCGCACATCGGTCGACGCACACGCGTTACCCTCAACTTGATGACCGACGACACCGCCACCGCAGACGAATCCCTTCTCGCCCGTGACGCGGCCAGTGCCGTCGGCCTCTCCGCTCAAGGGATCAGGCTGCTCCGCAAACACGCCACTGCCGTCTACCTGCTGCCCTCCGCGCAGGCCGTCGTCCGCGTCGCCCAAGGGCCTGACTCCGCTGCGACCGGGCGCGCCGTGGCAATCACCCGCTGGCTGCGCGAACAGCGGTTTCCCGCACCAGAACCCCTGGATCTGGAGCAACCAGTCAGACTGACCGCGAACACCGTGGTGACGTTTTGGCGCTACTACCCTCAAACGGGCCATCCCGAGCCTTTCCACCTCGGGAGACTCCTGCGTGAGCTGCACCATTTGCCGCAGGCGCCGGTGCCCCTGCCGGACTACCGGCCACTCGCCCAGTTCCAAACCACGGTTCTTGCCGCCACCGGCCTGTCCGAAGACGACCGCGCATGGCTTCTAGACGAGGCGAACACGTTGCTCGACGCCTACGGGCGACTCGATTTTCCCCTCGGAGTCGGCCTGATACACGGTGATGCCTATCCCGGCAATCTGCTCTATGACGGCGACCAAGTCCTGCTCGGCGACTGGGACGATGCCGCTACCGGTCCGCGTGAACTAGACCTAGCCAACACCCACCAAGGCGTCCGTTTCGGTCGGACCCGCGCCCAGCTCGCCGCCTTCGACGCCGCGTACGGCCGCGATATCACAGCCTGGCCGGGTCTGTCGACCTTGCGGCGCATGCGCGATCTACACACCCTCAGCACCTACATCTTGCGGGCCGGAGAGGGAAGCCGCGAGGCAGAAGCAGAACTACGCCACCGCATAGCCACCCTGCGTAGCAACGAAAATCAAGCCCTCTGGTCGGCTGGATAGCAAGTGGCGCGCACAACTCGGGCTTGAACGCAGCCAGCAGCGACACACGTTGCTTGCTACCTGCGCGCCGTGTGGAACGCGCTTCCAAGGACACCGCATCCGGTCCTTTCCGCGGTCCGCTCACATAGCCGGTAGTTGTCCGGTTGACTGTCCTGGTCGTGGCAGTTGAGACCGGCAATGATGACAAATACGCATTCGGCGTCGTACAGCGGATCGCGGGTGATGGCCCGTCGACCCAGCCCCACTGGTTCATAACCGCTGGTGGCGTCGGATGTGCCCAGATGTTGTCCCGACCGGTCACACCGCGTGGAAGGCACGTGTCTAATGAAGAACCTCACTGAAACGAAGATTGTGACCCTCCGATCAAAATTTGCTCCAGCCGCCTGGCCCGTGCCGTCATGATCACTGGCGACCACGCACTTCCTCTGGGTGATGAGACTTCGCAGGTGGTCGCGAAGTTTGAACTGCGGGGTTGGCGGGTCGAGGATGGCGGCGAGGACTGGCTGTCGTTCGGGTACGTGCCCGGGTTGGGTGGCTTCGATCCTTCGGTCGGTCCTCGTCGGGTGTTGTTGAGTGATTTGGGTATCGCTGGCTTGTTCTGCCGGGTTGATGCCGGTCATGGTGTGGAGATTTATCCGTGTGGTGTCGAGCATGGTTGTCCGGCTCATCGTTCTGTGAAGGAGTCGATGCGGTTGGACTCGCCCGACTTCAGCAATCGTCTGGCTTGCTTTGAGATGCAGGCGAGAGTCATCGATCGGGTGGGCCTTGCCTATTGTGTCGTGTTCGGTCCGTGTTCCTCGGTCGAGGAGACGATTCGATGAGCGCGTGCGACGTGGTTGTGACTTCTCCGCGTCGGACAAGCGCTGGTTGTTCGGGAAGGATTACGATGAGGGCTGGTTGTGTGTCAGGACTGGTCGAGCGTTGGCCTTGAGTTCTCGTTGCGATTCTCTGGTCGTTCGCGACGATGATTTAGCTCGCTGAACGTCCTGCTTTTGGTGAGCTTCGACTTGTCGCCCTGCTTGCCCGCGCCTCGTTGCCCTGCTGTAGCGGTGAGAACGTCGGTGTGCGGGTGACCTCTTGCGAGTGACCCTAATGCCTGGAAAGGAGCCTCATCCGTGGACGAGATCCTGTCCGCCACCGCATATGAGGCGGTCACCGCTCACTTGGCTTACCTCGACACCCTTGTAGTCGAGGCGGACTGGAAGTCCCGAGCCGCCTTGGCGGAATCCGAGATCCACCGCCTCACCGCAGTGTGTCGGGCGCTGCTCGACCAACACGCACCCGATCACCACGGTCGCTGCCGACGGTGCACTGGCAGGTGGCGGCTTCGCGCGCTGCCCTGCACCGTGTGGGCCACTCTCTACCACCACCTCCTGGGCACCGACTCCCCGTCACCAGGCAGAACCGGCAGACACGCCACCGGCCCACCGGCCCGCCACCCGAAGCGCAACCAGCGACCACCAGTGACCCAACCTGGTGGGTGACCGTCTCCACCGAACGGCGCGTCAGCGGCGTCCGGCCCCGCTTCTCCGGCACCCGTGGACGGGTCACCGACTGCCTGCCCAGGGCCACCTCCCCTGCCAACCGGGCTCCGCCATCGCGCGAAAGTCGCCCGATTTCCAACACCTGAGCCGGGTTCGGCGCCTGTGACCGGTCCCGGGCACAGATCCCGCCGAGAATCCGAACGGAGATGCCGATGTCCCACCTGACCCCCACCCGCACACCCCCGAACTTCGCCCTCCTCGTCGGCGCCGAACTCAGAGCGACCCGCCAACGCCGGGGCTGCACCCAACGTGAACTGACCGCCCGCATCCGGAGCCAGACCGGCAAACCACTCTGTGACGCAGCGGTAGTCGGCTACGAACGCGGCACCCGCGGCATCCGCATCGAACGCCTCGTCCAACTCTGCGACGCCCTGGACACCACCCCCGCCCAGGTCTTCACCCAAGCCCTGCGCCGCGGCGCCGAAGAAAGCACCCCGACATGACCGACACCATCCACGAACAGTGCCCACCCGCCCTGGCCGGGTCCAACCCCCTGCCACCGGCCGACCGCGCGCTGATCGACCTCCTCCACACCTTGGCCGTGGACCGAGACACCTACCTCCGGCGCTTCGAGTGGCCGGTCGACATCGACGACACCACCGGCCGCTTGGTGATCGCGGCGGGCGAGGCGTTCGACGCCCTCGCCATGCCCGCGGACCTCGGCAGGCTCGTCCGCGCCGAGCTACGGCCGATGATGCTCACCGCCCCCACCCTCCACCACCCCGACGGAGGGGATCTGCTGCTCACCGAGCCATCAGGGACAACCCCGAACGTCTCCGATCAGCTGCGCCACGCAGGGGTTCACCCAGTCGACGCGGGCACGCAGATCGTCCTGCCCGGCCTGCGACCCGAGACCAACCCCGACCGCTGGCGATGGATCGACCCGCCCACCACCACCCGCGATCTCCCCGCCCGAGCAACCGTGCTTGGCGCGGCCAACCGCGCCCTCCACCGCTGCGGCACGCCGCACTGACCCAGCGCCGAAACCGACTCGGCGATACCCCGAGGCGCAGCGGCCAACCCCCTCACCGAAGGCTTCCTCCCCATGCGACCTGCCACCGCGGGCGCCAACAAGCGCCCGACACCGCCCGGTCAACACGACCCCGACATCGCCGACCGGGTACGGATTCCCTTCACCTGTCCCAGCAAAGGCGGCCACGAGTTCTCGGTCGTCTTCGCCGCGCAAGCCCTCCCACCCCTGACCTGGACCTGCGACAAACACGGAACCCCCAACTGTCACCAAGCCAATTATCCGGGCGCCTCAATCCCCGTGCGGATCCCCACCAAGCCGCGCAGACCGCCCCGAGAACCCCTGATCATGCTCCTGGAACGACGAACCCCCGCCGAACTCACCGCTCTGGTCGAGGAAGCCCTCACCTCCCTGCGAGCACGCCAACGCAGCAGCCTCGGCCCGATCACCATCGGCGACCGCACCTACGCCTACGCCCTCCAGTCCGGCTCCCCACAACCCCACCACTCACGCCTCCCGCCCACCCGCACACCGAAGAGCCTCTCGACGACTGCCCCCGATCAGTCCATTGATTGGGGTGGTGCACCTGTTGATCGGTGGCCAAAGTGATTGCTGTGACAGGCACCCATGGAGAGGTTCCGCGGGGATGAGACCTGGCAGTTGTTGTGTGGGTGTGGGAATCGGAGTTGTCGAGACAAGTCGCGCCTCGCATTCCTTGCTCCCTATCCGTTCTACGTCGCACGGGTTGTCCATAAAGGATGGTGTGAAGATGACAAGAGCACGGATGTTGTGTGCGTTCGCCGTCGTGGTGGGCCTGTTGGTCCCCGTGCAGGCGAGCGCGACGGCTGCGGGGCCGCAGGGGGAGGGTGCGGGTTTCGTCGGTGGCGGCTTTGTGGCCGCGGTCCCGCTTTCGGTCGGGTTGTGGTGTTCGGTCCTGGCTGTGCGGGGGTCGGCAAGGATCGGGGGCGGTGGGTCTGGGTGCATCCGTTGACGCTGCGGTCCACGTCGGACAGACGATTCTTGTTGTTCGTGTCCCCGTTGTGTGTGGGCGATGTCGATGCGCGGTCGGGTGGTTCGCGTCGCGGTGGGGGTGCGGGGTGAGCGTGGACCACGGGACCGTCAACAAGGTTGCCGGTGCGGTGGACGGCCCTGTTGTTCAGGCGCGGGTCATCCACGGCGATGTCCATGTGGGTGGTGTGGTGCGGGTGCCGGTGCCCCGGCAGGTGCCGCCGCCGAGCTGGTGGGTTGATCGGGTGGTGGAGCGGGCCGAGTTGGGCGCGCTGTTGGATCGGCAGGAGGCCGGGGCGCCGGTGGTGGTGCTTGCTGGGATGGCAGGGGTCGGTAAGAGCGCGTTGGCGGCCCGGGTGCTCGCGGATCGGGTGGACCTGTATCCGGACGGGGTGTTGTACGCGCATTTGACTCGTCCGGACACGGTGGCCCCGGCACTGGTGTTGGGGCGGTTTCTGCGCGCGTTGGGTGTGCCCGCGAAGGCGGTCCCGGAGGACGAGGCCGAGCGGGTGGCGTTGTTTCGGTCGATGTGCGCGGTGCGGCGGGTCGCGGTGCTGTTGGACGCGCCCGCTCACAGCGGGCAGGTGGCGCCGCTGCTGCCTGTCTCGGCGGGTTGCGCGGTGATTGTCACTGCCCGTAGCCCGATGCCGGGGCTGATCGTCCGGGCCGGGGCGCGGGTGCTCGACGTGCGCCCGATGGACCACGACGCCGCGGTGGCGTTGCTGCGCGCGTATCTCGGTGAGCGTGTCGACGCCGAGCCCGACGCCGCCGGGGCCCTGGCGCGGTGGTGCGGGGGTCTGCCCATGGCGCTGGCCGTGCTCGCCGCCTCGGCCGCGGCGCGTCCCCGCCGTTCCCTGTTCCGCACGGCCACCGAACTGGCCACCAACCGATGGGAGATGCTGACCATGGAAGAAGACGCCGAGCTGTCCACCCGCGCCGCGCTTCAGGACGCCTACCAGGGCCTGCCCGAACCCGCTGCCCGCGCCTATCGAGCGTTGGGGGTGATCCCCGGGGTCGAGATCGGTGCCGAGCTGGCGGCGGCGGCCATCGGCGCGGACCTCGACCAGGCCGAGGACGTGTGCGACGAGCTGCACGCCGCCGCGCTGCTGCTCGACGCCCCCGGCGGCGGCCACCGGTTCCAGTCGTTGGTGGGTGAGCACGCCCGGTTGGTCGCCGACCGCGACGAGTCCCCGGCGACCCGTGCGCGGGTGCTGGACCGGGTGCTCGGCTGGTACCTGCTGGCCACCCGGACGGCGGCGGCCACCGTGATGCCCGCGCGCCCGGTCCTCCCACTCAACGACGTCGTTTCTTCGGCGGATCAGATCGTGCTGGCGGGGCTGATGCCCGCGGGCCTGGACGACTACGACCGGGCACTGGCATGGCTGGACAGGCACCGCCGCGACCTCGGCGCCGCGATCCACGCCGCGGCAGACACGGGCCGGTTCCCGCACGCGGTTCTGCTGGCCGACGCGATGCAGCCGTTGGCGCTGCTGCACAAAGACCGCGACCACGCCATCGAGGTCAACACCACGGCCCTGGACGCGGCACTGCGCGTCGGAGACCCGGTGGTGGTCAACGCGGTGCGGACGCGGCTGGCGCGAGCCCACCTGCGACGCGGCGACGAGACCCAAGGCGACCTTGTCCGCGCCAGGGCACTTTATGAGCAGGCATGGGCCGACAGCACCACCCTGGGCGACCCGGCCGCGGTGACGAAAGTCCTCAAAGGACGCGCGGAGCTGCTCCTGGCCACCGGCGAGACCACGGCCGGGATCACCGACCTGCTCCAAGTGGCCTCGGTACGCCGTGATCTGGGCGAGCCACGCGGGGAAGCGCTCGCGTTGATCGTCCTCGCCGAGGCCCTGATCGGCGCCGACCGGCCCGAGGAGGCCCTCGGGCACGGCGAACGCGCCCGCGACCTGCTCGCCGCGCTCGCGGACCCCGACCCTTACAACCAGGCCCGCGCAGACCTGTGCGTGGCCCGGGCCCGCTGCCGCACCGGCGACACCACCACCGCCAGGGAGCTGGCAGGGGCGGCGTTGGACACGATGACCCGGCTCGACTCCCCCGAGGGACGGATTCACGCCCACGAGGTCCTCGCCGAGATCGCCCACACCATGGGCGACCGCGCCCTCGCCGACGAATACGACGCCCTTCTGGCCGCGCTGCGTGCCACACCGCCGGGGACCGGCGATGCATGACCACCTGGACGCGGGACACGCGCCGGCGGTGCCGTGCCGCGGTGGCGGAGACAGGCCACGGCACCCCACACCGCAGGCCGCGGGATGCCCCCTTGCCGCCGTCGCCGGTCTGCGCGGCACGAGCGTGGCCTGCGGCCACGGTGACCGCACCGCCGCGCCCGGCCACTGCCCGCGCGCGGCGACCCTGGACGGGGTGATGTTGTGCGCCGAGGGCTCGGCGGGTGCCGGGGAGCGTGATCCGGGTGTGGTCAGGTTGTGGTTGGCCGGTCTGCTGCGCGCCCTACGTGAGCGGGCCGGGCTGACCCAGTCCGAGGCCGCCCATGCCATGTTCTGGTCGGAATCGAAGATCATTCGGATCGAAGGGGCATCGACGAAAATTTCCCCTTCCGATCTAAAGGTGCTGCTCGCGCTCTACAACATGCTGGACACCACACTGGTCACAGCGCTGGTGGACTTGGCCGTGCGGAGCCGACGCGCTGCCTGGTACTCCCGGTACGAGTCGGTGCTCGGCCCGCCGTCGCCGCTGGCGATGTCGTTCCAGGCCCTGTCGTTGCGGACCTCGCTCGCCCTGGACTCGGTGGCCGGGGTGATCGCCGAGGTGCAGGCGTTAGCCGTGCCGGAGCTGCTACGCACACCCGCCTACACCCGACAGGTGCTGCGGCACTGGCACACCGGGCCAGACCTGGACCTGGCCGTCGAGGTGCGGGCGGAACGGCAGGCCCGGGTGCTCGGCACGGGCGGACCGAGGCTGGTCATGCTCGTCGACGAAGCGGTACTGCGGCGGGTGGTCGGCGGCCCCACGGTCATGCGCGAGCAACTGCGCCACCTGCTCGCCCTCGCCCACCGCCCGCGGGTCACCCTCCGCGTGATCCTGATGTCCGCGGGCCACTACACCGCACTCTGCAACCCGTTCACCGTCATCGGATTCCAGAACGACATCGGCGGCGACGCGGTCCTGATCGACAAGTTCGGCAACCACCCCGCCGACGGCGACACCGAGACCGCCGCCGCCCACTGGGCCCGCCTGGACCACCCGACCCGTCTCGCGCTGTCCGAGACCGACACGATCACACTGCTGCAGGACTTGCGAGGGGTGTTCGACTCATGAGCCCCGACCCCACGATTCTTTTTCCTTCAACCGGGTCCGTGGCCACGCGCGCTCACGACGGACAGGGCACGTCCGGGACACGCCGCCACCCTTCACCTCAACCGTGGAAACCGACGTCCTCTTGATTTTTCGCGAAGTTCTGCCCGCTCCAGTTTCCGGAAAGCATGATGCGCGATTCATTGCCTTACGGCCCCCACAACGACACCGCGGCCGAAATCTACCTACGCGAGGCGCTGCGCGAGGCGCTGCGTCGCTCCCAGCGCGGCAACTGGTCCGCGTTGCTGGCCGACGATCGCGTCGTGCAGACCTACCGGGTGCTGCGACGCATCGAGTCCGGCGCGATCCAGACCCGCGTGCACCATTACGAAGCGTTCCGATCAGCTCAGGCCGACCGGAACGCGGGCCTGATCAGCGCGGCGCGCTATGCCGAGAAGTACCGGGACTATGCGCAGTGGCGGGAAAAGGCTGTCGTGTTCGACGCGGTCCTGCGCCAGTACCTGGACAAGGCCGCCGACCGGGTGAGGGCCCTTCGCAGCGACGCCGTCACGGCCTCGCTGCGTCAGGTGCTGCTCACCTTGGCGGTGGCCGTCCAGGAGCATCGGGACGCGCACGCCGGTGAGGAGTCGTTGGCCGACACCGCGCTGTGGGCAAGGCTTCGGTTGCTGCCCTGGCCTACCACCACGGGCGCGCGACGGCGCGTCCTGGCCGATGCCATGGCCGCCGAACGCGCCCGCCGGGGACCGGCCCGCTGGGCGAGCAAGGCACCCGTCCAGTTCGACGGCCTACCGGTCTTCGCGGAAACCGTGGATGTCGCCGACCTGCTGGTGGAGATCACCGATCACACCCGACCCGCGTGCGCTCGAACCGAACTCGCCGAACTGTGGACACAGCGAACCCCGGACCTACCCGACTCCGCGCCCGCCGAAGTCACCGTCGCCGACCCCAACGGCAGCCATGTCACCGACCGCCTGCACACGTCCCTGCTGGTGCTGGAAGCACTCGACATGATCACCGGCGCCTCCGACGACGCGAACGCCGAGATCGTGGTCACCGACCGGCCACGCCTGGCCGAACTACGCAGGCGTTTCGACGAGCAGCACTTCGGCCCCGACGACCTCGACCCATGAACAGGTCCGCCTCCGGGAGTACCCGCGCCTGACCGACGACCGGACGCGACCTGCCCAACAAGGTCGGGGGAGCAACCGACGCAAGCCACCTCCGAGTCTTCGCGGTCCTCGGTTCCCCCGCCATCCCGATCGACCTTCCACATCAGACATTGGAGAACACGTGCCCGACGACACCGACATTCCACCTGTGAGCGGGACCGACCTGGACCGGGTCGTGGCGGTCCTGGACGCTTGGCCCGGTCATGACGTGGCCGTCGCCACCGTGGCCAAGGGTGTGCCCGACATTGTCGGTGTGGCACGGGTGTGTGAGCAGTTGGTCGCGGTCGGGGCGCTGATCGCCACGGGCCTGGACCGGGTCCGCACCTCCTTGGCCACACCCGACAGCGGTGAGCAGCCGGGCCAGGGCCTTCAGGATTCGAGGGCGGTGCAGCGGCAGTTCGCGCTCGACGTCATCGCCGTCGCCGCCGGGATCAACCCGTTCTCCCGGCGGTTTCACCCGGCCTTCGCCCACGCTCCCGCCGACGCCGACGGTGGCATGTCCGCGGCGCGGCACGCCGATCGCGAGACCCGCAATATGCCGGCGGTGTTCGACAGCCTCCGGCCGCACGCCCCCGAGTTGGCGCTGGGACTGGCCGAGGCCGGATGGGACCTGCTGCGCGTCGCCCGACGCTGGCACGTGCTGGCCCTTCTCCAGGGCGCGGGCGCCGATCTCGCCGCCGAACTCGGACACCCGCTGCGGTCGGTGCTGTGTGCTCGCCGCGGGTTCGCGCTCAACGAACTGGGCCACCGCGAGGAAGCGAGGCAGTGGTGCGACACGGCGATCGAGGTCGCGCTCGCCGCTGATGACGACTGGTCGGCCGCGACCGGCTTCGACGTGCGTGCCCGGATCGCGATCGCCGCGGGCCAGACCACCACCGCCCTCGCCGACCTCGACCTGGCCCGCGAGCACGCCCGACGCTGCGATCGGCCGCGCATGGTCGCCTTGCTGGACCGCACCCGAGGCGACGCGCTCGCCACACTCGACCGCCACCCCGAGGCGATCACCGCGTTCACCTCGGCCCGCGCGACCTTCACCAATTTGGGTGACACCGCCCAACTCACCCGCGTCGACCGGCGCCTGGCACGCAGTTATCTCGCGCTCGGCGACCACCAGGCAGCCCTGCACGCCGCGGCCACA
This sequence comes from Actinokineospora sp. NPDC051303, assembly GCF_055586285.1. Lineage (NCBI taxonomy): Bacteria > Bacillati > Actinomycetota > Actinomycetes > Pseudonocardiales > Pseudonocardiaceae > Actinokineospora > Actinokineospora sp. NPDC051303. Next base: position 32,883 of record NZ_JBVJIN010000019.1, read on the forward strand.
GCCATCGAAGCGTCCACCGCCTGCGCGGACCCCCATGCGGCCGCCGACGCCTACCGCGTCGCCGCGCTGGCCCACCGCGCTGCGGCCGAGGACAAGGCCGCCGCCGAAGCAGAGAACACCGCCACTGAACTCGGCAACCAGGAAGGGCCATGAATCACTCCGACACCCCACCCATAATCGACCGGCCACGCCGTTACGTGGTGGTCAATGTGCAGACCAACGGCCAGCAGCCACCAGACCTGCTGGAGCTGGCCACCGTGCCCATCCTCGGCTGTGCCATCGGCGACTTCGATGAGTGGATCGTGCACCCGGCCAGGCCGATCACCCCTGCCGCCACCATGATCCACGGCATCACCAACCACGAGGTCGAGCACACCGACACCGTCGCGCAGATCGCGACACCAGTGCTGGCCGCGCTCAATGGCGCCGACGTCCTGGTCGCCCACGACGCCCCACGCCAAGTCGACGTGCTCCAGCGCGCACTGGGCGACGAGTGGACCTGCCCCCGGGTTGTCGACAGCCTGACACTGGCCCGCCACCTGCTACCAGAGCGCGACAACCACGACCTCAGCGCGTTGGCCAAGGCATTCACGTTGGACACAGGACTTCCCGACGACGCCATCCCCCACCGCGCCACCCACAACGCCCTGGTGACCGCCAGGCTCGTCCTCCACCTCGCGCCCGCCCACCTGCTGGAACACCCGCCCTGCGTGGCCCCCTGCCCACCACCACCTCATTCACGACGACGGGAACAACACCAATGATCATCAAGAACCTGAAGGTCGCCGCCTTGCTCCGCGCTCTGCGCGCCCTACGCAAGCAAACGGGCATGTCCCAGGCGCTGGCGGGTGAGCGGTTGCGGATGAGCAACCGGAAGATCAGCCGCCTGGAGACCGGCCAGTTGCCCAACTACCACGAGTTGCTGGCCATGCTCGACCTTTACGGGGTGGGCAAGCGTGACCGGGGCGACTACGTGCGGTTGTGGGAACAGGCCAAGGAAAAGGGCTGGTGGCGCAAGTACGGGGTCGCCGACGGCGGATACGTGTCATTGGAGGCCCAAGCGTGCGCGGTCCGGTCCTTCCAGACCGACCGAGTGCCCGGCCTCCTGCAAATCCCTCACTACTGCTCAGCCTGCGGCCCGGAACCCGAACTCCGCGAGATCGATCCCACCGGGCGGGCGCTGCTGAACAACCGACGCGGGCAACGGCTGATCGAGAACCCGCCGCTGCGGCTGCACGCGATCATCGAGCACACCGCCCTCTCCGGACACGACATGACCCAACAATTGGCCCACATCGAGTCAACAGCCCGACTCGACAACATCACCGTCCAAGTCCTGCTCCCCGACTACCAACGACCCACCGGGCCACTCAACCCGTTCGCCCTGCTCGACTTCGACGACCCCCACCCGATGACAATCGCGTGCGTCGAGCACATCGCGGGCACTCTCCACCTGGACTCCAACGCCAAGATCGCCGAGTGCGCCAAAGCCTTCGACACTCTCGCCGCCACCGCGTTGAGCCCCCAAGACACCCTCGCCTGGCTCGCCCTGGCACAGACGGAACCCTCCCACCACGACCGATCCGCCTACCCCTTGCCTGAGGGGCCCGACCATGGACGAGATCCCCTCCGCCACCGCGCGTGACGCGGTCACCGCCCACCCTCGAACGCGCGTCATGGTCATCAACGCCACCGGGCTCAGCCCTGATCGCCGACGGTCCGCGTACGGACGGCGACCTGCCGGAACCTCGGAGTGCCGACGACAGGGACCAGCGATTAACAGGGCGGGAGGGCTGCGGGCTGACCGCGGCTTCGTTGCCCTACTGACTGTCGGGCAACTGGAAGCTGCCGGTCGCTGCTGCGCGGAGGAACGCGTCCCACTCGCCGTGGGTGAATACGAGGACTGTGCCGTCGGGCTTGGTGCTGTCTCGTAGGCCGACAGCGTTGGTGGTGATGCTGACCTCGACGCACTGGTTGTCTGGGGGGTAGCTGAAGGGCGACTTGTGCCACTCGACGAAGTTGGTGTCGAGGTCGCCTTTGTGGGCGCTCTGGATGTTCATCTACTGTCCGTGCCCTTCGGGTCCTGGGGTGAGGTACTTACAGCGAGGCGGCGAGGTCCAGCAAGATCCGTCGGCTCTGTTCGGGCCCGCTGGCCGCTGCCCTCTGGTAGTTCCAGCGGGTCACGTACCGTGCGGTTTGCTTGCTGTTCTCGACGTACTCACCGCCCTCGTCATGCTCCAGGTAGATGATGTCAACTACGGGCTTCGTGTCGTACCCGAAGATCGTGTAGTTCCGTCCCTGGCCCACGTAGAACCCGACGCGGAACGGCACTACCTGGATCTCGATGTTCGGCCTGTCGATGACGTCTTCGGCGAGGTACAGCACCTGCTCCTTCAGCACCGCTGGATCTGCGGCGCGATGCAGGGCGGCCTCGTCGACGATGAACCAGAAGTGCTGGTTGGGGTTGTTCAAGACCGATTGGCGATCCAACCGGTTGGCGGTGTTCACGTCGATCTGCTTCGACGTCAGCGAGGGCCGCCATGCCCGCAGGTTCATCCGCATGTACGCCTCTGTCTGCAATAGGCCCGGCACGACGTCGGTCTGGTAGGAGGAGTACCGGTTGCACGTGGGCTCCATGTCCACCAGCAGTCGGAGGTGTTGCGGAAACCGTGTGCTGAACCCGCCCTTCTTCCTGCGGTTGATGCCCTCGGCTTGCAGAGCCAGCGCGTAGGTTCGATCGCTCTCGTCCGCGGCGTACCGATCGAGCAAGGCATTCAACTCCAGCAGCGAGATCCCGCTGCCGCCTTCGATGTGCGAGATCTTCTTCTGAGTGCAGCCGAGCACCGTCGCTGCTTCTTCCTGCGTGACGCTGGCGCCCTCTCGAAGGCGCGCCAACAGCGTGCCCAGCACGACCTTCATCACAGCCGGGGGCAACTGCGGATGTTCAGTCACGGTGTCCTCCACGCCCATAGAGTGTCGCGTTACGGAAAGTAGTCGCAGTTCACCCGTTTGGTCGCACCAATAACTTGTCTACTCAGGTTATTCTCGGTGTGTTGACAGAATAAACTCCCAGGCCAGAAGGAGTGTGGAGCGATGAGTACTCAAGTTACCGTCGCCACTGCGATGGCCGCAGTCGCCCCCAGTGTCGCAGAAGCCTCCCCGTCGCCGACGTGGAGGTCTGGGCTGGCGTTCGTAGTGACACTCCTTCTTGCGGTGGGCTGCGTGACTGGACTCGGTGTCGGTTGGTGGCACCTGGGCGAACAACGTCGCACCGTGCGATGCCGCCAGGAAGCCCGGCCACGTCACGAGGCACCGATGACGACGGGCCGTTCCGCCCACATGCCCCCAGGGGCGGACAAGCCCGGCGCCCAGTCACGCAGCCCTCGGCACAGCGTGCCCGGCCGCGATCGAGCCGGCGGCATGGTCGGGACGGTTACCCATCGGAGCCGGATGAAGCGCGCAGTTTAATCGCCCCGCAGAGTTCAAGAAGGTGCTTGACGTGGATATATCCAGCGCTCGTATCCTCACCCCCCAAAGCGGCTCACCTGTCCAGCAACGGTGCGTCTTCTACCGCGAGCAGTATGGTCTTCCAGCCGTTCTCGACACGGTGGGACGACGGATTCTCCTGCCCATTGGCGGGCTTCTCGGTGCAATCACCATGCCTCTCCCATTAGGAAAGCGTGTACTCGCCGGCTTGCAGGTTCGCATGATCGCTGGTCCCGTGATCGAGCGAGTTCCTACCGGGCGGTGGACCTTCATTACCGGTCCGGGTCACCTATCCATAGAGGACAGGGTGATGAACGATCTCCTGAGACTCAGGGTCTCGGTTGCCTCACAGGGTGACCGCATCGTACTGCCGACACCCGAGGACGAGCAGCTTCGACTCTGGTGTTGGGCTAGCTCCCAGGACTCTAACTCTGATTTCCCCCCGATATCTGCCGTGGTTTCCACAACCAAGGCTATGGGCTTTCCTGTCGTCGCCAAGTGACCTCGCCGTTGTATCGGTAATTCCGTCGGAAGTTCCGGCAAGTCGGGACGTTCCGGAAACGCTGCTCCACAGAACTCCTGCACCTAGGGGCTATCGCCATGAGCACGCCATTCCTGCTTGTCCGACCGCCGCTCGAATCTGCCGCCGTTTACACCGCTTCGCTGCGGGTACGGCCGACTACTGCGCCGAAGTGGCGCCGCGGGGAGGTTCAACCCGCGCTTGGGGCGGGTTTCCGGCGCGCAGCTCGCCGTGAAGGACTGGCTGGACAACCACGCTGGCGCGCGAGAGCTGACCTCGGGTTCACCCGCCGAGGGCTCCCGGTGACGACGGATGCCTCGATCCTCACCGGGATGCTGCTCGGCAATCCCCGCCGCAGGTGCGGCCGGGATCGAGCGCTGGTGCTCGCGGGGTCGCAGCGGTGAACGGGCCGGACAACGCGGTGTTCTCGGGCACGTTGCCGCTCGCCGACGCCCCGCTGCCCGTGAGTGGGACCGACCGGTTCGAGGACTTGCTACTCGCGGCGATGCCGAGCGCGATCCCGTGCGCGCGGATGCTTGTCGAATCGGTGGCTCGCCGCTGGGAGGTATCGCCCTCGACCACGCTCCTCCTGGGCGACGTCGTGGACGAACTGGTGGCTCACGCGGTCGCCACCACCGGCCTGCTGGTGGCGATGCCGCGAGGTGGTCGCCACCACGCGGTCGAAAGGCTGGCGCTGCTGGTGGTGCGGTTGCGCCGAACGTCCTCAGGACTGGCGATCGAGGTGCAGGACGAGGGCGGCGAGCCGTCCCCGGCACTGGCTGATGCCTTGCCCCAGTCCTCAGTGGTGCGATGGGGCTACCGCTGCGTTGAGGAATGCCAACGGGTCATCTGGTGCGAACTGACGACCAATGAACCCGATGTCGAGCAGACACAACGCCAGACGTCGGTACTTCCGCGCCGCCAGCGCCGGGCCCCGCCCACGAGGCCAGTGCCAGTGCCGGTGACGAGCGAGGACATGGCGGTGCTGCGACGAATCCGTGACCGGCTGCGGGCCGTGGGCGATGCCCTTCCCGTCGGCATCGGCAGTGCCACCGAAGCCGACATCAACGACTTCTTCACCACGAAGCAGACCGTCGAATCTAACGAGATCCAGGAGGACGGTTGTTGATCGCGTTTGAAGGCCAAGACGGGGCTGGGAGGACCAGCCTGCTGCGCGGGGTGCACACGGATTTGACACGGCGCGGGATCAGCTCGGTTATGGTGCCAGAGTTCTCCGACAGCCCCATCGGGCATCGACTGCTGGACGCGCTCGCGCGGAACAAGCTCCTGCGGGTGACCGAGGGAGACGAGGCCACGGCGATCACTCGGGCGCTCGACATCGTGGCCGACTTGTACTTCCTCGATGAACAAGTGATCACCCCAGCGCTCGGCCACGGCCAAGTGGTGCTCAAAGATTGTCACCTGGGGACGGTGCTCTCCACGCTGCCGCTCACCCTGGTCGAAGCGGGCGCTGTACCCAGTGAACCGGGCACCTTCGCCTGGGTGGGCGTGCTGCTCTCGGAGTTGCGGCATCGGCCCGTGGTGACGATCTATGTCGAGGCGCCGCTGGAGGTGCGGCTGGAACGGATCAGGCGCCGCACCCGGCACCTGACGGAAGCCCGCGACCGGGAGGTCAGCGCCGAGGACCTGGCAATGTTCACCGGCCGCGAGCGCCTGATGCGCCTGCTCATGGCCGACGTCCCAAGCCAGTTTCTCCGCGTGGACAACGGCCATGTGCCGTTGCGCAGCGGCGTTGCTCGGGTCGTGGAGTTGATCGAGGCGGGCCGTGCAGCCACACCGTAGACGAACGAGTAGGGGACCCAGACATGGCCGGTTCGACGGTGGATCCCCATGTCGTCGGAAAGAACTGGTCGCTGCATGTGCTCGATTGGGCTGATTCAAGCGGCAGAATCCGATCAAGAAGGCGGCGTGGAGAGTCGTTGTTCGTGGGTCGATTGCCACCGATGAGCGCCGCGTTCCCGCCCCAGCCGCTTCTGGACCGGACAGGCCAGCCTGCCACGCGCGTATCCCCGCCCCGGCCGAACCACCAGGAAGGACAAGGGCTTCATCATGACCACCGAACCGACAGCGCTGCTCGCCCCTCCCACCCCGCGATCGCGGATCGACACCATCGCGCTCACGGTCCTGCCCGCGACCGCCCCCGAGTGGTTCCGCGGCTTGGTCCGTTCCGACCGGGTCCACATCGTCGAGACCGAGGACGGGCGGCCACGAGAAGTCCGCTTCGGTGATCACCTCACCGGAGTCGCGCCATGCGGAACCCTGCTGGGAGGCGACCCGGTGACCATCGCCGCGGCAGCGGACGCCGAGGTCTGCCCGGTGTGCCGGGACATCGCCGCCATTCTCACCGCCGCGAGCGGGACAGCGAGCAGGCCATGACCGGGGAGTACACCGCCGACCGGCACACCGCTCTGCACCTGGTCAACACCGGGCAGACCGTCTGCGAGAACACGACCATGCGCCGCGCGGACGGCCACGACCTCGAACCTGGTGTGTTCGCCGCGCTGCTAGGCCTGCGCACCGCAGGCTACCTCGGCCATCCGCCGAAACCAGGCGACTCTGCCGCCGTGCCGACTTGGCCGATAAGCCTGACCGTGGCCAGAATCCAGCGCTCACCGTGACCTAACCGATACAGTGCGACACCCTGGCCAGCACCGTCGGGGAAGAAGTTTCACCTTCCAACCGCAACGAAACCAACGACGAGGAAGACCTGTGAACGACATGGCTGTACCCCCAGAAGCGAACAGTGACGCTGCCGGCTCGGACCGCGCCGCCGAGCTGCGCAAGCAGATGGTCGACACCCTCATCGTCGAGGGCACCATCCTGTCGGCCCAGGTCGAGGCAGCGATGCGCAAGGTGCCCCGTGAGCTGTTCGCTCCCGGTATCGAGCTGGATGAGGTCTACCAGCTCTACAACGGCGTGGTCACCAAGCGCGACGAGGCGGGGGTCTCTGTGAGCTCGGTCTCCGCACCGCAGGTGCAGGCGCACATGCTGGAGCAGGCGGAGATCACCGAGGGGATGAACGTGCTGGAGATCGGCTCCGGCGGATACAACGCCGCGCTGATCAAGGAGCTCGTTGGCCCTTCAGGACGGGTGACCACGGTCGACATCGACGCGGACATCACGGAACGGGCCACGCGTTTTCTTGGGGAGGCGGGCTACTCGGGGGTCAACGTCGTGCTGGGCGACGCCGAGTTCGGTGTTCCGGAGCACGGTCCGTATGACCGGATCCTCGTCACCGTCGGTGCGTGGGACGTCCCTCCGGCCTGGGTGGATCAGCTCGCTGAGTCCGGACGTCTCATCGTTCCGCTGCAGATCAGGGGCCTCTCGCGGACGATCGCGTTCGAGAAGGCGGACGGGTACCTGGTCAGCCGGTCGGCCCGGCTGTTCGGGTTCGTGCAGATGCAGGGTGCCGGAGCGCACCAGGGCAAGCTGCTCGTGATGCGCGACGGCGAAGTCACTCTTCGCATGGACGACGAGGTTCCCATAGACCCGACCGCGCTGGAAGGCGTGTTCGGCATGCCGCGGGTGGAGGTCTGGAGCGGGGCGACCATCGGGCGGTTCGAGCCGTGGGCCGACACGCAGATGTGGCTCGCGACGGCGCTGTCCGGCTTCTGCCGGGTGGTGGTGGACAAGAAGCTGAGTACCGGCCTTATCTCCCCGCCGGGAAGCCACTCTGCCGCGATGGCTGTGGTCGCTGGCGGAAACCTGGCGTACGTCACGACGCGCAGTACCGCCAACGAGGACGACGTGGAGTTCGGCGCCCACGCCTACGGCCCGGACGCGGAGAAGCTCGCCGAGGAAGTAGCAGAACAGCTTCGGATTTGGCAGCGGGAGCACCGCGGCGGACCCGGCCCGCAGTTCCGTGTCTACCCGATCGACACCGCGGACGACCAGATTCCCGACGGACGCGTGGTCGACAAGAAGCACAGCCGGATCACGATCTCCTGGCCCAATGCGGCAAACGCCACGGCCGGTCAGGTGGCCCTGCACCAACACACCAAGTAAGGAGAGTGACCCACATGTTGGAGGTCCTGTCTTCGGGCGGCGCCACAGCGTTGGCAGAGCGACCTGCCGCGGCGGGTGAGGATGAGTTCGCGCTCGATGTCCGGGTGGTCGTGGCCTACGGCCCGGTCATGGGGGACTGCCCGACGGACGACGGATGCGGCAACACCTGCGCTGGCAGTGACAGTTCCTGCAACTCGTTCGCAGACGACCCGTCCTGATCCTCCGGGTGCTGCTGGTGCGCCGCGACGCGCCAGCAGCACCCGTCAGCTATCCCGCCCGCCGCAGAGTCCCAGGAGCCCAGACGTGACACCCAGGTCATCGACGACGTACGTGCATGCCGGCATGGCCGTACTCCGCGCCAGCACCGAGCCGGGCGGGTTGGAACTATCCGAGGCGCCGGAGTTGTTCGACGAGAACGGCGTCCAGAACGGCGTGGCGTGGTTGTCGAGGCAATGGCAGAGGAGCGATCTTCGCGAAGCCATCGCATACGCGAGTCCGGCGCTGCACCATCAGCTCGACGAGATGGTCTCGGCAGGGAGCCATGACGCCCGAACGGTTCGTCGAGTCGTCATCGCTTTGGCGTCCTACCTCCTTCGGTGGCAGCAGCGCCCCACCCCCTTCGGACTTTTTGCCGGTATCGGCTTGGCGAGGGTCGGTACCACCGCAAAGGTGCGTTGGGGCCTTGACCACCACGTCGTCGTTCGTGCGAATGCGGCATGGCTCGGTGACATTCTCGCGCGCTTGCACCAGTGCTCGCCCCTGCTGGAGCGGCTGTCCGTGGTCGTCAACGACGCGGCGTATGTCCGCGGCGATCGATTAGTGGCATCGGGGCTGGCTCCTGACGGAACGGGCCAAGAGCTGGCGCCAGTCGAGGTGTCCGTGAAGTACAGCCGACCGGTTCGTACAGCCGTCGAAGCAGCCCAGACGCCCGTGCGGATCGGCGTCCTCCGCGAACTGCTCATGACTCAGTTTTCGACGGCGACTGGGCAGCAGATCGATGGAATGGTGGCGGGCCTGCTCGATCAGAGGATCTTGATCAGTAGCTTGTGTGCGCCGATGACCTGTTCGGACGCGCTCGGCCACGTCTGCGCCGAACTGGAAGCTGTCGAAGCCGAGACGATCCCTGAGATCGCGAGCACGACGCGGGAGCTCGCGGCGATTCACCATCAGCTTTCCGCGGACGGACGCAGTGTTGTCAGCGATGGGGCCGTTATCACGCGGATGCAGGCATTGAGTTCTGTCGCCGACCTGCCGGTGATCGCCGACACGATCCTGGATTGTGACGTTGAGATTCCCGAGCAGGTCGTTCACGAGGTACGCGACGCCGTCCATGTCCTGCATCGGCTTTCCCCCTACCCGTTGGGATATCCCGCGTGGCGTGACTATCACTCCCGCTTCCGTGCCCGCTACGGAATCGGTGCGCTCGTGCCTGTCCTGGACCTCGTGGCCGACAGCGGACTCGGCCTGCCCGCCGACTACATGGGTTCGTCACGTGGGCGCGTACCAAGCCAGTTGACCGAACGCGACGAAAAGCTGCTGGCGATGATCCAGCGAGCAACACTGAACGGCGGCAGTGAGATCGTCCTGACTGATCACGTGATCGAGGAACTTGCGACAAGCGATCCGGCTGACCTGCACCTGCCGACTCGTGTCGAAATGGCCGTCGAGGTCCGCGCCAAGTCCGCAGAAGCATTGTCCCGTGGCCGGTTTACGCTGGCGGTGACAGGAACCCCCAGGCCCGGCAGCAGCATGGCAGGCCGGCTTGCACATCTGTTGCCCGCGGAAGGCCGTGACGCGATCGCTGCCTCCTTCACCGCCGCCGGGCCTGATGCAATCACCGCGCAGCTGTCGTTTACGCCACGCAAGCGACGCAACGAGAACTTAGTCCGCTCCGAACAGCTGGTGCCGCACGTGATTCCCGTTGCCGAACACCGCGAACCGGGCGAGCACCTGATCACGTTGCCGGACCTTGCCGTCACCGCGGACGATCGCCGCTTCTACCTCGTCCAGATATCCACCGGTCGACAGGTAGAGCCGCGCGTGCCACACGCCCTGGAAGCCAGCGTCCAAACTCCGCCACTGGCTCGGTTCCTCGCCGACATCACGACCTCACGGGCCTCGGTCTACAAGGCGTTTCATTTCGGGGCCGCGGCCAGGCTCCCGTACCTTCCCCGAGTTCGTTACCGGCGAACGATCCTGTCTCCGGCGCGCTGGCTACTGGCTGCTGGTGACCTGCCGGGTCGCGGTGCCACGTTCGCTGTGTGGGAGGCCGGGCTGGACGCCTGGCGGCAACAGTGGCGTGTCCCCGACTGGGTCGCAATGGTCGAACGTGACCGCCGGCAGCCGGTGGACCTGAGCCACCGGCTGCACCGACTTCTCCTACGGACTCGTCTGGACCGCCGTGACCGGCTCGAACTGCGCGAAGCATCCGGTCCGGAAGACAACGCCTGGCTGGGCCGGCGCCACGAGGTTCTGATCCCGCTGTTTCTTGGCCCGCAGTCCTCCGCCCGCGAGCCCGCACTAGTCTCCGGTCCGCGACAGGTTGTCGCGGGCAGCGCTGGCCACCTGCCGGGCGACTCGCCCATCCTTTGTGCGCAGCTCTACGGACATCCAGGGCGGTTCGACGAGGTGCTCACCGGGCGACTTGCCAGGCTGATCGGAACCTTTGGTGACGAAGACCGACCCAGCTGGTGGTTCCGCCGCCATCGCCAGATGAGCCAACCCGACGCGGACCAGTACCTCGTGCTGTATCTGCGCCTGCCCGGCCCGTCCGCCTACGGCCCGGCTGCCGAACGCCTTTCGGAGTGGGCGAACGCCCTGCGCGCCGAGCACCTGCTGTCGCACTTCGCCCTGGTCACCTACGAGCCACAGGCTGGACGATTCGGTGAACGAACGGCATTGGAACGCGCATACGACGTGTTCATCGCCGACTCCGCGGCTGCTCTCGCCCAGATCAACTTGGCTGTGCGGGCTGGGACTCACGCCCAAGCTGTAGCGGCTGCCAGCTTCGTCGACCTCGTGGTGAACTTCGCCGGCTCCGCACAGGCCGGATCGGATTGGTTGATTCACCAGCTTCGTCGAGAGCACGGGCCGCTGGATCCAGCGCTCCGTAAGCGATCCCTGGCACTTGCCGACCCGGACGGCACCCTGACGACGTTGCGATCCCTGCCCGGTGGTGACGAGGTCGCGGCCGCGTGGCGTAACCGCGCTGTTGCCCTCGGCGCATATCGAGAAGCTCTTGCTGAGCAACGCGATCCGTTGACAGTTCTGCCGTCTCTGCTTCATCTGCACCACAACCGTTCGGTCGGCGTCGATCCGGCGCTTGAGCGCGTCACAGGCCGGCTCGCGCGGGCATGCGCGCTGCGGCACAACGCTCGTCGCGCGGAGAACCAGTGACGACCGTGACGATCACGGCGGCCGACCTTGCCGACATCGCCGAGCGACACGCGACCGACGTGGATCTGCCCGAACCACCGCCCGACGCCGAACCCTGGGCTACGCAATCGCTAACCATGGGAACAGCCGGCATCGCCCTGCTTCATATCGAACGCGCACTAGCCGAACGCGGTACATGGCGACACGCCCACCGCTGGATCATGGCAGCAGTCGCCGGGCCAGTCAGTGCAACCGACACCTCCGGCCTCTACCTGGGCGCTCCTGCCATCACGTTCATGTTGGACGCCGCCGCATCCGGTACGAAGGACCGCTACCAAGAGGCACTCGCGGAGGTCGACAGGCATGTGGTTGCACTCGCGCACCGACGCGTTGACGCCGCAGTAGCTCGCATCCAGGCCGACAGACTCCCTGGGTTCCGCGAGTACGACGTGTTCTTCGGACTGAGCGGCATCGGCGCGCTGCTCCTGCGTCGCGCCCCTCACAGCACTGCCATGGAGCGAGTTCTTGGTTACCTCGTCGCTCTGACCAAACCTCGGCTGATCAACGGCGACGTGCTGCCTGGCTGGTGGGTTGACCACGATCCCCACCGTCGTGACTCCGCCCCCTTCAAGCACGGGCACAGCAACTTCGGGATGGCGCACGGAATCACCGGGCCTCTTGCCCTGCTCAGCCAGACGATGCGGCGCGGGGTCTCCGTAGACGGCCAGCACGAGGCGATCGCCGCGATCTGTGAATGGCTCGACTCCTGGCGGCAGGACAGCGACGCTGGCCCCTGGTGGCCGGAATGGATCACCCTCGCAGAGCTGCGCACCGGCCATCCCCACCAGCCAGGCCCCGCGCGTCCCAGTTGGTGTTACGGCACGCCCGGCATCGCCCGTGCCGGCCAGCTCGCTGGCATTGCCATAGGTGACGCTCAACGGCAACTGATGTACGAACAGGCGCTGACCCGCTGCCTCGACGACCCTGTCCAACAAGGACACATCACGGACGGCAGCGTGTGCCACGGCTGGGCGGGCCTGTACCAAACCGTCTGGCGATCCGCACACGACGCCCAGACAGCTGGGCTCGCCGAACACCTTCCAGGACTGGCCGCGCGGTTGGGTCAACGAGCCAGTCAGAAGCCTGCAACGAACCGCGGATTCCTCGAAGGCACAGCGGGAACCGCTCTTGCCCTGCACACCGCTGCGCGCAACAGCGCGCCGATCTCCGGATGGGACGCATGTCTACTCATCGACTAGCGCCACGCACCGCGGAGGCACGAGGCATGGACGCGCCGCAACTCATGGACTCGTCGGGCGCGGAGCGCGCCATTCTCCAGGTACTGGGCGGAACCCCGCTGAACGATGCAGCAGCAGCCGAGCAAGTCGGACAGGCAAACCTTGCCGAGGCCGTCGAGATCTATCGGCAAGCCGGGCGCCAGGCACTCGAACGCCAGCAAGCGTCGGACTGGTGGCAGGTCTACATCCAGTTCACCGACTGGAGCACCTCCGAGCACGTCGCAACCAACAGGATCGGTCCACTGCTGAGCCAGGCCGAAGAGAGCGGTCTCATCAGCAACTGGTGGTTCATGAGGAAATACCCTTGCTGGCGACTGCGACTGCGCCCCGGTACAAACGGACAAGCCATGCGGGATCAACTCGCAGTCGCGTTCGACCAGGCCGCCGCCGACGGCCTAATCTCCCGGTGGTGGACCGGGATCTACGAAGCGGAGACCGCGGCATTCGGCGGCACGGAAGGCATGGCAACCGCACACGAACTGTTCAGCGAAGACAGTCGCGCCGTCATGCGCCTCGCCCACGACGGTGATGTCGGACTGGGACGACGCGAACTGTCGCTGTTGCTATGCAGCACCCTCATGCGCGCAGCTGGCTTGGAATGGTACGAGCAGGGTGATACCTGGCACCGAGTCGCGCAGGAACGCCCGCTGCCCGAGGACGTCCCGCTCACCAAGCTGACCACCATGGCCGGCGACCTCAAGCAGTTGATGGTGTCCGACACGAACCCGGATGGTCCACTGCTGTCCGCCAATGGTCCTCTGGCATCCGCGACAGCGTGGGCCGACGCCTTTCGGCAGGCGGGCCGAGCGCTGGGTGAAGCAGCCCGCGCGGGCACGTTGAGGCGCGGTCTCCGCGACGTCCTGAGTTACGTAGTGATCTTCCACTGGAACCGCCTGGGGCTGCCCGCGCGGACACAGAGCATCCTCGCGTGGGCCGCACGCACCGCGATCCTGGACCTTCCAGCGCGTTCGGCTCCGAGCCACGCAGAGGATCAACAATTTGCTGAGACAGCAAAGACGGTGACTTCTACCAACCGAGCCACCGAGGATGCATCGCAACGCATTTTGGCGCGGTTGCCGCTCGTACCTCAGCGCCGTTTTCGCTGTCCCGACCTGGAAACCAACGTGCGCAACGTGCGCGAGTGCGCAAATTCTTGCCACGAACCGGTCACCATGGAGGAGCGGATAAACCGGGCCTGCACGGTGTGGAACCTCTCCGCGTTGATCGCGGCAGATTGCGGGTTGCCTGACATCGCGGTTGACCTCTGCCGCCAGCAGTTCCAGATTTTCCGTGCAGCGTCGCCAATCTCCGGTGTAGCGGTGATTCCCTCGCTTCAGCCCCTGGTGAATCTTGCTCGACTGACCCGCCGAGCTGGCGATCCCGAAGGCGCCTACCGCGAGTTCGAGGCGATCAACCACGCCGTCCACAATGGCGGGAAGGTGATGATCCATGGCCAGCCTATCGACTTCGACGGACTGATCATCGATCGCCCATCGACTGTAGATCGTTGGCTGCGAGACGTCATGCGCGACGACGGAACCCGCGCGCTCGTTGCCGCTGGCCAGTGGGCGAACGCTGCTACGCACGCCGAGAAGTACGACGACGCGAGTACGCAGCTCCGCGAAGCTCGCCAGACGCGCATCATTGCACACGCCCTCAGCGGCCAAACCGATGCCGCGCTGGAGATGCTCGACAACACGGTGGCATCCGAAAACTGGGAGCGTGCGGTAGCAGCCTGCCTTCGCGGCTACGTGCTCCTGAAGAACCAGAGCCTTGGCACCGCTGAGATCATCGACCTGCTCAACATCGTCCGGCGAGCCTGCGAGGCCACAGACCGTCCCACGACGCTATTTCGTGCTCGACTCGGGTTGGGTGCTGTCGACCTAGTCCTCGCAGCAGGTTCTCAAGCGCGGGTTCTGTGCACCGGACTCGTCGAGGACGCCGAGCGGTCAGCAGATGCTTTTGTCGCGCGAGAAGTCTTGGCGCACGCCGAATGCCGCGCATGGTCAATGCCAGGGCAGCTAACAGGTTTGCGCGTACTCGTTGAACGGGCTGGCCTCGGCGCCGGGCACATCCCCTGGCCCGTGCTGACCGAGCTCGTGACATCCATCGAGGTCGCCGAGTCCGTCTTGACCGAAACGCTGAGCACCATGGCAAGCGGCGACGTTGGCGATGAGGAAGCCTCAGCCACTCGGGCAGACGCCGTGCTACGACTCCGTTGACGAATCGGATCGAGGACTTGTTGTGCCGCCACCGATCGCTGAGCTGCTCAGTGTCGTAGAAGAGGTGCGCCGTTGCCGTCGCCAGGGTTCGGCCACCCTCGATAGCGCCCTTCCGCGCCTGGAGCTCCGACCGCTGGCCGGAGGTCGAAACAACCTGGTTTTCGCCTGGGACGGGCCCGACGGCGAGGTCTGCCTCAAGCTGTACCGCACCGACAAACGTGATCGGGCCGCCTGTGAATATCAGGCCCTGACGCATGTCGCCGCCTGCGGCATCACCGCGGCCCCGAAGCCGCTCTGGCATGACCCGGACCCAGAACTTCCGGCCGTCGCGATGACTATGGTCGCCGGCCAGCCACTGTCCGACCTCGCGGAGCCCGCCACCGCACTGCGCGCCGCGATCACCGTCCTCGGCCAGCTTCGAGAAATCCCGATCGACCGTTCGTCGACATGCCCCGTGTCGACTCGGCCACGCACTACATGCAGCGGATCATCCAGGTTTGGGCCGCCCAGCTCGAAGACTGCAACCGCGAGCCGCTGACCGTCGACATGCGGTCACTCCTCGGCATCTGGGAGCAACGAGGCGACGCCACTGTCCTGGCCGAACCCGCGCCGAGGGTCCTCTCTCGTGGCGATTCCAACCTGCTCAACTGGCTCTGGGACGAGCCGAACATCCACCTCGTCGACTGGGAGTTCGTCGGCTATAGCGACACGGCGTACGACGCCGCTGAGCTGGTCGAACACCTCAGCGCCCACGCCATCGCCGACGAGCAGTGGATCTCGCTGTTGCCGGACCTCGGCATCGTCGACGACGCGCCGCGACGCCGGTTCCTTACTGCTCAGCGGACCGTCGCGCTCCGCTGGCTCAGCGTCCGTGGAAGCGGCGCAACCAGCGACCGGATGAGTTCGAGTTCCAGTTCAAGCGGGTCCGCGAGCTGATGAACAGCGACTTTCTATGACACATCTGGTATCGGCGTTGCCTCATGCGCGCTGTCACGATCGGGGCAGTGGCATCGGCGCACTGCCGGTTCCGCGATTGCCGTCCAGCCCGCTGTGCGGCGCCGGCGCCTCGGCCGATGGTTGTTCGCCATACCGTGCGGCCGAACACGGGCCGCCGACTGTGTACCTGCCGTGTGTGGGTCAGCTCGACCTACCGAGCGATGACGTGGCGGCCATCGCTGTGAGCGTCGAAGACGAGCAAGCCGCTGCAGCCGCAGCACGCGAAGACTTCGAACGCAAGTTGCACGGCAAGCGGCGCAAGGTCACAGTGAAGTTTGTCGAGTTGACCGACACGACGCCGGTCCAAGGGCCGGAGAGCGAGATGCTGGGCAATGTGGTCACCAACGACTTCCTCGCGCTGATGGACGCCCGGAACCGGGAAATCGTAGTGCTGCTCAACAGTGGCATGATCAGCAAGACCGAGATCGCGGACATACTTGGATACGCCAACCACAGTGCCGTTTCGAAGCGCCTGACGCAGATCCGCCGCGCTGCGGTGGAGTACTTCGACGAGAACTGAATTGCCTTCGGCGTTCAAACTCATACAGGCATGTGACAACTCACGTCCCGCTGTCACGTGGTTCACCTCAGGCTACAGCTCCGCGAGGCAGGTTCTCGAACGCATGTGCGAATATAGTGTACGTTGCTGGTCATGGATCTGGAACTGCTCGGAACTGGCCGCCGGACGGCCCCCTGCAGTACGGCCGCGACAGCGTTTGCGCCGTGGTCGCCACCTTGCCGGCTTGCGTATACCCGGTCATGACCGGATGACCATGAAACGTTTGTTCAACCAGCAATCCCAAAAGGAGAGGGTCATTCCGTGACGAGTGCGTCTGGCCAGCCACATCAGCCTGTCGCCGACTACCAGGATCGGATCTCGCGTCAGGTATTCGAGCAGCTGGTGTCGGTGCGCGGGGAAGGCGATGAATGGGACTTCAAGGCCACACTGAGCAACCTCTCTAGCACTTCTGCCAGAGTTAACCTGGCCAAGGACGCGCTTGCCTTCTGTAACCTGCCGACTGGTGGGACGATCATCGTCGGCGTGACAGATGACTACGAGCGCGTCGGCCTGACCGCCACTGAGAAGATCGATACTACGGTCATCCGCAGGGCGATTGAGAAGTACATCGACGGCGACTTCATCGTGTTGGCAGCCGAACACACGCTGGTCGAATCCGGCGCGGACGAGGGGAAGCGATACGGGATAATCCACTTCCGACGTCGCTTCGCCCAGCCCGTGCTAGCAGCGCGGGATGGCCAGATTGCGAACGACAAGACGCTCTTCCGCTCGGGGGACATCTACATCCGCCGGGGCGCCGCCAGCATCAGGGCGAACTCCGGCGACGTCAGGCACCTGTTCACGAACAGTATCGTCCATGAGGAACGCGTCAGGGCAGTGAACGAAGTGGGGAGCTGCCTGGTTGAGCAGCGGCGCCTGATGGGGGGCGTCGAGTTCTTGTATGACGTCCTAGTCGACTCCGAGTATCCCGAAGTTATCACCACGCCCGTTCTCTGTGCCTCTCTTGGTAAAATGACGCTGGGGCAGCACGCTGAGGACGTCGACCGCCTTCAGTTGAGAGTTAGCATGGTCAGGCCGCATATCCCCGAAAACCTCTATCAGCAGTACAGGGCCTGCGCCTCCCTCGCGGGAAGGCTCCACATGAAGGCGATACGGCAACGCGACGCTGGCGTCTTCGTGTCCTGGACCGAACTGGACAACGGGTCCCCTGACCTGCCACTACGCCAGGTGGCGCTGGAGCTCCTCCCGCAGGACGAACTCGATGGCTACTGGACAGGCCAGGCCGCTGGCATTGGCACACGCCGCCCGCTCCGGCCGCTCATCGACGCCGCCGAACGTGGCGTGCTTAGCGCAATCAAGCTCGTGCTGAATGGCCTTGGATAAATGCGGCTGACCAGACGGCTGTCGTTCCGCACCAGGCTTACGGACACGCCCACATGGTCAACGGTCATGAACAAGTCGTCTCTCCAAGCCTGCCAGGTGCACGTTGGGACTGCACACTCTCGTCCTCTCCGGGTATTGAGCGACCGTGCAGGACGGCGAGGTCCACATCAGTTGTCCGGCTTTAGTGGAACGGTGGCTTACCTGCAGCTTCGAGCAAGGTTTTGATGCCGTTAAAGATTTCATCGTATGTGTACACTGCAACATCCCTGAGATTGCGCCTATACAACTCAAATGATGTCCGCTTCTCCACCTCAAGCGCCTCACTGTTCCCAATAATCAGGAAGCATGTCGGGTCGTAAGCCGAACGTTGGTCGGCGCTCGAAGATCGATTATTTAGGCTATTGAATTCACTCAACAGGGATCGCCTACTCTCCAGCACCTGGGCAACCCCTCCAGTCAATTCCTTGCCGGGCAAGTAGGAATTGTCTCGATACCTGCCGCCCATCAGCTCCACAGTAGGGGTCTTTATCTCCACGCAGGCGACATTTGACTTGTAGAATGCTAGAAAGTCTAGGATATTTCCGCCCTTGTTGTTGAAACTCTTCCCGCCCACATAGGCTTTTCCTTGCAGGACATACGGCTTTGCCCCCAAGGCGGGCATAAAGCAGGTTGGAGTGGAATCAAAGAGTTTCTGCCAGAATTCTTCAGATCCGTTACTGGCGTTATCGACCCATGCTCGATATGCCACGCCGAGGGCGCCAGACTCCTCCAGCAGGACGTCACCCAGCGGATGAGCGACGCTTGCGCCTTCAAGTTGCGCCTTCACTCGACGAAAATGGTTATACTTAATCTCCTGGAGACGGTGGGCCGGATAATCGTCCGGATGAGTGTCGACAAGAAGATGATGGGATGGACAAAAAAGCAGGTGGTTCGCCCCGCTGGACCGATCCGAATGAGGTAAGTCAGGGTTATACCTAGGGCCGCCTGGATTTACGGCAAAAATGGACGCAAGCTGCAGTATTCCGGGCACTTCTTCGGTTATTGCCACGTCGCATCCTGGATACATGCACCTTCCTGCCGAAAGTCCATAGAGAACCCTTAAGTCACTCAACGATATACTCCGACTCACCTGAGACCTTTCATTATTTCATGACTACTAATTCTCTCACGAGATTGAGGTTTCCTGCAACGACTACTGCGTAGTCTTCCTGACGCTGCTCACGCACTCAACTACGGCCGCGGGTCGAACCATTCACTGATGCGCCCAGTATGACGTCGAGTTCCGCGAGTACCTATGTTTGACTGGTGAACCCCTGTGCGCCGTTCCGCCTCAGCGACGGAAATCGGATTTAGGGAATCCCGTAGAACCTCTACAGGGTAGTAAAAGGCGCGACAAGGGGGTGCGGACCGTTGGGCAACAGCAAGGTGACTCGTTGACGTGCTCTCGTCAGCACCACATACAGCAGTCTGCTCGCACTTTCGAAGGGCTCGGATTCGTTGCCGTAGTAGTCGCTGGGGCGGAACACTGCGACCACGGCGTCAGACTCGCGCCCTTTGGTCTGATGGAGATTCATCACCTGGAGGGCAGCCTGGTCGCCAGCGTCGACGTCGGTGAAGGATTCCATCCGCATGGTCTCGACTTGGCGGCTGACGGCATCGAGCATGCGACCGGACACGGTCATCAGCCGAATCACTTCGGCGGAGGCTCGACGCCACTGGCGATGGCCGCGGTTGAGTCCCAACGTTGGCCAGCCGGTGGCCGCGATGTGAGCGGCGGCGTCAAGGTCGGGCGCGTCCGATAGCGCGACGCGGAGTTCGTCCAGCCTGGCGGCGAGCAGACCGTCTGCTTGTCCTCTGCCGATGATGAACGCCAGTTCTGGGGCGTACTTGCTCCTGACGGTGGAGGTGTAGAAGACGGCCATCCGCACCAAAACGTTGTCCCAGGCGGTCGCGCCGGCGGCGAACTGCATCATCATCATGAAGGTGCTGAGCGCTTCTCCGTAGCTCTCGGAGAGGCCGACGGCGACGTGGTCGACCCCTCTTTCGGTGAGTGCGGCGGACATGGCTGCCGTGGGTTCGTTGCCGTGTAGGAAGATTCCGAAGGTGCTTGCTCCTTGCTCGCGACTTTCGTCGATCGCAGCGCACACCTCGTCGACCGCAGGATGGGCGTCGACCCCGGTCACGATACGAAGTCTTCCGTTGGCCGTGGCTTCTGCAAGGGAAGGGTGACTGAAGTTTCGCTGGCGCACTGCTTCGGCCACGGTGGGCAGGAGCTGGGTCGGATCTCGGTATGAGCCCAGTGGCAAAGGAATCTGTGTGGCGCCCGGCCGTGCGACTGCCGCGGCGAGCCTTTCGGAGCCGACGCCCTTTCGGCCGGGGATTTTGTCGTAGATCATCTGGTTGGGATCGCCGAGGAGCAGCAGGCGGTTGCCAACCTCGGTAAGGCGTTCGAGCAATCTCCACTGTTCGCTGTCGGTGTCCTGGAATTCGTCGCAGACCACAAGTGACCACCGGCGTTGCGCGAGCGGGCCGATGCGAGGAAGGTGCAAGACCTTGAGCGCTTCGGGAAGTAAGTCGTTGTAGGACAAGACAGTGGGATCTTCCTGGAACAGTTTGCTTTGCGCTTCACCACGCAGCGTCGGACGTTCGCTGTGCCCGATGTAGCGACCGAAGTCGCATATCAGTTGCCACGCCAACCCGTGAAACGTCAGCACGTCCACCCGATCGGCGACGTCGCGAAGGATTCCCTTACTGCGACTAAGGATTTGTGTCACCGCGGTTCGACTGAAGGTCAAGAACAACACGCGATCGCGAGCGGTGCCGGCAGAAGCATCCGCGTCTCGCCGCAGCAGGTGTGCGCGGGCTGCCGCCGCTGCAGTGACGGTCTTGCCAGTACCGGCACCTCCGAGGACGAGAAGCGTCGGTGCCTCGCTGTCGCGAACATCGCGTTGCTTGCCAATCGGGCTGAATCGGTGCGTCGTGGTCATACGGTCAACGTCACCGGCCCGGCGGCCGTCCCTCTCGCAAGTTCCACCGCCTGGCCGAGGAATCGGATTGCGACCGTGGGTGGCACCGACCCGGCGAGCAAATACACGTACTGAGCGTGCACTCCGGACTTGTGCAGCGCCTTCGCGAGGCGCTTCTCCAAGTCTCGGTCGTTGAGCTGTTCCATGTCAGCCAAGCCGAGCTGCCACTGCTCGTCCAGGTCCGTGAAGGCGTCGAGCAGGCTCTGCCGTGGGACTCCGTGCACGAGCGCCATCTCGATGGCGAACCGTTCGGGCAGGCGAATGACGTCATCGGCGACCTGCTGCGCTTCGGCGAACGAGGTGTCCGCGCCTTGGCCGGGCTTGTCGAAATCGAGGCCGGCGATCACCCGGAAGCCGAGTTGGCGAGCCAGCCTGCAGATCTTGACGACCTCGGTGTGGCCTTCGCTTTCGACGAACCGGACTCCGTACGCTGCAGGCGACATCTTGCCGGCGCGCCGTTGGCTGATGGCGGTCAAGGCTGCGACGTCGTGACGGCCTTCGAACACGACGATCGCCCGGCTGCTCATGGCGGGGAGCAACTGCAGGTGGAGTTGCCGCACCACGCTGAGTTCTCGCTTGTCGGACGGCGGCACCATCTGGTGAGCAGTGCGTTCGCCTGTTCGCACGGAGAGTCGCACCATCTCTTCGGGGCGAAACGCGCGTGCGGCTTCCGGACGCCGAGTCGACATCCACAGTTGATCGCACGCGGTTCGCAGCTCGCATGCCAGATGTTCGGCGGCACCGGCGTCGAGTTGGTCGCCGAAGTCATCGCACACGACGACCGCGCCGGCTTGGGAGGCGACCACGAGGGCTTCCGCAGCCGCCAGCACTGCGGCGGTCGTGGACCCGTGCCGGCGCAGAGGCAGCGCTTCCGGGGATCCGAGCCGCAGCGCTGGCTGGAGTGCTCGGAGCAGCCCAGCTACCGAGCCGCCTTCGGCGCGGAAGTTGACGATGTCCGCGATCGCGGTGTCAGCGTCGATATCGAGTGTTCCCCGGACGGGCTCGAAGACGTCGTCCAACACGCCGCTGACTACGTCGGTCGCGCTGAGCCCGTCGGTGGCACTGTCGACCGCCGAGGAGAGCGCCTGGAGAGCGGTGGTCAGGTCGTCCCCGCCCGAGTTCAGTAACTCGCGGAAGGCGCTGCCGGGCCGCAGGGTCAGGGGCTGGCCGGGCATCAGGACAGTGAACGGCAGCATGTTCCGGTCCGGACGACGGACCCGGTCGTAGCTCTCATCCTCGGGATCCGACGTTTTCGGATAGTTCACCCAGTGCTCGCCCACCCCCTCTTCAGGATTCCAGCGCAGCCGGTAGCACAACCGCAACACGAGCTCGTGGCGCTCCCCATCCAGGTCCTCGGCAGCGGATGCTTCGACAAGCACGTCGTCTTCGGCATCCCACAGTTCGAGCCGACGGAAGAAGTGCTGTTCGAGTACCTCACCGAGGTCGGAGAGCACGACCTCGATCTCGGCGGAGCGGATCTCGACCTCGGTGTCGCCGTCGGCAGACTCTTCCTCGCCGTCGGCAGCGTCCGCCTCGACCTCGTTGCCAGGATCGCTGTCGGCGGACGCGGCGAGGTACACGTCGAACTCGTTGGGTGGAGTCCGTGTCGAGTCGGGGTCAAGCACCCGGCGGATTGCCTCGATGAGGTCGCTCCTGCCCGCTCGGGGCTCGCCGACGACCAAGGCGTGTTGTCCTGCTCGCAACTCCAGTGCTCGCCAACCTCGAAAGGACGAGATACGCAACTGCCGAACACGCATACCGCAGGCTAGTTGCCCGCGATGAGGCTGTGAGGTGCAAGTACACGTTCGGGTGGAGTCGTGTAACGGCGACCGCGGGCCGCCCTCGTCCGATGCACGGTGGCCACGCCGGGCGCACACATTAGACCGAGGAGACGGGCACGTCAGAAGCCTGACGGAGCACTCGCTGATCCGTAAGCTGTGGCGGTGGAGACCAAGCAGGTACGCGCAGGCCGGGACACCATCCTCGGCTATGTGGAGCGCGCGAGCCCGGTCGACATCCTTGCCGAGCTGATCTGGAACGCCCTCGACGCGGAGGCAATGAACGTCGAGACGACGGTCGCCATCGGGGGCCTCGACGGGCCCGAGGAGATCGTTGTCCGGGACGACGGGCACGGGATGCCCCACGACCAGGTTTCGGACTTCTTTCTGACCCACGGCGAGTCGTGGAAACGGACTGGTCGGTTCTCCCCGAACATCAACCGACCGCTGCATGGCCAGCTCGGTCGTGGCCGCTTCCTTGCCTACGGCATCGCGGAGCGCGTCGAGTGGCGATCGGTATCGGCCGATGGCGACACCTTCAGCGAGTCGGTGATCCATGGAAACCGCAGCGCGCCGAACGAATTCACGTTCGACGGCCCGTGGCCAACCAGCGGCCCGGCCGGTACGACCGTCCGAATGGAAGCTCGGCAGACTTCGCGGGTCGCGAGCTTGGTCGACGGAGAGATCCAGCTGCCCTTGACCGCGCGGTTGGCGGCGTCCCTGCTGGCGCTCCCCGAGGTCAAGGTGCATTACCGCGGCCATCACCTCAATCCGCAGAACCACATCACGCACGACGTCGATCTCGACCTGGACCTCGATTCGGCAACCCTGCACGGAAAGGACAGCCCTCGACTGCGTGTCGTCGAGTGGTCGGCCGACATGCGGTCCAAGACCCTGTATCTATGTGACGAACGCGGTGGAGTTGTCACCGAGCACAAGCTCGGCCGGATGCCGCCGGCGCCGATCCACTGGACCGCCTACCTGCAGTGGGAAGGGTTCCGAGATCCCGACCTGATGGGCCCGGCGGATCTTCACGTACCCGATATCCGACACGGCGAGTTGCTCGCGGTCGCGCAACGCGCGCTCGCGGACTACTTGAACCGCCGGCTGGACGAGCAGAAGGGCAGCATCCTCGCTGAGTGGAAGGCCGAAGGGGTGTACCCGTACCACGGGGAGCCGCGCAGCGCCGCCGAGGAGGTGGAGCGAGAGATCTTCGACATCGTCGCGGTGGTCGCCAGCCCAGCCATCGGTCGGGACGTCAAGCAGAAGAAGCTATCCCTGCAACTGCTCCAGGAGGCCACCCGCGCCGAGCCCACGCGCACTAACCGCATCCTGAACGCAGTGCTCGACCTGAGCGACGACGAACAGGAAGTCCTGTTCGACCTGCTGGAACGCACCAAACTGGCCTCGATCGTCCGGGCCTCTCAGACGATCGCGGACCGCTCGGACTTCCTGCACGGGTTGCGCGGGCTGCTGTACGCCGACGAGACCAAGACCGTGTTCCGTGAGGTCGACCAGCTCCACCCGATGCTGGTGAACGAGCCGTGGGTCTTCGGCGATGAGTGGAGCTTGGCGCTCTCGGAGACCGGGTTGACCCGCGTCGTGCGCACGCTGATCACCGAACGCGGCGACGTGGAGTTCGCCTCGAACCCGGTGATGCTGCCGTCCGGCAAGCGGGGACGGGTGGACATGGTGTTCTCCCGCGCCCTGCCCGAGAGCGAACGCACCCGGCACCTGGTCGTCGAGCTCAAGCGCCCGATGCGACTCACAATGACCGAGTTCGGCCAGGTCAACAACTACGCGTCCGCCATCACGGCCCATCCAGAGGTCGTCGGCGCGCCGCACGACTGGGACTTCTGGCTGATCGGTACCGAGGTCGACGTGGCGGTCCGCAACCTGTACAGCGACCCCGCACGACCTGGCCTGACCACCAACAATCCCCGCTACCGGATCTGGGTCGTGACTTGGGGACAACTGCTTGATCAGGCTGACCGCAGGGTCCAGGCGTTCCGCTCGGCGCTCGAACTGGTCTCCACGGACCGGACCAGCCGCGCCTACCTCCAGCGCAAACACGCGGAGTTCATCCCAGCGCTCTCCTCTGCAGACGAGGCCGAATGACGTCCCGCCGCGTTCCGGGGCCTGCCGGCAAGCCGACGCGCCGGACGATTTTCGCGTGTCCTCAGCGGACGCCGACTGTATTCTGTGCGGCTCGCGCCTGACCGGTCCTCCGCGAGCAGGACGTCGACGGCGAGGTACGGGCCGATGCAACCACCTACGAGAGACAAGATCCGAAACGCTGTTGCCGCGCTGCTCGGTGCCGCACTGCGCGACCTGGCGGAGCGCGACGGCGCCCCACGGGTTGGCGCGATGGCGGACGTGCGGAACTGGTGGCGGTATGGCCAAGAGTCCTTCGTCGCACTGCGACCCAACGCCTGGCACATGCCCGAGCGGGTCACAGTCGTCGGCTGGCTGAACACCTTCGCCGAGATGACCGCCGTTCGCGAGGCGATCGACGCGGATCCCGTCCTGGGCACTCGTCTCGACACCATGGTCGGCACCGAGTTCTCGCTGAATCAGCGACCGCTCGACTGGCTCTTGGTGGAGCACTTGCTCGAACCCATGATCATTGCCAGCCGCTCGTACGAGTTCGACGAGGCGCTGTTCGAGCTCCAGTTCAACCGACTGGATGCTGGCCTGCGGGCCGATACCCTCCGCTTCGTCGAGTTCATCCCGCTCAACGGCTTCACGTCGAGCATGACCGACATCGCCTTGGCAGACGGCGTGGCCCTGCGCCCGATGACTGACCGCCAGGTCAGCCGAGCCATCCAGGTCCTAGCGGTACCGGCGGAGTTCAGCGGCGGCCCCAACAGCGTGCAGGTCTCCCGGTTTCACCAGTGGGCCGTGACGCGGGAGCAGAGCTACCCGGTCCAGTCGTACAACCGGCGAGCAGGTCGAGGCCGTACGTGAGGTGTACGAGATGCTCGGGAACTCAGTAGTTCAAGAGGACCGGTCGTTGCAGGTCGCGTTGCGTCGATTCGTGTTCGCCGGCTCCAAGGCCCAGCCAGGGGACCGGCTCATCGACCTCGTCATCTGTTGCGAAGCTCTGTTCCTGAAGCGACACGGGATCGAGGGGTCGCAGAAGGGCGCGCCTGCGGCTAGGAACGCCGGACGGCTCCTGGCAGACGACCCGCTGCTGAACGTCGGACGTGAGTCGGTGGAGCGGTTCGTCAGGGCTGCGTACCGGTTGCGGAACGCGGAAGTTCATGGCGACCATCCCGTCCGCCGATCGATGACGCTCCTTCATGGAGCAACCACTGAAGACCTCGCCCGGTTCGTTGAGGACCTTGGTATCGTGGTTGGTCGGGCGCTTCACCTAGTGCTGAGCGAGCTGTCACGCCCAGCTGCGGCAGCTGGCGCGGTCCGATGACGGTGCAACCGCCGGGATTGCTCGGCGCCGCAGGCCCGGCGCAGTTCGAGTTCCTGATCCATTTCTGCGGGCGGCCGAGCTCCGCAGCCATGACGCCGACGGTGCCCCAGACGATCCGAGACCTACAGCCATGGCAGCGGCTGCATAACATCCTGTGGGAAGGCCAAATCCGAGGCTTCGCGCCGTTCGGCTCCGACTCGCCGATGGTGTGCCTGTCGGAGAGCCCGCTGGAGCATCTGCGCTGGCTGCTGTTGCATCGTCAGTGGCCGCCGTGGGGCCTGCTGCTGCGACGGCAGACCGTGTACGACCTCGGCGGTGGCCCCGTCTGGTACGCCCGTACCGAGCACCTGGCGACGCTGCCGGAGGAGCTCCGCGGCTGGGCCGTACGGTTCGAGGCCGGGGCCAACCGATCGGACTGGCTGCACGAGCGCGAGTGGCGCATCCCCGTGCCACCCGACAACCCTGTACTGCCTCTTCCACCCGACTCCGTTCCCGTGATCCTCGTCGGTGACCCGCAATGGCAGCCCACAGCGCTGGTCCAGCGCACCGTCTTCGTCGATCATTACGGCATGCTGGCAGCGCCCGGACAGCCTGGTCATCCGCAGATTGTCGACGTACCTGAACTGCCGTACCTGTGGACCGCCGCCGTGGAACGCTGGTACTGGGATCCGGCAAGCCAGCAGATCTGGCAGGTTCCTCGCTAGCTGCCCCGCGTCGACAACCGCGGCGAAAGACCAGCAGGGAACGGCTGCTCCAGGTCACTACACGGTCGGTTCATGCGGCCATGGTGGTTGCCTCCTCCATTTCGTGCACCACGTCACCCGCGGCTCGCTGGGCGGCGACCTGCTCCTCGAACTCGGACCGGACGATCTTGACGAGCTGACGGGCCCGAGCGGCCCCCACCCCGAGTCGGACGCGCAACGTGTCAGCGGATATCGGCTTCTGATGAGCCGCACGGTGAGCCGCGTCTTCTCGCCGGGCCTGAGCCAAGAGAGCCTCCGGCGTGCGCCCAACGACTGCTCGCTCGTCACCTTGCTGCGGGACGTCCTCGTCGAGCTCGGGCCTCGTCTCCGGCGCCCCCTCATCCGAGTCAGCATGGACAGCTCGCTCAGGCCGATTGACTTCGCGTGCGGCCGGCACACGACTCGTGGCGCCGATTGCTTGCAAGAGGCCGGGGCCGACCTCTGACCAACCGATCAGGAGGAGCGGCCCTACCGCGTCGAACGCCGCCTTACCAAACTCGCCCGCGATCAGAGGTTCTGCCACGTTCAGCGCGAGCGTGACCACGCTCGCGAAGATCAGCAGCCGACGAGCAGGCCGCAGCACCTCGGGGGATGCACCGGCAAGCGCCAGATGCCGCGTGCCGAGCAGCAGCCCGAGGATCGAAAGATCAACCGCAGGAGCCACGAGCGGCGCGACCCAAGCGGGCACGCCGAGCTGGAGCGCGAGACTGAGGACGTTGGTGAGGTAGGCCTGCGGGCGCGGTGCCGGTGTTGCCACCGGCCGTTTCCCGCAGGCCCCCTCCCGCACCCGGCGTGCGGCTTTCACCGCACCGGGCGCTCCATGCGCCTTGGCCGCTGGTCAGCTACTGATAGCGGCAGCTGCCGGTTTGAGAGTCCATGGGGTCGGGATGGCGCTGCCGCGGTAGCGGTAGCGAGTCACTGCGACGCTGGCTGCGCCGGTGAACACGACCCCGTTGTAGGCGAACCGCCATCCCTTGTCGCAGAAGCGACGTCGGAGTTCGACCATTCCGATCCGGCGCTGGCCGCCATATTTGGCGCGTGTCCAGCGCATCAATCGACCCCATGCATGGTTGTCGATCGCGCTGAACACCGTCTTGGCCACTGCGTGCCGGAAGTAGTTCGCCCACCCCACCAAGACCCGGTTGACACTTCTCAACACCACATCCAGGTCCTGATTTCGGGTTGATCTGTACGTCCTGACCTTTACTTTGTCCTTGACCGATTGAATGGCCTTCTTGGACGGTCTGGTGTAGACACAATACTTGCGAGTCCCTCGGTTCCACTGGCGGCGCAGGGTGAACCCGAGGAAATCGAAGCCCTCGTCGATGTGGACCACACGGGTCTTGTCCGGTGACAGCCGCAGCCCCAACGGAGCCAGCACGAGTGCCACCTCCTCCCGCAATGCCTCGGCATGGTGCCGGTCTCCCGACACCATCAGGACGAAATCATCCGCATAGCGGATGAGTCTGCACACGCCCTGACCGGCGGCCTTGCGTTTGGCCCGCTGGTATCTACTGCCCATCTCCCGCCACTGCCGGTCGAAATAATCGTCCAGCGCGGACAGGGCGATGTTGGCCAGCAGCGGGGACAAGATTCCGCCCTGCGGTGTTCCTGTCAGTGTCTCTTCCCGGTTTCCGAGTTCGGTCAGAACACCGGCTTTCAGGAACGCCTTCACCAGCGCGCACATCCGCTTGTCCGCGATTCTCGCCCGCAGACGGTCCATCAGCGCCCGATGCGATATCTCATCGAAACAGGCCTCGATGTCCGCCTCCAGCACCCAGTGATAGTTCCGGGGCTTCGAGGCGTAGTAATGAATCTCGGCCACCGCGTCCTGCGCGCGCCGGTTCGGGCGAAACCCATACGAGCAGGGTTTGAAGTCTGCCTCGAAGATGGGTTCGAGCACCAACTTCAGGCTTGCCTGGACCACCCGGTCGGTGATGGTGGGAATCCCGAGCTTCCGGAACTTCCCCATGCTCCCCTTGGGGATCATCACCCGCCGTACCGCGACCGGACGGAACGCGCCCGACTTCAGCGCGTCCCGGATCTGGCTCAGGAAAGCCTCGGCCCCCACCCAGGTCTCGACC
This sequence comes from Actinokineospora sp. NPDC051303, assembly GCF_055586285.1. Lineage (NCBI taxonomy): Bacteria > Bacillati > Actinomycetota > Actinomycetes > Pseudonocardiales > Pseudonocardiaceae > Actinokineospora > Actinokineospora sp. NPDC051303. Next base: position 61,767 of record NZ_JBVJIN010000019.1, read on the forward strand.
AAGCCAGCGCTGACCTTGTCGATGCCCGGGGTCCGCGCGCCCTGGTTGGTCGTGACGCGTTCCCACGCGCACACCAGGAACGCCGGATCATGAACGAGGTTGAACAGATCACCAAACCGGCGACCCGGTTGCTCGGTCGCCCAGCGATGTAGTTTGGTCTGCATCCTCCGTACCGTGATCGCCGCGGATTCCGCATCCGGCCAGACCACGGCGCCGGTATTCACCGGCGCGTCTTCGGACATTGCATTCCCTCTCTATCTGACGCACTGTCGCCCTTCCCCATGCGCACGGGCTTTCCCCGGCTCGGAGTACTACGGCGACTCCGCCCCAATCCCGGCCCTTCGACAGGCGTCGCGTCTATCCCCGCCCACTGCGCTGGTTGCGCAGCGCGACGGGGAACGCGACCGGGGTGGTTCCCACGTTCACTGTTGTCCGGTCGACGGGTGAGGCGCCCGGCTATACCCCTGCGGCATCGCCACGGCTACGCCGTAGACCTTCACCGTGGCCTCCAGGCCCAGACTTCGGAGACCCGACCTGAAGTTTCCCACCCCGTTGCCGGAATGGGTGCGCACCGCCCACCAGCCCAAATCCACCGGGTTAGAGCTGGCTATTCGTGAAGAGGCGTAACGAAACCGGTTCCTCGCGTACACCTTCCCGTCTCGCTCACCGCGCCCGGCCCGTCCGGCAGTACCCGGCCGACGCGACTTTGTCGAGGCTGCTCCCACCCTCCCCAGCGACCCCTGGATCAGGCTGCCTCCAGCTTCACCCCGCCGCTACGACGACGAAGCGATGGACGGTCTTCCACCTCCATCCGTAAACAACAGCGCCTCGTGGCGCACCCGAAGCCGAAGAGGAAGGTGAGTCCAACGACGACGCCCATGATCACGGTGACGGCCTGAACGACGGTGGCCCCCTCCGAACCTGACCGAGCTGCTGGCCGGGTCACCGAGGATCACCTGCTTCGACGCGCGGGCGCCCGTGGGTGTCTCGGGTAGCGATGCCGCGTTCGCGGAGCTTGTTGCGCACGGTGGTGTGGTTGACGCCGAGGTGGTCGCCGACTCGGGCCAGGGACCAGCCGAGGTTGTAGAGGTGGATGGCGTCATCGACCTGGTCAGGTGTGAGGCTGCGGCGGCGCATCGGCACGCCGTGCCGGTGGAGGATGTTGCTGACCGTTCGCCGTTCGATGCCGAACCGGTCACCGAGTTCGTACACCGTCGCGCCGGACTGGTAACCGGTAATCAGCTGCTCGACTTGTTCGGAGCCGAGTTGCCGAGCACGGCCGGGGCGGTCGCGCTTCATCGACGGTGGCTCGGGGGTATCGAGGCCTGGGAGCTTCTCACGGAGCTCTTCCAGTGCTCTGACCTGGTCTTTTATGTTCGAGTAAGGTCCCCTAACCTCCACAAGGTGTTTGAGCCCGTCTGATCATGGAGTTTCTGCTGATCAGACGGGTTTTTGTATTTGACGCTCGATCGTCGGATTGTTGGGGTCATGATGCCCCCATGGAGGAGTTCTGGAGGAAGTTTCTCCAGCTTGATCGTCTCCTGCCGGTTGGGCTGCTGGATTGTGGCGCCCCTCATGCCGACTGTGTATGTGGGGGGCACTGAGTTGTTTGTGCCAGGGGAGCTTGGTCTCAAGTGGTGGTGCGACACTGTGGTTGATCAGGAGTTCGTTGAGTTTTTCGGAGGGCGTCGTCCGGGCCCGGCGCACGGCTCAGCTGCGGACCATCCTGAACCCCGCTCCTAGTGTCGTGCGATTCTGTTGGAACGAAGCTGCTTCTCCTGCCTACGGCTGGTCTGTTTCGCAAGTGTCCGGTACTTCACTGTGCCCGCCACCAGCGTCGCGAGCGCCAGGACCGCTGCCGCCGCTACCAACGCGGCACGGTAGCCATCGGCGAGCACTTGGGCGGATGCGGCCACGTCGGCGGATCCCGCGGAAGCGGATATCGCGACGAACACGGATAACCCCACCGCTCCCCCAGCCTGGCGGGTGGTGTTGACGAGCCCACCTGCCAGCCCGGCGTCTCCTGTGGACACCCCACTCGCCGAGAGCCCGGTCAGCACCACGAACGCGACTCCCAGCCCGACCCCGACCGGCAAAGACGGCGCCGCGATGTCCGTGAGAAACATGCCGTCGGCAGGCATCCGGGCCAGCCAGAGCAAACCGACCGCCGCCAACAGCAGCGAACCAGTCAATAAGACCTTGGCATTGGCGACCAGGAGCATCCGAGGTGTCAGCGCCGACGCGATCGTGATCGCGACCGCCAACGGCAGCTGTGTCAGACCCGCGATCACCGGCGGGTATCCGAGCACCTTCTGCTGGTAGAGCGGTAGAAAGAAGAACAAACCCAGCCACGCGGCACCCAGCAGCGCCATCAGGACGTTGGCCAGGACGACGTCGCCCGAGCGGATGAGCGCGATACGGATGAGTGGATCCGCCCCGCGGACCTGCAGCACCGCGAACACAGCGAGCAGGACGACTCCCAGGCCGAGTGCGGCCCACCCCAGAGCACCCGCGGTGGACAGACCATAGGTGGAGGCAACAAGCCCGGCGGTGACCGTCACTGCCCCCCACGGATCGATCCGGCCGCCCGCCGGGAAGTCCGCCGGGACCAGCTTCCAGGTCGCGACCAGGATCGCGAGAGCCACCGGGACACCGGCGAGAAACACCGAACGCCAGCCGAGCCCATCAGTCAGCACGCCACCGAACAGCACTCCCGCCGCTCCCCCGACTCCGGATGCCGCACCCCAGGCGCTCAACGCCTTGGCCCGTGCGGCGCCGGATGGAGCGAGGGCGAGAACCATGCCCAGCGCTGTCGGCGCGAGCAGCGCCGCCCCTGCTCCCTGCGCGACGCGCGCACCGATCAGCACCGCCGTGCTTCCCGCCCAACCGGCCGCGAGCAGGCCTGCGGTGAAGATCACGGCGCCCGCGCCGAAGATCCGACGCCGCCCGAGCACATCGCCGAGCCGCCCGCCCAAGAGCAGCAGCGCACCGAACACCAGGACGTAGGAGTTGACGACCCAGGCCTGCCCAGTGGCGGACAGGTCGAGGTCGATCTCCGGCAGTGCCACGTTCACGATCGAGGTGGTCAGCACCACCAGGAACTGCGCCGTGGCCAGTACCGCGACAGCGCCGCGGGGAGCGGGGGCCACGTCACGACCGGCCGGATTCCGCTGTCGTGCGCAGGATTTCGAGCCAATCGCGCAGCGAGTCCTCAAGCGCCACTCGCATGTTTTCCGGATCGGCGCTGACGGGGTCACCGTCCCAGGATTCCTCGGTACGGACGGTTGTGCCTTCGCCGTCGGACTCAAAGGTCCAGCAATGGATTCCGATGATCCCGTGCGCGGAGCCACCCCACACGATCCTCTGCGGAGAATCGATTCGGTACACGGTCGAAACGATCGTCAGCCCCGAGGTACGCCAGCGGAACACGGCGCCTTCGGCGAGCGGCATTTCCAGCTCGGCGGTGTCGATCCCGGTGTGCCAGTCCGGCCAGCCACCGATATCGATGTGCAATGTCCAGACTCGCTCGATCGGCGCCGCGATCCGCGTGCTGAGCCGGACGACGACGGGCGCGTTCTCGTCCACTCGATCTGGGTAGGTCATGATGTCCTCCGTTGACTGATTGGTCACTCACTTGCGATGCGAAAAAAACTCAGTCGGCGATCCACGATCCGTGGATACCGCCAGGCACACGCCGAGGCAGTTCGACTGCCGCGACAGGAGACGCGGTAAAATCGCGGGCGTCAAGGACGAGCAACTCCGACGACCTAGTCGCGGCGTCTCCCACTATGGTCAGTAGATAGCCGTCGTCTTCGGCGGTCGCGCCTTCGGACGGCACGAAAACCGCCTCACCCGGAATCCTTCCCGTCCCGGTCGGCGCGAGAATCCGCTCGCCGGTTTCGTTGTCGTACTTGACGATTCCGATGCCATCAAGCCCGGATCCCGGGAAGGCGACGGCGTAGCTGTAACGGTTGCGGCGGCCGACAAAGTCCTCATTGATGGTCGGGAAGTCCGTGATCAGGCTGTCCAGCATGGACTCGTTCGCCCGTCCGGTCGCCAGATCGAGGACGTAGCGGTGCTGTGTCGCACCTCCGTTGGGGTTGACAGGATGTCCCGGCGCACCGATCCACCACTTCCACGACGTCTCCCACGCCGACCGGTCGAAACGCGGACCTTCGACGACCACGCGGCCGTTCCCGTCCTCATAGGCATTGGAAACGTGCAGCAGTGCGCCAGGCTCGACGTCATACCAGGTCACCCCGGCGCCGCCGGACCGCGGCAGCACGCCGATCCGCGGCCGGTAAGTGTTGCTCCAGCGATACGGGATCCCGGAGGTCTCGGCCATATCGAAGACGACCGACATGTCCAGCCACACCACGAAGTGCTCGGTGATGGCGAAGTCGTGCATCAGGGACGGCCCTGCTCCCTCGACTACCCGCTGGTGGACGATGTGGCCTTCCGCCGACGCCACGTAGTAGACGAGGTGCGGCGGAATCGGCGAGTACGCGAAGAAGTGCAGCTCCCCGGTAGCCGGGTCCTCCTTCGGATGTGCCGTCATCGCCGTGGCCAGCCTTCCGCCGAAGTCGTACGGGCCGACCGTGTCCAGATCGGGCGTCATCTCGAACGGCAGGTTGGCCTCCTGCAAGGCGAGAATGCGGCCTGCGTGTTCGATGATGTGAGTGCCCGCGACGCTGGCCGTCAAGTCGACGCTGCCGTCGTCACGGATATACGACGCACCGTCCAGGGCAGGCGTCTTGACCCACCGATTCCGGTACCACTCGGCCTGGCCATCGCGAAGCCTCAGGCCGTGGATCATGCCTGCGCCCTTGAACCAGTGCGTCGGCACGTCACCCGGTTTCGGATTGTGCCCGTTGCGGAAGTAGCGGCCGTTCAGCTCGGGCGGAAGGGCACCGCGAACGGTAAGGTTGTGCGCGGTCGCCTCATCGGCGACGGGTTCGTAATGCGCGGACAGATAGGGCTTGATCATGACGTTCTTCCTTACGGTGTAGGGATTCGGTCAGTTCTCGGAACCGGGAACGAGCACGACCTTCCCAGCGACGGTGCCAGATTCGGCTAGTGCCAGGGCGTCCGCGGCTTCGGTCAGCGGAAAACGGGCCGCGATCTGGGCGCGCAGCAGCCCTCGGGCGGCCAGATCGAAGACGGCATCAAGGTCCTCGGCGAGCCGGGCACGGAACCTGGTGACGTTCCGCTTGCCCGCCCACACGTTGTAGAAGTGCGCGTTTCGCTTGTTGGGCAGGAGGTTCCACCACAACAGCCGCGCGAACAGCTTCAGCACCGGCAGTCGGGAAGCGCCTTCTTCGTCCTTAGTGGACGCACTCCCGTAGGCGACCAACGTGCCACCGGAGGCCAGCAGCCGGAACGATTCGATGATTCCAGGCCCGCCTACGTGGTCGAACACGGCGGCCACTCCGTCAGGCGCCAGTTCGCGGACCCGTCGCGGCACGTCACCCCGATAGTCGACAGCGGTCGCGCCAAGAGCTTCCACCTTCACGGCGTTGCGGGCCGACGCGGTGCCGATCACGCGGATCCCGGCCAGCCGGGCGAGCTGGACAAGCGTCGAACCCACGCCACCACTGGCCCCGTGAACGAGAATCGTCTGTCCCCGCCGCACCCCGGCAATCCGATGCAGCATCTGCCACGCCGTAATCCCGTTGACCACGAACGTCGCCGCCTCATCCGCGCCGAGTCCGCTCGGGACACCGACGAGATCCGCGGTGTCGAGCAGGATATGACTGCTCCAGCCGCCGGTCTTCGTCAACGCCGCCACCCGACGACCGACCAGGGCCGCGTCGACACCCGGGCCCACGGCGGCCACGGTGCCGACGACGTCGTAGCCGGGCACGAACGGGAAAGGCGGCTGGTCGTAGTACTTCCCGCGCCGCATCTGCTGCTCAGCGAACGAGACACCCGCGGCCTCGACCCGGACCAGTGCCTCTCCGGGCGCTGGCGCCGCCAGCTCCCTGCTACTGGTCACCAATCCCGCCGGATCGACCCGCCCAGGCAGGACGATTTCCACGGCGGTGACAGTGTCTTCCTTCATCCGCTTACCCCCTCGCTAGTGTGTGACTAGTCAATCACTCGCTTGCCAAAAAAGACGGCCCCGTCACCGAGACGCGACCGTTGAGGCCGATCAGACTTTCCCGTGCACCTTCGGATGCCGGATGCCTTCACTCAGGATGGCGGACCATTCTCCTTCGTCACCATCGAGATCGAGCGTCGCGATCAGATGACAAAGCTGCCCGTAGGCCATGAACCGCTGAACTTGCGCGCCTTCGGCACCGGACCGACTCTTGGCGAAGGCGGTCACCTTGGCCAGCCCCCGACGAACCGCATCGGCGATTTCCGGCATGTCGGCGGCGGACTGGGCATGCACCTGCAGCATGATCAGATTCCGGTCCGAGATCAGCTCGGCGTACGCTCCGCCCATCTCGTGCAGGATCCGCTCGGGATCGCCACTTCCCACTCGAGCAGCTCCCGTCGCCAGCGCACGCTCCACCAGTTCGTAACAGTGATCGAGCGCGGCAACGAACAATGCGACCTTGGCGGGGAACAGCTTGAACACATACGCGGGCGAGATCGCCGCTCGCGCGGCGATCTCACTGACCGCCGTGCCGTGATACCCACCCTTGGCGAACTCCACGACGGCCGCCTCGATCACGGCGTCGCGCCGGACGTCCGATGTCGAAAGCGTGGCACGTCGTTTTGTCATGTGAGTGACTGTACACTCACTCCCCGCTGGAGTGTCAACCCCAGGACCCGCGGGATCTCTCCGGCGGCCAGGTCGACGACCGTGAGAGTGCCTGACCTCAAGTTAGCGACGAAGGCGCGAGCGCCGTCCGAGGTGGATCGGCGAAGCTCCCACGGGAACACGAAAGCCGAACATACGTATCGGGCATGAAGGCCACCAACTCACCGTCGGTGAGTTCACCCGTCTCACCATGGCGGACCACCCCCGCGTCGTGATGGGCCTGTCCGGGTCGGGCAAGTCCACTCTGGTGCGGTGTCTGACCCGGCTGATCGAGCCCTTCGCAGACCGCGGCCCGGTGTGCGTCCTGTACGAGCCGATCCCGGGGCACCGCAAACATGGGCAACATCAACAGCCGATCGGCTGGTACTTGAAGACAGCTACCAGCTGTGATTGACCGTTGGTGGTCTGGTTGTCAGCGGCCGACTCAAGATCCCCGAGTACGGCCAGATAGCCCGCCCCGCTCACGGCCACTTGTGCTTTCCGCTCGCGGCCAATAGAGCGGAGTGTGACGAGTGTCGCTGGACTCTCTGGATCGTTCGCCCGGTGGCGTCAGGCGTTGGCGGTCGGCCTCCCGCCAGCGCGTGGCGCGACCAGGGCGACACCAGCCACGAGCGACGACGGGGGCCGCCCACGGGCACGCGGGGCCGCGGCGGCGGCGCGGTTCGCTCCACCGACGCGTTGACGACCACGGTATCGGAACAGCGAACGCACGTCCTGTGCTTGGTGATGATCGAAACGGCGCGCGGCCTCGACGCGGACGACGACTTCGCGGCTGTGGACGGCGTGGACGGCACCTTCGACCTGTCGTTGGCCCTCGGCCTGGATGTGAACGAACTGCTAACCGACTGCGGGTCCGTACGCGGGATCCGTGGAACGCGCCGCCCGCTTTCGGACGGCGGGCTTCAGGCGGTTGGCCGACATCGGCGTCGCGGGCGCTCGTGGCGCTCGGCCACTACCAGGCTGTCGGCGACGGCCAGTCCCAGCCGCATGAGTCGGCCGGGGGCGGCTTTCTTCTTTTCTGCGGCACTCCAGCTTGGGCCTGTGGCGCAGTCCGTGGAATACGCTCTCGGACGATATCACATAATCCGACAATCGGCCGGTTTGTGTTCGGTCATAACGATTCGTGGGAGATGTTGTTGCCGATGCCATTGTGTGTGACATCGCACTCGGGCAGGCTTGTCCATTAATCGAATCTCGACCCACTGCGAGGAGTCAGACGGTGCGGAGACACATCAGGTGGCTTGGTCCGGTGGTGGTGGCGCTCAGCGCGGCGGTGGTCGTGCCGCTGGTCGGCGACGCGGCGGCCGTGCCTGGTGCGGTGAGCGCCGCCGTCGCCGCGGATGAGCCGGGGGCTGAGGCTTGGGCGCAGGTGCCACGCGATCAGGTCGCCGCGCGGTGCGGGTTGGACCCGGCGCTGCTGGACCAGGCCAACGCCGCGCTGCCGAGCATCCCGTTCACCATTGTCCGGCACGGGAAGCTGTGCTGGGTCAATCGGCCCGCCGACACGACATCGACCTATCACGTCGCGTCGGTGACCAAGACGTTCGCCGCGACGCTGTTCGGCATGATCGCGCAGCGCAGCAGCAGCCTGGAGGACACCGACTCGGTCCGGGAATGGCTGTCGGCGTGGGAGACCCTGACGATCAACCCGCGGGCCACGCTGGCGCACGTGCTCGCGATGACGTCGACCAAGTTCAGTCTGGCGACCGATCAGAAGGGCGGCTGGAGCTACGACGCGCTCGGCTTGCGGGAAATCAACCAGCTGATCACCGTGATGAACCGGGCGATTCAGCGCGAGCCCGCCGCGTTCCCCGGCGTCACCAACGTTCAGCAATTCGCGCAGCGCTACCTGTTCGACGTGCTCGGCATGCGCGCGTCGAACTGGAATGGCGCCAACATCGCGTACGGCCTCAACAGCACCACCCAAGATTTGTCCCGCCTCGGGCTGTTGTTGATGCAGAAGGGCAATTGGCAGGGCGTCCAACTGCTTGAGGAGAAGTTCGTTTACCGGATGACGCACCCGGCGTTCGAGGACACCAACACCGGTTACGGCTACCTCACCCAGATGAACGCCCACCAGGGATGGCGCTACTCGTCCGGCACCAACGACACCGCGTGCTCCCCGTACAGCACCTGGCCGCGCCACCCGCACGCCCCGTTCAACGCGACCACCCACAACTACGGCGGCACCCCGCACACCGACGAGCGCTATGACATCGGTCTCGCCTGGGCCGCGGGCGCGGGCGGGCAGCGGGTGTCGCTCCACCGCGGCCTCGACCTGGTGATCACCGTCCGGGACGACAGCACCAACGAGGGCCACAAACGGGTGTGGAACGCCATACGGCCCGCCCTGGTCGCACTGGACCAGCGGTTCGCGGGCGACGAGGCCGGGTTCTGCGCCGCCTACCAGCGCAGCCAGTACGCCCCCGCGCTGCGCTTCCCGTGGTCGGCAGCCGCGAGCCAGTAACCGCGGCGAAGTCCGAGATCGCGCGCCCTGCCCGCGATCTCGGACTTCCAGTCGGCCAGTGGTCGGGCATTCGACGCAAGCGTGGTGTCCCACCGTGGACAGCCGTATGGCACCGTCCACAGCAGATCCCCGGAGCGCAGGAGCACGACTATCACCACCCCAGTCTGGGCAGACTGACTCCTGCCCGATGACGCCAAGCACGTTGCCCGGCTCTCCGCTTCGGCAAGGTCAGCACCCACAACTCGTCCCCGGACGAGGTGGACGACGGACCACACGAGTTCACCAGCTGGCTGGATCAGCGGCTGCACACGGCGGCGCCTGGGACGTCCAAAGCCGGACCTGTGTGAGGGGCGCACGCGGCAACCGGTGGCCAATCAAGCGAACACTCCGGCACGCGGACTCCCGCCGCGAGACATGTTCCCGGCCGCGGACATGGTTCGACCCCGATCAAGGCCATCCCAAAAGGGCCGTCAGCCCTGGGACGCGGCGATCAGGTTGTCGAGCCACTTGGGGTCGGAGATGTCGAGGGCTTTGCCGTTCGCGGCGATGGTGGGGGTGCCGAAGCCCTTGCGGCCGTCGCCGAGGTCCTGCAACAGGTAGTCCGTGGTGCTGGCTTTTCGGTACGCGTCGGTGATCAGTTGGTCGTACTTGCCCGTCTTCACTCCGTCGGCGAAGGACGGGGATGTCACGCCGACGGCGCGGGCGAGGTCGATGAGCTGGTCCTTGGTCCAGCCGCGCGCGCCTTCCTCGGGCTGTTCGGCGAAGAGGCTCTTGTGGAAGGGGAGGAACTTGCCTTCGTCGGCGGCCAGCAGCGCCGCGTTGGCGGAGTCGGTGGAGTAGCCCTCGGGGTCGGACCTGCTGGCGAGCATGTTGACCAGGTGGTAGCGGACCTTGATCGTCCCGGCTTCCAGCCGCTGGTCGATCTGCTGGCCGTAGCGGTCCTCGAAGGAGGCGCACACGGGGCACAGGAAGTCTTCGTAGACGTCGACGGTGACCTTCGCGGTGTCCTTGCCGACCACGACCGCCGCGTCCTCGCGCACGGTCGGCACGGCCAGGCTGACCTGGTGCACGGGGATGCTCTGGCCGACTGTCGCGTTCTTCTTGCTGTTGGTGTAGACCACGCCGCCGATGACGGCGCCCGCGATGACCAGGACCACCAAGACCCCGATGATGATCTTGTTCCGGTCGGTCTTCGCGCCGCGCGCCGCGGCCACCACGTTCCTGGCCGCGGGTGTGGCGCCGGTCTGGCCCTGCCGCCGCTTGCGCGCGCTGCGTTCCGCTCCACCCACCTGTCTGCCCTGGCCTTCCTAACTCGTCCCGGCGAACCGGGAGTCGATCGAGAAACGGGTGCGCGGCCGCACGGCCAGCCACACCGCCATGGCGAGGAACCCGATGTCCCTGGCCAACTCCTGCGGATACCGCGTGTCGCCCGCCGCGACCTGGCCGCCGCCGCCGAAGCAGCCGCAGTCGATGCTCAGCCCGCGCGCCCACGACTGGGCGACCGCGCCGATGAAGGCGAGCAGCACCAGGCCGGACAGCACCGCGGTGAGCCGGGTCCCGAGCCCGGCGAACAGCAGCAGCCCGAGCGCGAGTTCGAGGAACGGCATGGCCGCGGCGACCACGCTTACCAGCGCGCCGGGAAGCAGGTCGTAGGCCTGCACGGCGATGAACGTCTGGTTCGGGTCGCGCACCTTGATCCAGCCCGAGACCAGCCACACCGCGGCCAATCCGAGCCTGAGCAGCGTGCCGACCCAGTCCAGCACGGCCCCCTTCGTCACGCTTTCCGACGCTACCCGCGCACGCTGAGGGCAAGCTGAGAGGCTGGTCCCATGCGACTGCCCGACCGTCTTCCGGATCTCCCGGTCCGCGCCGCCCTCGGTGAGATCGCCCGGACCGTGGCCGAGCACGGCGCCGCGGTCCTGGTCGCGCCGCCGGGCACCGGCAAGACGACGCTGGTGCCGCTGGCGCTGGCCGAGTCGGGGAAGGTCGTGGTCGCGGAGCCGCGCAGGCTGGCCGCGCGCGCGGCGGCGGCGCGGATGGCCGCGCTGCTGGGCGAGCCGGTCGGGCGCACGGTCGGCTACGCGGTGCGCGGAGACCGAAAGACGTCGAAGGACACCCGGGTCGAGGTGGTCACCTCGGGCCTGTTGGTGCGGCGCCTGCAGAACGACCCGGAGCTGTCCGGAGTGGACACCGTGCTGCTGGACGAGTGCCACGAGCGCCACCTCGACGCCGACCTGCTGCTGGCCCTGCTCCTCGACGCCCGCGACGGGGTGCGCCCGGACCTTCGGCTGCTCGCGACCAGCGCGACGGTCGCCGAGGGCAGGCTGGCCGAACTGCTGGGCGGTGCGCCCGTGGTTCGCGTAGAGGCGCGGGCTTACCCGGTCGATCACCGTTATGTGCCACCGCTGCGCGGAGAGCGGATAGAGGGCTGCGTGGCCCGCGCGGTCCGCATGGCGCTGTCGGAAGTGGATGGTGACGTGCTGGTGTTCCTGCCGGGCGCGGCCGAGATCCGCCGGGTCGCCAGCGCGCTGCACGGTCTTGACGTGGACGTGCTCCCGCTGCACGGCAGGCTAGCCGCGGCCGAGCAGGACGCCGCGCTGGCGCCGGGGCCGCGCAGGCGGGTGGTGCTGTCCACGGCGGTCGCCGAGTCGAGCCTGACCGTCCCGGGCGTGCGGGTCGTGGTCGACTCGGGCCAGTCGCGGGTGCCGAGAGTGGACCACCGGCGCGGACTGTCCGGGCTGGCGACAGTGCGGGTGTCGGCCGCGGTGGCCGAGCAACGGGCGGGCCGCGCGGGCCGGGAGGCGCCCGGCCGGGTCTACCGGTGCTGGCCGGAGCACGAGCACGGCACGCTCCCCCGCTACCCGGAGCCGGAGATCCGCACCGCCGACCTGACCCGGCTCGCCCTGGAACTGGCCTGCTGGGGCACCCCGGACGGCGGCGGGCTGCGCTGGTGGGACGCCCCGCCCGCCGGTCCGCTTTCCGCGGGCCGGACAACGCTGACGGCGCTGGGCGCGCTCGACGGAGACAGCGTTACCGAGCGCGGGAAAGCGATGGCTCGTCTGGGCCTGCACCCCCGGCTCGCGCGCGCCCTGCTGGACGGCGCGGCGGAAGTGGGCCCGGACAACGCCGCCGAGGTCGTCGCGGTCCTCGACGACGACGGCCTGGCGGCGAGCACCGACCTCGACGCGAGCCTGCGCGCGCTGCGCAACGGCTCCCCCTCGACCGCGCGCTGGCGGCGCGAGGTCCGCAGACTGGCGGCGATGGTCGACGGCCCGCGCGACCGGCCCGCCGACGCGGCCCTGGTCACCGCGCTCGCCCACCCCGAACGGCTCGCCCGCCGCCGCTCCGGTGACGCGCCGGTTTACCTGATGGCGGGCGGCACCGCCGTCGAGCTGCCGCCCGGCAGCGGCCTGGGCGACCCGCAGTGGCTGGCCGTCGCGGTGGCCGACCGTCCGCCGGGCGCCGCGCACGGCCGGGTCCGGCTCGCCGCGCGCGCCGACGAGGACCTGGCGGTGGCCGCCGCGCCCGCGCTGGTCTCGACCGCCGACGAGGTGGCCTGGGTCGACGGCGACGTCGTGGCGCGGCGGGTCCGGCGGCTGGGCGCGATCGTGCTGCGGGAGAAGCCGCTGGCCCAGCCGCCGGGCGCGGCGGTACGGGCGGCGGTGCTCGACGGCTTGCGGCGCGGCGGGCTGGCGCTGGTCCACTTCTCCGACGCGGCCCGGTCGCTGCGGCAGCGGCTGGCGCTGTTGCACCGCGTGCTGGGCGCCCCCTGGCCAGCCGTGGACGACGAGACGCTGCTGGCGCGGGCCGAGTCCTGGATCGGCGACGCGCGCGGCCGCGCCGACCTGCGCCGCCTGGACATGACCTCGGCCCTGCGCGCCCTACTCCCCTGGCCCGCCGCGGCGCGGTTGGACGAGTTGGTCCCCGAGCGCGTCGAGGTGCCGTCCGGCTCGAAGGCGCGCCTGGACTACTCGGGGGACGTGCCCGCGTTGCCGGTGAAGGTGCAAGAGGTCTTCGGTTGGACAGCGAGCCCAGCGGTGGTCGACGGGCGGGTGCCGGTGGTGCTGCACCTGCTCTCCCCCGCGGGCAGGCCGGTGGCCGTCACCGCCGACCTCGCCTCGTTCTGGGCGACCGGCTACCCCCAGGTCCGCGGCGAACTCCGCGGCCGCTACCCGAAGCACCGCTGGCCAGAAGACCCGCTGACCGCGCCGCCGACCCGGCACAGCATCCAGCGCGCCCGCCCGCTGGACCGGTGACGAAACCGCCGTTCCACCTACGCCACGCCGGTCAATGGCGCCGACAGCGCACCACAGGCGCTCGGCGCCGCGATCCTGGCTCTAGTCCCGCAGTCGGAATCGCCACAGCCGTGACTACCCGAAACCTGCCCGGCGACCACAACCGCGCCCACCGTCCCGCGCCACCCAAACCTTCACCACCGTCCACCTGCCACACGGCCTGCTGAAGCTCGCCCGGCTTCGCAAGATCACCGGCCTACCCCATCGCCGCTGCCGCGCAGCCGCCGCCCGCGCGATCCACCGCGCGATCCGAACCGACTCCATCGCACTGCCGCTTCTCGCCGCCACCAACTCGGCGATCACCGCCCTCGCCGAGTACCGCGAACTCCGAACCCCCCACCCGGCCTAACCACCCACCAGCGCCCCACACCCGCGCCGACTCCACCCCGAAACTCCCCGAAAACCCCCACCCCACAAGCCCCGCCCACCCTGGGGGCCGAGCCCTGATCCATTCTATCGGCGCAGGTCAGGCGGAGGAAGAGGGTGCGCGCCGCCTGTGGATAACTCGCCGACGACGACGCCTGAGCGCGGCCGCGCCAGCAGCGACGATCACCCCGCGCACCCGAGCCAGCCCCGCGAAATCGCCCGATCGGGCAGCCGCGTCCGCCCCAAAGAACGTGACTCTCCGGAGAACGCCCAACCGATCAATCCCCCGAACGGACCGTAACAAGCTTTTCACACACAGCGACCCCCCACCTGGGCCCCACACCTTCACCGCCCACCTTTCGGTGATACAGAAAGGAATCCGGTCACCATGCGTACCAGAACGCGAAGACCGACCCCCCGATTAGCCGTCGTCGCGATAACCGCGCTGACTTTCCCCCTGATCACCACCCCAATCGCCGAAGCCGCGCCCGTCCCCGGCGTGGACGTCCTCTACACCCTCGACGAGGACTTCGACCAAGGCGTCCTGCAGGACGTCAACCACGACGCCCCCAACAGCGACCAGCTCCAACTCGACCGGACCAGCACGTTCTTCCCGTTCGTCAACGTCGCCGCCTCCGCGCGCGGCACCATGGTCCGCATCGACGTCGACACCGGAGCCATCGTCGGCGAGTGGCTGTCCGCGCCGGACGGCCGGGGCCGCAACCCGTCCCGCACCACCGTCGACAAACTGGGCAACACCTGGCTGTCCAACCGCAACGAGGGCGCGGGCGGCAAGGGCTCGGTGACCCGCGTGGGCGTGATCGTCGGCGGCACCCGGGTCAACGCGTCCGGCGCCCCGGACGCCGCGGGCGACTACCTCGTCGGCCCGTTCGCCTACAACACCTGCCAGGACCGCGACCAGGACGGCCGCTACGCCACCAGCCGCGGCCTCGGCGACATCCGGCCGTGGACGAACGCGGGCGGCGTCGACAACGACGGCGGCGTCACCACGGCCGCGGACGAGTGCCTGATCAACTACACCCGGGTCACCGGCTCCAACACCCGCACGGTCGCCGTCGACGGCGAGAACAACCTGTGGACCGGCGGCATGGACCTCGACCACGAGAAGGTCGACGGCGGCACCGGAGCCCCGGTGCCGGGCACCCAGGTCAACTTCGGCTGCGGCGGCTACGGCGGCCTCATCGACCAGGCCGGGACCCTGTGGTCGGCGCGCAACTTCGGGCTGCTGCGCTACGAGCCGGGCACCGGGGCCAACGCCTGTCTCGACGGCACGCACGGCGACTACGGCCTGGGCCTTGACCCGATCACCGGCGAGATCTGGCACACCAACGTCAGCGGGAACCGGGTCGCCAAGCTCGCCCCGGACGGCACGCTGATCGACGCCTACCCGCACGGCAACGCCAACGCGCAAGGCGTCGCGGTCGACCGGGACGGCAACGTCTGGGTCGCGCACTCGCTGATCGGCCCGGCCACCACGGTCGGCCACCTGCGCACCGACGGCACCTACGTCGGCAACGTCACCCTGCCCGGCGGCTCCGGCCCGACCGGTGTCGCGGTCGACAGCAACGGCAAGGTGTGGGTCACCAACATCAACACCAACAACGCCATGCGGATCGACCCGGACGCGGGCCCGATCGGCGGGGGCGGCTTCCCGGTCGGCGCGGTGGACCTGACCGTCGACCTCGGCGCGGGCGCGGGCCCGTACAACTACAGCGACATGACCGGGTCGGTGCTCGGCGAGATCACCGCGCCGGTCGGCACCTGGTCGGTCGTGCAGGACGGCGGAGCCGCTGGCCACGCCTGGGGCACGGTCGCCTGGAACACCGAGCCGCAGGGGTCGGTGCCGGCGGGCACGTCGATCACCGTCGAGGCCCGCGCCTCCGACAGCGAGGCGGGCCTGGCGAGTGAGGCGTTCACCGAGGTGGCCAACGGCGTGCAGTTCGCCAAGATCGGCCGCTACATCGAGGTCAGGGCGACGCTGCGAGCCAACGCGGCAGGCGACAGCCCGGTGCTGTCCGATCTGCGGATCAAGTCGTACCAGCGGCTGGGCTCGTTCTCCTGCCAGGCGACCGCGCTCAACGTCGCGGGGATCGTCGTCGCGCGCGCCAACCCGCCGGACGTGCCGTGCGTGGACGACGAGGAGACCGTGGCGACGGCGACGCTCAACGCGGGCATCCTGCGGGTGAGCACGAACGCATTGCACGCCAAGACCGAGCAGCAGCCGGACAACGCCCCGGTCACCCCGCCCGCTCCCGGCGACGGGTCGCACGCGAACGCCCGGGTCGACCAGACCCGGATCACCGCGGCGCTGCTGGTGACCATCGAGTTGGGCGTGGTCAGCTCGGAGGCGTCCGCGACGTGCGTTGCGGGCCCGAACGGGCTCCAGCCGGTGTTCCACGGCGCGTCCAGCGTCGCGGGTCTGCGGATCAACGGCGTGCCGATCGCCGTGGGCAGCGGACCGGTGACGATCCCGCTGGTCATCGGCGAGTTGCGGCTCAACAGCCAGGTGGTCAGCGGCGGCACGATCGTCCAGCAGGCCGTGGTGCTCGACACCCTGCTCACCGATGTGGTGATCGCGGAGTCCAAGGCCAACGTGGAGGACACGCCCTGCGTGACCTGACCCGGCCGTGACCTGGTGTCCTCTCCTGTCGGCCGCTCCGACGGGCGAGGACACCAGGTTTCCCCGCCCCGCTCCGGCGGGTATATCGGCGATCATGTGCGCGTCCCACCAGGAGCCCGCCGGATGAGCGAGCTTGCGAGCGAATCATCAACACAGTGCGTAGGCGCGCGGGACCACCGATCTTGTGAGGTGGCCTGATGAGCGGGCCGACCAGCGGCCTGACCGGCTGGGCCCTCGACGTCATGGACGTCCTAGGCGCGCCCGGCGCGGGGCTGCTCATCGCGGCGGAGAACCTGTTCCCGCCGCTGCCGAGCGAGATTTTCCTGCCCCTGGCCGGTTTCGCGGCGAGCCGCGGCGGCATCGGCCTGGGCGCGGCGATCGCGTTCACCACCCTGGGGTCCCTGGTGGGCGCGCTGGCCCTGTACTTCCTCGGCGCGCGCCTGGGCGAGGACCGGCTGCGCGCCCTGGCCGACCGGATGCCGCTGCTCAGATCGTCCGATGTGGACAGAACGTCGCGCTGGTTCGATCGGCACGGCGGCAAAGCGGTGTTCTTCGGCCGGATGCTGCCGGTGTTCCGCAGTCTCATTTCCATTCCGGCTGGCGTGCACCGGATGCCGCTGTGGCGCTTCGTCCTGCTGACCGGGTCCGGCAGCTTGATCTGGAACTCGGCGTTCGTGCTCGCGGGCTACGCCCTGGGCCAGAGTTGGCACCTCATCGAGGACTACGCGCAGGTCTTCGAGTACGGGATCCTCGGCGCGGCCGCCGTGGCCGTCACCTGGTTCGTCGTCCGCCGAATCCGCGCGAAGAAGAAGTCGACCGTGACGTGATCAACCCCACCCCGCGACACCCCCACCAGCGCACACTGGCGAGTCCCCGACACGGGCGAACCGGAAGCTGGTTCGATGGGAGTCCATGACGAGGAGGGGCACATGCGCCGGTTGGTGGTTCTGCGGCACGCGAAGTCCGCCTGGCCGGAGGGCGTCCCCGACTACCGCCGCCCCCTCAACGAGCGCGGCAGGCGCGACGCCCCCGCCGTCGGCCGCTGGCTGGCCGAGAACGTGCCCCCCATCGACTTGGCCCTGGTCTCCCCCGCCACCCGCACCCGCCAAACCTGGGACCTGGTAGCCGCCGACTGGCCCCGCACACCCCCCACAACCTTCGACGAACAACTCTACGGCGAAGGCGCCAACGCCATCCTCACCGTCCTCACCGCCGTCCCGGCCACGGCCGACACCGTCCTGCTGATCGGCCACAACCCCGACCTAGAAGACGTCGTGGAATCCCTCACCGGCACCCGCCCCACCCTCAAAACCTCCAGCCTCGCCCTCCTAACCTGGCCCCCCACCACCCCCAAACCCACCCTCACCACCACAGAAACCATCCGCGGCTAACCACCACACCCACCCACCAGCCAAGCCACAGCGGACCACTCCCTGGGACACAGCTAGCAGGACAGTGTGGCACCTGGCAGGCCACCCACCGGAGCACAGCGACATCTGCCACACCACTCACCAGGACCGGCTGGTTCGGGAGACAACGCACCGTGGGGGTCTGGGGGTCGCCCCCCAGATATAACGACGGCCGACCCGGTTCACGCTTTCGCGAACCGGGTCGGCCGAGGCCGTGGAGCTTCTCCGCCGTTATTCGAACCATCCCGGCCTCGTGGGTCACGCAGCATTTCACGGTATTCGGCCAGGTGAGAGACGCAGGCGAAGCGCAGGGTGCTGTTTGCTGGGGTGACGCGGTACTCCCAGCGGATGGTGGCCACGAACATCGAGCCGCGACTGGTTGCTGGTCCTTTCTCCCAGGGGTGAGAGCGTGACGGACACGTCAACGTCATGCCAACCTCTGGCGCGTGGATCACCTGGTCACGGAGATCGGTGTAGACATCGCGGGCGAGCGCCTTGTCCTCGAGTCGGAGCCCGATGGCGTTGGTGGCGATCCGATCAAGCGTCTCGGGCGAAGCGACATCCTTCAAAGGTGTCGGCGTTGAAGGCGAGGTTGTGTAGCACCGCGTCGCGGATGGCTGGCGCTTCCTCGCGGACGACGGCGCCGAATTGCTCGGCGGCCAACGCACGCGACTCCTTGAGGGGCGTAGTACTCGAAGATGACGGCGATAACACCCCCAGGTGGGATCGTTCTCGACGGCCTTGAAACCTGCTCCAGCGACAGCAGTCACCAACCCGGCGAGACGGAGTTTGGTCTTGTAGAGCTGGTGAAGCAGGTTAGCCATTCAAGATCAAGTATAACAAGAATTCTCCTGGCGTTGAATAGACAGTGGGGATCCCTGGACAGGGTCGGTGTCCGGGGGTTCTCCTTGGTGAGATACCACCGCTGATGGCGACGCGCATGGGGATCACCCCATTGAAGATCAGTGAACCGGAACACGTTGAACAATATCCGATTTTGAGATATTAACGATACTGGTGATGGTCTTGCCCGGTGGAGAAAGCGTACTCTTCCGCGAGTTGCGGCACGAAGTCAGCTTGACGCACGTTCAGGTGGCCGAGCAGCCCAGAGCGCCGCAGGCGTTTGCGAGCAAGCATGAGTCCAGTGAACGACGTCTGGATGTGATCGAGCTGCGGCACGTGGCGCAGGCGCTTAGGGTAACGCTGCGTCTCGTACTGAACGGTTCGAGACAGAAACAACCAGCAAGGGCGATAACAGACAGTGACAGGGCGCGTGACAGGCAGATACTTCGGCGGGGTGCCTACAACACCCTTCAGGCTGGAACGTCCAGACGGCTTGGACGAAACAGCCTGGGCCGCCATTGAGCAGGCGCTTACCAGGCTCAACACGGCTATCGGTACCAGCGACCTCCAATTGGTGATCGGCTGCGCGAAGGAGTTGGCCGAGTCCGTTGCCAAGGTGGTACTCGTGGCCCGCGGGAACACTGTGGCCAGCGGAGCCAAGTTCCCCGACGTTCTTGGTAGTGCGCACGTCGCGCTTGATCGCCAGCCTGGCCGGGGCTTGGCCGCCGATGCCCAAGTTCGCAACATCGCCCAAGGTGCCAAGACTGTAGCTTCGCAACTGCCAGAACTTCGGAACAAGTACGGGACCGGCCACGGCCGCGCTGTGGCCCCCGATGTTGTGGACGAACTCGCCCTCGTCGCCGTCGACGGTGCTCTGCTCTGGGTACGTTGGGCGCTTCGCCGGCTCCATCACCTCATCAAGGGGCGCCCCGATCTGCTCATTCGCGACCTGGAAGACGCCACCTTCTACCGAGGCGATCTTGCGGAGCGCCTGGCCGCCGCCCGCCTAGCGGAGCATGAAGAAGTTGACCAATACCAGGTGGGTTTCCACGTTGCGCGTCGGGCCATGCGAGACACCTTCCTGGTCATGGAGGAGGGTGTGGAAGCCTGCACCGAGTCGCCCGATCTTGAGCGTTGGCCGCTTGGCTATCGCGCCGGGTTGCTGAACGGGCTGTTCCTTACGGCGAATGGCTTCATCGACGCGACGCCGTGGAGTGTCAAGCAAGCCGCGTTGCTGCTGCAGACGTCGGCCAATAAGCTGACCGATGCCGTCGCTGAGTTGGCCGAGAAGCTTCGCGTCGCCAACTACGGCATACGGCTAGGCGACGACACTGCCAGGAAGGAAGCGGAGTCGGCCGCCCAGGATATGCGTTCACAGATGTCAACAGCCGTGAGAGCAAGGTGGCAGATCATCGAGGAAAGATTAATGGTGCCGTTCTGACCAAATTGCCAAAGCCACTGTGGCTTGCGGACTCTCGCACCGCCCTCGGTTTTGGCGCAGGAATTTGGGTTCTCAATAAGGAGCCGAAACTCATTCTTAAGGCATTCGAATCGACTACTTGCCATGTCGGGGCAGGCATCAAGTGCCGCTTCCCAGCCCGTGACAGATTGATGCCAATCTTCCGCATTCATGATCTTGAGGCTCGGCGGCACTGCCAACGCCCGTGTAACCGCCTTGATTCTTCTTTACACACGAGTACAGCACGCTGTTCTTGGCTGGAGTGAGTCGGTCAAACGACAGCAGACGTTCGTCTTCACGCGCCAACTCCGCCCGCTTCTGCTGGCGCCGCCGGTTCGCTTGGTAGTTGGCCCGGCGGCCATATATAAGGACATAGCGTGGCTCGAGCGCCTGCTGGGCTAAGTCTGACGGGATCTCGCAGTGTTGAAGGAATGCAAGCTGCACGTTCTCGCGGACCTGCTGTGGGATGCGCTCACCCAGCAGCTGTCGACGCGAAGTGGTGTCACGCGCAAATCAAGGCTGACATGTGTTGCTACATGCTCCTACGGCTGTATTGAGCGCTGTGCGATCACTGCGCCGGTTCACGACCGCGCCAAGGTCCCCAGACTACGTGATCGTGCATCCCTTCAACCGAGTCTTTCGGAACGGTGTTGACGCCGGGATCACCAAGCGCGACATCAAGGAGGTCGGCACCCGCGTCGTCTCCACCGACCTCGACATGGGCGAGAGCCCGGAGAGCGCGATGGTCGAAGCCATCATCCAACGCTGTTGACCAATACCAGTCGGAAGCAAACGGCGCGGATATCAAGTACGAGATGAGCCGGAAGGCCAAGTACGTGACACGATCGGTCCGGCCCCTTTGGGCTACCTCAACGTCCGCGAACCCAAGCCCGAGAGCGGCGAGATCCGCACCGTCGCAATCGACCCGGAACGCGCCAAGGGTATCGACCTGTTCGCGAGCGGCCAGTACGCAGCCAAAGAAACCTTGGCGCGGATCACTTGCTGCTGGACTGCGGACTCGACCGACCCGACGCACGCCCGCCAAGCCGCTCTCCCTGAGTCAGTTCTATGAGATCCTGACTGATCGCTACTACTGCGGCTTCGTCACGTACGACGGCGACAAGTACCCACGGCAGGCACCAGGCGCTCATTTTGAGGAAATCTACGACCGTGTCCAGCGCGTGTTTGCCCTGCGCGGTGGCGGGGGCGCGCGGAGATTCAGGGTCAGCTCGCCGCCGCCAACAAGCTTGGAAGAGGGCCGCGAGTTCTTCGTGGCTGCCCTCACGCTCCTCGCGGCCCCTCAAGGCTTCTTCCGGCGCGGCAGCGACGCCGTGAAGTGCGCCACGACCAAGGTCATCTTCAACAAGCTCGACATCGACGCCGAGGACACCACCGGACACGATCTCAAGGACGGTATCAAGGGCCTGGTTGAGGCCAGAGCACCGGCCGGGCAACCGGCCCTGACCAGCGCACACGACGAAAGCGGCTCTATCCTCGATGAGGATGGAGCCGCTTTCGATCTTGCTATCGACGCTGGCCCGCTCGGCGTGGTCCTCGCGGACCACGGTTCAAGTAGGACCGCGATGGTGGAGGTGCCGGGAATCGAACCCGGGTCCTCTGTCGCTTCACCAGGACTTCTCCGTGCGCAGTTCGCTGTGTCTCTGCTTGGCCCCACCGGTCACGCGAACTAGCCGGTGTGACGGGCCCAGTCACTGTGGGTTTCCCGCGTAGACCCCGTGACCGGGTCTGGCGGTAAGCCTCCTAGCTGATGCCGGCGACCGGGGCGGAGGCATCCCCGGGCCGACAGACACGCGCTCGCTTAGGCAGCGAGGGCGTAGTCAGCGCGACTGTTAGTCTTGGCGCTTATTGGTTTGCGAGCGACGCTTAAGGTGGTCATCTCGCCTGCACCTGCACGCTTCCCCTGACTCGACGTCCAGAGTCGAAACCGTTCACCCCCGTGGTGGTAGTGGATCGTTCAGTCACTGAGTCTAACGCTACCCGCCTGCCGTTTCATCCCGATTGCCAGGTAGGGGCAGCCCTACCCCCGGCTCGGTGGCGCTCCCCATGGTCCACCCCCACGCCTGCCCGCGATGCTGGTCGCACTGGCACGAGGAGGGGACACACACCATGACCACGATCCACAGCGACGGCAGGCGGCCCAGTCCGCCGCTACTCGGGGCGCTGGGTTATCTGCTGATGAATCTCCCGGTGGGGATCGCGGGGTTCGTCGCCTTGGTGACCCTGTTCAGCGTCGGTGTGGGCACGGCGGTCGTGTGGGTAGGGTTGCCGGTGCTGGCGGTGGCGATCGTGCTGGCCCGGGGCGCGGCGCGGGTGGAGCGGGCGCGGGTGCACGCGATGCTGGGCGCCTACATCGCCAGCCCGTACGCGCCGCTGCCCGCGAAGGGGCAGTGGAAGGCGCGGGTCAAGGAGGGCGCGACGTGGCGGGACGTGGGGTATTTCCTGCTGCTGTTCCCGATCGGGGTGGCGGAGTTCGTCCTGATGGTGACGTTCTGGTCGGTGTCGCTTGGCCTGGTGACGCTGCCGGTCTACTACCGCTTCCTGCCGACTGGGAGCTGGCGGCTGTGGGACTGGGAGCGCCCGGTCCTGGTGGTCGACTCGGTGTTCGAGGCGCTGCCGTTCGCCGCGCTCGGGTTGCTGGTGCTGGCCGTCTCCGTGGTGCTGACCCGGGGTCTGGCGACGGCGCACGCGGTGTTCGCGCGGGCGCTGCTGGGGCCCTCGCCTGCGACGGTGCGGTCGTTCGGCGTGTGGGAGCCGGGGTTCAAGACGGCCACGGGGGCCCACGGTGGATGATCCGGGGGTGAGCCGACAGCGGCGCTACCCGCATCCGGCGGCGGCCATCGCCTACCTGCTGGGCGGTTTCCCGCTGAGCCTGGTCACGTTCGTGGCGACCGTGGTGCTCGTGTGCGTGGGCGTGTCCACGGTGGTCATCTGGGTGGGGGTCGGCATCCTGGTCGGCGCGGCGGTGGCGACCCGGGCGTTCGGCAACGCGCACCGGTTCTGGGCGCGGACGCTGGTGGGCGCGGACCTGCCCGCGCGGCCGGTGCTGGTCTCCGAGGAGGGGGTGCTGCGGCAGTGGCGGGGGCTGCTCACCGATCCCAGGACGTGGCGCGACTTCGGCTACCTGATGCTGGATTTCCCGCTGTCGGTGTTCGGGTTCACGCTGGCCGTGGCGAGCATTCCGCTGGTGCCGCTGGCGATCTGGGTGGCCCCGCGCTACGCCTGGCTGCACTCGCGGCTCGCGGTGGCGCTGCTGGGCCCGGACCGCACCGCCGACCTGACCGCCAGGGCGGAGCGGTTGCAGGCTTCCCGGGCCCGGGGCGTGGACGCCGCGGAGGCCGAGCGGCGCCGGATCGAGCGCGACTTGCACGACGGCGCGCAGCAGCGCCTGGTCGCGGTGGCGATCGGGTTGGGCCGGGCCAAGGGCAAGCTCGACGCCGACCCGGACACCGCGCGCGCGTTGATCGATGAGGCGCACGCCGACGCCAAGCTCGCCGTCGCCGAGTTGCGCGACCTGGCGCGCGGCATCTACCCGGCCGTGCTGGGCGACCGGGGGCTCGACGCGGCGTTGTCGGCGCTGGCGGCGAAGTGCCCGGTCCCGGTCGAGGTGTCGGTGCGGGTCGAGCCGCGTCCGCCCGCGGCGGTGGAGAGCACCGCGTACTTCATCGTCGGCGAGTCGCTGAGCAACATCGCCAAGCACGCGAACGCCTCCGCTGTGCAGGTGAAGGTGTGGCGGTCCGACAGCGACCAGGTCGTGGTCGAGGTCACCGACGACGGCGACGGCGGCGCCGCGCTGCGGCCGGGGGGTGGGCTGTCCGGGCTGGCCGACCGCGCTGCCACGATTGACGGTGTGATGACCGTGGTGAGCCCCATCGGCGGGCCGACAGTGATCCGGGCTGACCTGCCGTGCGTGTGGTGATCGCCGAGGACTCGGTGCTGCTGCGGATGGGTGTGCTGCGCCTGCTCGCCGACGAGGGCATCGAGACGGTCGCCGCGGTCGACGACGGCGACGGGCTGCTCACCGCGGTCGCCGAGCACCGGCCCGACCTGGCGATCGTGGACGTGCGGATGCCGCCGACGTTCACCGACGAGGGCCTGCGGGCCGCCGTGCGCGCCCGCGACGAGCTGCCCGGTCTGCCGGTCCTGGTGCTGTCGCAGTACGTCGAGGAGCGCTACGCGGTCGAGCTGCTGGCCGGTGGCGCGGGCGGCGTGGGCTACCTGCTCAAGGAGCGGGTCGCCGATGTCGCGGAGTTCGTGGACGCGGTGCGCCGGGTCGCCGCGGGCGGCACGTGCATCGACCAGGAGGTGATCGCGCAGCTCATGGCACGCGGGCGGCGCAACCCCATCGACCTGCTCACCCCTCGGGAGCGGGAAGTGCTCAGCCTGATGGCGCAGGGCCTGTCCAACACCGCCATCGCCAAGTCGCTGACCGTCTCCGACGGCGCGGTGGAGAAGCACGTGGGCAACATCTTCGCCAAGCTCGGCCTGGAGCCCAGCAGCGAGGAGCACCGCCGGGTCCGGGCGGTGCTCACCTTCCTCGACCGCGGCTGAGGGGCCGTCCCGCCCGGGACGGCCCCCACTGAGTCACGCCGCGACCTGCCGCGCCTGCTCGGCGGGCTCCAGCGCGAGCGCCACTGCCTCCCGCACGTCGGCGACCAGGTGCACGGTCAGCGCCGCCAGCACGGACTCCGGCACGTCGTCGAGGTCCGGCTCGTTGCGCTGGGGCAGCAGCACCGTGGTGATGCCCGCCCGGTGCGCGGCGAGCAGCTTCTGCTTCACCCCGCCGATGGGCAGGACCCGGCCGGTCAGCGACACCTCCCCGGTCATCGCCACGTCGGAGCGGACCGGCCTGCCGGAGAGCAGCGACGCCAGCGCCGTGGTCATGGTGACGCCCGCGCTCGGCCCGTCCTTGGGCACCGCGCCCGCCGGGACGTGCACGTGCACGCCGCGCTCGGCCAGTTCGGCGACCGGCAGGCCCAGTTCCGGCCCGTGCGAGCGCAGGTAGGACAGGGCGATCTGCGCGGATTCCTTCATCACGTCACCCAGTTGTCCGGTGAGCGTGACCCCGGACGCGCCGGTCTCCTTCTCCGCCAGCGACGCCTCCACGAACAGCACGTCGCCGCCCGCCCCGGTCACCGCGAGCCCGGTGGACACCCCAGGAACCGCAGTGCGCTCGGCCGATTCGGGCGTGTGCTTGGGCTGGCCAAGGTAGCCGCGCAGGTCGGCCGCGGCCACGCGCAGCGGCAGGTCGACCTCGCCGAGCGCCAGCCGGGCGGTGACCTTGCGCAGGACGCGCGCGATCGCCCGCTCCAACTGCCGCACGCCCGCCTCCCGGGTGTACTCCCCGGCCAGCAGCCGCAGCGCGGCCTCGGACACCTCGACCTCCTCCGGCGCCAGCCCCGCCCGCTCAAGCTGCCGGGGCAGCAGGTGACCGGCGGCGATGGTGACCTTCTCGTCCTCGGTGTAGCCGTCGAGCTGGACCAGCTCCATCCGGTCCAGCAGCGGAGCCGGGATCGCGTCGACCACGTTCGCCGTGGCCAGGAACACCACGTCGGACAGGTCGAGCTCGACTTCGAGGTAGTGGTCGCGGAACGTGTGGTTCTGCGCCGGGTCGAGCACCTCCAGCAGCGCGGCCGTCGGGTCGCCTCGGTAGTCGGAGCCCACCTTGTCGATCTCGTCCAGCAGCACCACCGGGTTCATCGAGCCCGCCTCGGCGATGGCCCGCACGATCCGACCGGGCAGCGCGCCGACGTAGGTGCGCCGGTGGCCGCGGATCTCGGCCTCGTCCCGCACGCCGCCCAGCGCCACCCGGACGAACTCGCGCCCCATCGCCCGCGCCACCGACTCGCCGAGCGAGGTCTTGCCGACCCCGGGCGGCCCCGACAGGGCGAGCACCGCCCCGCTGCGCCGCCCGCCGACGACCCCGAGCCCGCGCTCGTCGCGCCGTTTCCGCACGGCCAGGTACTCGATGATCCGGTCCTTCACGTCGTCCAGCCCGGCGTGGTCGGCGTCGAGCACCGCCCGCGCCCCCGCGATGTCGTAGGCGTCCTCGGTCCGCTTGTTCCACGGCAGGTCGAGCACCGTGTCCAGCCAGGTTCGAATCCACCCCACCTCGGGCGACTGGTCCGAGGTCCGCTCCAGCTTGTCCACTTCGGACAGAGCGGCTTCCCGCACCTTCTCCGGCAGGTCCGCGCTTTCCACCCGGGCGCGGTAGTCCTGCTCCTCGGACGCGGGCTTGCCGTCCAGTTCGGCGAGTTCCTTGCGGATCGCGGCAAGCTGTTGGCGCAGCAGGAACTCCCGCTGCTGCTTCTCCATGCCCTCCTTGACGTCCTTGCGGATCGTCTCGGCAACGTCGAGTTCGGCGAGGTGCTCGCGCCCCCACTCCAGCAGCTTCTCCAGCCGCGCGGAGACGTCGGTGGTCTCTAGCAGCCAGACCTTCTGCTCGTCGGACAGGTAGGGCGCGTAGCCCGCCATGTCGGCCAGCGCGCTCGGGTCGTCAAGCTGGTTCACGGTGTCGACGACCTGCCAGGCGCCCCGCTGCTGCAAGATCGTCGTGACCAGCCCCTTGTACTCCCGGGCCAGCTCACGGGTGCGCTCGTCCACGGCTTCGTCGGCCGTCTCGACCCGCACCCACAGCGCGGCCCCCGGCCCCGTGGTCCCGGCCCCGATCCGCACCCGCCCGGTCCCCCGGACGACGGCGGCGAGCTCACCGCCGGGCAGCCTGCCGACCTGCTCCACCACGGCCAGCGTGCCGACCCGGGCGTACTTCCCGTCCAGGCGCGGCGCCAGCACCACCCGGGCGGGCTCGTCCCCCGCCCGCGCCGCCTCGATGGCGGCCCGGGCCTCGTTGGCGTTGTCGGAGCCGGTGAGCTGGATCGGGACAACCATGCCGGGCAGCAGGACCGTGTCATCCAGCGGCAGCACCGGCAACGTCAGAGCCTCGGACATGCTGATCACTCTCCAGAAGTTGAGTCTGGACAGCTCAACCTCTCTGAGCCAGGTTTTGTTTCCACACCGCGTTCGCCCACAGCGAGCACCCCGTCCACCCGAGGTGAGCACATCTCTCCGAGACACTGACCCGGTGGACAAGCTGAGGGATCACTGGTGGCAGATCGCGCTGCTCACGGCGGCGAGGGCCGTCGCGGCTTGGCCCTGGGACCCGTCGCAGGCGGCCCTGCTCACCCTGTTCGGCCTGCTTCCGATGCTCATCTGGTGCGCGGGCCTGGCCCGCTCCGCACGCCCCGGACTGGCGGTCGGCCTGATCCTGCTGGCGCTGCTGGTCTGGTTCGTCGTGCCGCGCGGCCTGGGTTTCTCCGGCCGGTGGGTCCCCTCGGACATCGAAGTCCTCTGGCTGCATCCCGCCATCGCGGCCGTCGTGTGCGCGATCGGCGCGCTGGTGGACCGCGGGCGCGTGGCGGGCGCGGGCCGTCTGCTGAGCATGGTGTTCGCCGGACTCGTCCTGGCCGGGTACGTCCTGGTGATCCGCCTGGAAGCCCCACCGGGCGACGAGGGAGTGCTGCCCGGCCCGACGGGCCTGGTGATCACCGAACGCGGTGACATCTGCGGCTCCGGCGGCTGCGCGCGGGAACTGGACGCCACCGGAGCCAACGCGGTCGACCTCATGCGAAGCCACCTCGCGGCGCAGGGCTTCACTCCCTACCCCAACTCAGGTCTCAACGACGAGCGGTTCTGCCGGACAACCGGCCTGCTGACCCCGCACGAAACGTGCGCCGAACTGCGAGCCATCGCACCGGACACCGTCCGCATCGCCTGGTACATCAGCTGAATCGACTCGGCTCGGCCGCGCCCGAGACCCCCAGCAATCGAGCGGGATTCTCATACAGAACCCCGCGCAAGAACCCCTCCCCCAACTCTTCCCCCCATTCCGCGATCACCCGCAACTGCTCGGCGTACTCATACGGAATGCTCGGGAAATCCGTCCCCAGCACAATCCGGTCGGGCATGTCGGCCACCCGCCGAATCCAGTCCTCGGGCAACGGCGCGGACCGCGAAGTGAACTCCACCCCCACCATCGTCGTGTCCAGGTGCACGCCCGGGTACCGACCCGCCAGATCCAACGCCAGAGAGATCTCCGGCATCCCCGCGTGCGCCAACACCGCCGTCAGCCGCGGATGCCGCCGCAGAACCTCCTCGAACACCCCCAGCCCGGTGAACTCCCCCGGCAGCGGCCCATGCCCGCAGTGCACCACCACCGGCACCCCGGCCTCGGCCAGCATCCCCCACGCCGGTTCCAACAACTCGGATCGAGGGTCGTACTCCCCGACCTGCACATGCGCTTTCACACACCGCGCGCCTGAGCGCAGCGCCTTCTCCACATACCGCCCCACGGACGGCTCCGGGAAAACGGTCGCGGTCGGCACGGCCTCCGGCACCCGAGCGGCGAACTCCAGCACCCACTCGGTCAGCCACTCCCCCATGCCTGCCTTGTGCGGGTAAACCAGCGGCGCGAACGCCACCACCCCCAACGACCGCAGAATCTCCACCCGCTCGGATTCCGACCGCCGATACCGCACCGGCCACGCGAGCCCGTAATTGCTTTCGGCGGCGTCGAAGTAGGCCCACACCTTCCGCTGCACCGACTCCGGCAGAAAATGCAGATGCAGATCGACCAGCCCAGGAACGCCCAGCGCGCGAACCCAGTCCGCGACCGCGGCGTCCGAACCCGGCCCGATCACACCCGCCCCTTGGCCCGCCTGCCCACCGCTTTGGCGATTTCCCGGTTGGCGTCGCGCTTGGCGAGATCCTGCCGCTTGTCGTAGGACTTCTTGCCCTTAGCCAACGCCAACTCGACCTTGACCTTGCCGTCGGAGAAGTACATCGACAACGGCACCAGCGACAGCCCGCTCTCCTTGATCTTGCCGATCAGGCGCAGGATCTCGCCCTTGTGCAGCAGCAGCTTCCGGGTGCGGCGAGGCTCGTGGTTGGTCCAGGTTCCCTGGGTGTACTCCGGAATGAACAGGTTCCGCAGCCACACCTCGCCGTCGTCCACGGTCGCGAACGCGTCGACGATCGAGGCCCGCCCTTCGCGCAGGCTTTTGACCTCGGTGCCCACCAGGACGACCCCGGCCTCGTAGGTGTCCAGGATCGAGTAATCGTGCCGCGCCTTGCGGTTGGACACGATCACCTTCTGCCCGCGTTCCTTCGCCATGACCGAAACTCTACGTGCGCGCGGGCGGGCGCTGCGACGGGATTGTCACGTGCGCACGTACAGGCGCAGGGTGACGTAGCCGGTGATGGCGGAGACGCCGAGCGCGACCAGCAGCAGCCACGGCGACACCAGCAGGATGTCCAGCCCCTCCACCGAGCGCACCACGCCCGCGGAGATCGGGTCGGCGAGGACGTCGTCCAGGAAGGACAGCTTGGCCAGCACCAGCAGGCCGATCGCCAGCAGCGCGCCGATCAGGCCGGTGACCATGGCCTCCAGGAGGAATGGAAGCTGGGTGTACCACCGGGTCGCGCCCACCAGGCGCATGATCCCGACTTCCGTGCGGCGGGTGAACGCGGACAGCTGCACGGTGTTGGAGATCAGCAGCAGCGCGGCGATGGCCATGAACAGCGCGACCGCGAAGGTGATGTTGCGGAATCCGTTGAGCGCGTTGAAGAACCGGTCCAGGAACTCGTTCTGGTCGGCGATGGTGTCCACCCCGGGCCTGCCGCCGTAGGTCTGGGTGATCACCTCGGGCCGGTCGGGGTCCTTGAGCTTGACCTGGAACGACGCGGGCAGCGCCTCGGGCCGGGCCAGCTT
Organism: Actinokineospora sp. NPDC051303; assembly: GCF_055586285.1. Classification (NCBI taxonomy): domain Bacteria; kingdom Bacillati; phylum Actinomycetota; class Actinomycetes; order Pseudonocardiales; family Pseudonocardiaceae; genus Actinokineospora; species Actinokineospora sp. NPDC051303. The sequence continues at coordinate 91,800 of NZ_JBVJIN010000019.1, forward strand.
CACCAGCTCCGGCTGCGCCTCGAAGATCCGCTTGAACCGCTCGTAGGCGTCCTTGCGGTTCTCGAACCTGACGTCCTCCACCGCCGGGTCGCCGCGCAGCGCGCTGAACAGGGCGCGGCACGGGTCGTTGACACAGCCGTCGTCGGAGGAGGAGACGTCGTTGGTGAGGAAGACGCTGACCTCGACCTTGTCCTGGTAGAGCGTCTTCGTCTTGTCGATCATCCGCACGACCAGCAGTCCACCGCCGAGCAGGGCGAGCGAGATGGCGGTCGTGATGATCATCGCGATGGTCATCGTGATGTTCCGGCGGAGGCCGGTCACGACTTCGCTGAACACGAAGCTGGCACGCATCGGAGGTGGGCTTCCTTGCTGTCGGGGCCGGAGTGGGGAGGCTAGCGGCCGACGCCGTAGACGCCGCGGGCGTCGTCGCGGACGACGCGGCCGAGGTCGAGCTCGACCACCCGGCGCCGCATCGAGTCCACGATGGAATGGTCGTGGGTGGCCATCAGGACCGTCGTGCCCGTGCGGTTGATCCGCTCCAACAGCAGCATGATGTCCTGGCTGGTGTCCGGGTCCAGGTTTCCGGTCGGCTCGTCGGCGAGCAGCATCAGCGGCCGGTTCACGAACGCGCGCGCGATGGCCACGCGCTGCTGCTCGCCGCCGGAAAGCTCGTGCGGCATCCGCTCGGCCTTGCCCTCCAGCCCGACCAGCTCCAGCACCTCGGGCACCACCTTGCGGATGGTGTGCCGGGGCTTGCCGATGACCTCAAGGGCGAACGCCACGTTCTCCGCGACGGTCTTGTTCGCCAGCAGCCGGAAGTCCTGGAAGACGCAGCCGATGGACTGGCGCAGGCGCGGGACCCGGCGGCGCGCCATCCTCGCGACGTCGAAGTTCGCCACGTAGACCCGGCCCTTGCTCGGCACCTCCTCGCGCAGCAACAGGCGCAGGAAAGTCGACTTCCCGGACCCGGACGGGCCGATCAGGAAGACGAACTCACCCTTGTCGACCTCGACGGAAACGTTCTCCAGTGCGGGCCGCGTGGAGGTCTTGTAGACCTTGGATACCTGTTCGAGCCGGATCACGGTGGGCGAGTCTACCTTCGGTCGTTATCGAGACGTTGCCTTGGCTACCGTAGCGGTTTCCGCTGGTCACACAGGGTACGGCCGCGACTACTAGCGCGAGCGGCGCCAGCGGATCCCGGCTTCGAGGAATCCGTCGATGTCCCCGTCGAGGACCGCGGACGGATTGCCGACCTCGAACTCGGTCCGGAGGTCCTTCACCATCTGATACGGGTGCAGGACGTAAGAGCGCATCTGGTTGCCCCAGGACCCGCTGGAGGTGTCCTTGAGCGCGTCCATCTCGGCCTGCTGCTCCTGCCGACGGCGTTCGAGCAGCTTGGCCTGCAGCACGGCCATCGCCGAGGCCTTGTTCTGCAGCTGCGAGCGCTCGTTCTGGCAGGAGACGACGATCCCGGTGGGCAGGTGGGTCAGCCGGACCGCGGAGTCGGTCGTGTTGACGCCCTGTCCGCCCGGACCGGACGACCGGTACACGTCGACCCGCAGTTCCTTCTCATCGATCTCCACGTGGTCGGTCTGCTCCACGACCGGCGCGACCTCGACCGCGGCGAACGAGGTCTGCCTGCGGCCCTGGTTGTCGAACGGCGAGATCCGCACGAGACGGTGGGTGCCCTGTTCGACCGAGAGGGTGCCGTAGGCGTAGGGGGCGGCGACCTTGAACGTGGTCGACTTGATGCCCGCCTCTTCGGCGTAAGAGGTGTCGTAGACCTCGGTGGGGTAACCGTGGCGTTCGGACCACCGCAGGTACATGCGCATCAGCATCTCGGCGAAGTCGGCGGCGTCGACGCCACCGGCCTCGGACCGGATCGTCACCAGCGCGTCGCGGCCGTCGTACTCGCCGGACAGCAGGGTGCGCACTTCCAGCGAGGAGATGTCCGCGCGCAGCTTCTCGCGCTCGGTCTCGGCCTCGGCGGTCGCGTCGGCGTCCCCACCGTCCTCCTCGGCCAGCTCGTAGAGCACCGCGACGTCGTCCAGGCGCGAGCGGAGCTCCTCGACCTTGCGCAGCTCGCCCTGGCGGTGGGAGAGCTTGCTGGTGACCTTCTGCGCCGCGTCCGGGTCGTCCCAGAGGTCCGGCCGGGCGGCCTGCTCCTCCAGCTCGGCGATCTCCGCGCGCAGGCCGTCGAGGTCCATCACCGCCTCGACGCTGGCGAGCGTGGCGGAGAGTTCCTTGAGGTCAGCGGCGGCGTCCGGGTTCACGTCGGACAAGATTACGCGGGCGCGGTCGCCGCCGCCGCAGCGGTAGGCCCTGTCTCGAAGTACCGGTGCGTGTCAGTCGTGATCGGGGTGGTTCCTGGCGGTGCGGCCGCGGCGCCGCTCGTACCGGTGTCGTACTTGGGCGTCGCGGCCGTGCCGTCAGGGGCCGCATCCGGCGCGGCTGGCGCGTGCCGGTACTTCGAGACAGGGCCTGAGCCGGTCAGGACTCGGTCAGGACTTCGGGATGGAGTCCAGCAGCTTGAGCACCGCCTTCGCGCGGGCCACACCGAACTCGGCGATCGCCTTGGCGTACGGGTCCTCGGCGACCTTGACCGCGGACTTCGCGGCCTCGTGCTCGCTGTTGTAGACCTGCTTGGCCGCGTCGATCAGCCCGACGCGCTGCTTGGCGGTCAGCGTGCTCGCGTGCACCAGGCGCAGGATCAGCGGGCTGCGAAGGTGGTCGGGGCCCGGCTCGCCCGCGAGCCACGCCTTGAATGCCTTCTTGCCCGCGGCCGTGATCACGTACTGCTGGCTGGAGCGTGGACCCTGCTTGCCGAGCCGGACCAGACCACTGTCGGCCAGGGCGGGCAGCTCGCGGTAGACCTGGCTGCGCGTCACGCTGAAGAAGGAGCCGAAGCGTTCACGCGCGGCCGCCACGAGTTGGCCACCGGTCTGCGGACCCTCGTGCAGCAGACCAAGGAGTGCTGCGGCGGTTGCATTCAATTCAGACACGTTGTCCACGGTGCCACGAGTGAGCCAAGCTGTCCACAGTGGCCAAGTCGCGGAGTCCACAGTGGCTGATCGCAAACCACTGTCGAAGGGGCGTTCAGTCCGCGACCGAACAGCCGAAGCGCGGCACCCCATCTGGCCCAAACTGGGACGGTCCCACGTGGACCGGCCGCCCCCACTCACCCGAAGGAGTGGATCTCAACGGCCCGGAATACCCGTTCGGCCCAAAGGGGTGTGGGCGAACCGTAGTCAGTACGACTCCCCCAAAACACCCCTTAATGTGCGCCAGATCACTACGAATTCCGCAGGTCAGCGGCGGAATTCCGCTACCGGCACCCCTCTCGACACCCCCCGTCAACCACCCTCGGCGACCCCGGGCCCCCGCCGCGCGCACACCCAAAGCACCCCCAAAGACCCGCCGCCCCCGCCGCTCACCCATTCGGCCGCCGCGCCGCCATCCAACGCGCCATCCCCGGCTGTCAACGAGCGCGCCCGTTATTGTCCCAAGTGGACAAGTTTCACCCGCGACCGACCGAGCGCCCGACCGTGCAGCTGCACGGTTGTTCAGCACATGCCGTCCGCACGGTCATTTCAGCAGCGGAGTCAGAACCCTGTCACCCCAGCGCCCCGCCTCACAGCCCCCAGAACCCCCCTGTGCGGCGGAATCCCGCCGCTCACATTGACCTCGCCTTTACTGGAGGTCCTACCGTCGACCACACCACCACGGAGAACCACCCCAAGGGAGAACCCCCACCATGCCCACCACCCCCGCCAAACCCACCACGTCCGCCACCCCCACCGCGTCCGCCACCGAGCCCACCGCGTCCACCGAGCCCATCGCCCCCGCCAGCGCAGGAGCCCCCATCAACCTGGCCGTCATCCTCGGCAGCACCCGCGAGAACCGCTTCGGCCCCACCATCGCCACCTGGTTCCTGGACCAGGCCAAACAACGCCCAGACCTACTGGTCACCCTGATAGACCTGGCAGAGCCCACCGACTTCCCCACCAGGATCGCCGAATCCGACGCCTACGTCGTGATCACTCCCGAGTACAACCACGGCTACCCAGGCCCGCTCAAAACCGCCATCGACTCCGTCTACACGGCCTGGCAAGCCAAACCCGTAGCCTTCATCACCTACGGCGGCATCTCCGGCGGCCTACGCGCAGCGGAACAGCTCCGCCAAGTCTTCGCCGAACTCCACACCGTCACCATCCGCGAAACCGTCAGCTTCGCCAACGCCCACACCCACTTCACCCCCACCGGCGCCCCCACCGCCCCGCACGCCGTGAACCCAGCCGCCACCCTCCTGCTGGACCAGCTCACCTGGTGGGCCCACCCCCTCCGCCAGGCCCGCGCCACAACCCCCTACCCCACCACCTGACCACCTGACCAACCCCCACAACACCCAACCCCCAAAACGCGAAAAGCCCGGTCCACAAAGGACCGGGCTTTCCACGTAGTAGCGGGGACAGGATTTGAACCTGCGACCTCTGGGTTATGAGCCCAGCGAGCTACCGAGCTGCTCCACCCCGCGCCGCTTTCTTACAAGGAGAACCATACACACCCCCGCACCCCCTTTTCCACCCACCCCCCTCAATCCACCCACCCCACCAAAACCCCGTCCCCCACACCGCAGAAAAGTCCCCACCACCAACCGCCCCACCCTCACGCCACAGAGCAGAGAGGTCCCCACCACCCAACCGCCACGCCCCCATGCCGCAGAAAAGTCCCACCATCCAACCGCCTCACCCCAACCACCACGTCCCCACGCCGCAGAAAGGGTCCCCACCGCTCAACCGCCACGTCCCCACACCGCAGAGCAGAAGGTGCCACCACTCAACCGCCACCTCCCCCGCCCACCCGCCCCCCACGGGGGTCCGGGGGCAAGCCCCCGGGGCGGGGCGTGGGGGCTCCGCCCCCACAACAATGCGGAAAGACCCCCATCCACGCTTTCCGTGGATAGGGGTCTCCCAGTCTTGTAGCGGGGACAGGATTTGAACCTGCGACCTCTGGGTTATGAGCCCAGCGAGCTACCGAGCTGCTCCACCCCGCGTCGGTAAATAGGACTCTACGCGGGTGTGTCGCCGAGGTGCAAATCGGGGGGTGGTCAGGTGAGTGGGGTCACCCGCCGCCGGTGGCTCCGGGGGTTGGCGACGGTGTGGCGGACGGTGAGGACGGTGGCGCCGAGGTCTGGCCCGCCTTCGACTTGGCCGTGTCGTACTGCTTGGCCGCGGCGTCGAGTTCGGCGAGGGCCTTGCCCTGTTCGGCGAAGTCGCCGTTGCGCTGGGCGTCGCGGAGGTGGGCGATGGCGGCGTTGAGGGCCTGCACCGCTTGGTCCATCTCGGCGTTGCCGCCACCGCCGCCGGTCGGAGGCGGGGTGCTGGTCGGCGGGGGCGGTGTCGGGCTGCTGGGCGGGGGCGCGGTGTTCTCGCCGGGTTTGGTCGCGGAGTCACCGGTTCCCGGACCGAACACCTCGTCCAGCGCCTCATCGATGGTGGGCGCGAAGCCGACCCTGTTGCCGAAGGACACCAGGACGCCCGCGAGCTGGGGGAATGCCTTGGCGTCCTTGCGTTGGATGTAGATGGGCTCCACGTAGAGCAGTCCGCCCGCGACAGGCAGCGTCAGCAGGTTACCGAAGCGGGGTGAGACGCTGGGGTTGTTCAACAGGGTCCGGTTCTCCGCGACCTCCTTTGTGGTCTGGAACCGGTTCTGCACCTGCCCCGGACCCTCCACCTGGGACGTTCCGGCGGTGGGCAGCCGCAGGACCTTGATCTTCCCGTAGCTGCCCGGGTCGGAGGACACCGAGACCCACGAGGCCAGGAACTCCCGGTTGAGCAGGGTCAGCGCGCTGGTGATCTGGAAGGTCGCCTTGTCCTGTCCGGGCGCCTGGGCGAGGACGTAGTACGGCGGCTGCTTGGCTCCGGTGCCGGAGGGGTTGGACGCGCCGTCTTCGGTGGGGTCGGACGGGACGTTCCAGAAGCTCTTCTGGGAGAAGAACTCGCCCGCGTCGGACACGTGGTACTTCGACAGCAGTTCGCGCTGGACCTTGAACAGGTCCTCCGGGTACCGGAAGTGCGATTCGAGGTCCTTGGAGATTTCCGACTTCGGCTTCACCGTGCCGGGGAAGACGCCCTGCCACGCCTTGAGGACCGGGTCCTTCTCATCGATCGCGTAGAGGTTCACGCTGCCGTCGTAGGCGTCGACGGTGGCCTTGACCGAGTTGCGGATGTAGCTGATCGTCCGGTTCTCCTGGCGGACGACGCCCGCGAGGGAGTCGGTCGTGGCCTCGCCGAGCGGGGTGCGCTGGGCGTACGGGTAGTTCTCCAGGGTGGTGTAGCCGTCCACGATCCACTGGATGCGGCCGTCCACGACGGCCGGGTACGGGTCGCCGTCCACGGTCAGCCACGGGGCGACCATGCTCACCCGGTCCCGCGGGTTGCGGTTGTACATGATCTTCGCGCCCTCGCCGATCTGCGAGGAGAACAGGATGTTGCGCTCGGTGTTGTGCGCGGCGAAGACGATCTTGTTGAACAGCCCGTCGATGGGGACGCCGCCACTGCCGGTGTAGGCGTAGGTCTTGTCGGAGGTGTCGTACTCCATCGGCTTGTCGCCGTCCTTGCCGCCGACGATCGCGTAGTCGGTGGCGAGTTCGCCGTAGTAGATGCGCGGTTCCTTGACCTCGATCGGGCCCTTGGTGTTCAGGTCGCTGACCTTGAAGACCGGGTAGCCGCCCTGGTCGTTGTTCTGGCCCTCGGCGTCCTGCAGCGCGGAGTTGATCGTGTTCGCGGGCGCGGCGACGAAGCCGTGGCCGTGGGTGAAGACCATGTGCCGGTTGATCCAGCCGCCCTGGACGTCGGTCAGGCCGTCGGACTTGATCTCCCGGGCGGCGACGACGTAGTCCTGGGTCTTGCCGTCGATGGTGTAGCGGTCGACGTCGAGCTTGTCCGGGAAGCCGTAGAAGTTCTCCCGGCCTTCGCGCTGGGTGAACGTGGGCGCGAGGATGTTCGGGTCGAGCAGCCGCACGTTGGAGATGGTGTTGATGCTGCTCTGCTCGGAGCGGATCTTCGCGGGCGAGACGTCGGTGGTGCCCGCGTAGCCCTCGGTGGTCACCTGCTCGTCGGTGATGCCGAACGCGGCCCGGGTGGCCTCGATGTTGCGCTGGATGGACAGCGCTTCCTTGGCGTTCTCGTTGGGGCGCACCGAGAACTGCTGGATGACCGCGGGCCACGCCGCGCCGACGAGGATGCCGGACAGGATCAGCAGCGCGGTCGCGATCGCGGGGAGCTGGAGGTTGCGCAGGAACGCGCCCGCGAAGAACGCGACCGCGCAGAAGCCCGCGATGAACATCAGGATCAGCTTGGCGGGCAGCACCGCGTTGAGGTCGGTGAAGGTCGCGCCGCTGAAGCTGACGCCGCTGAAGCTCTCCCGCTGGGAGAACAGCAGCTCGTAGCGCTCGAAGAAGTAGTCGACGGCGTAGATCAGCACGAACACGCCCGCGGTGATCGACAGCTGCATGCGCGCGGGCGCGGCGAGCTGCCCGCCCTTGCCAGCCAGCCGGATGCCGCCGAACAGGTAGTGCGTGATGAGCGCGCCGAAGAAGGCGATGGCGACGCCGACGAACAGCCAGTTGATCAGCCAGGTGATGAACGGGAGCGTGAACGCGTAGAAGCCGATGTCGATGTTGAACTGCGGGTCGGTGACGCCGAAGTCCGTTCCGTTGAGCAGCAACTGCGTCTGCTGCCAGTCCGACTGCGCCGCCGAGCCCGCGATCAGCCCCATCACCAGCGGGATGCCGATGCCGAACAGCCGCACCCGCTGCACCACTGTGGAGCGGTAGCGGGCGAGCGGGTCGTCGGCTCCGGAGACCGGCACGAACACCGGACGCGAGCGGTAGGCGATCCACAGGCTCAGCGCGAGCAGGCCGCCGACGAAGGCGCCGACCGCGAAGAACAGGACGATCCGCGTCCACAGGATGGTGGTGAACACCGACCGGAACCCGACCTCGCCGAACCACAGCCAGTTCACATAGGTGCTGAGCAACCGCGACCCGACCAGCAGGAGCAGGATGAACGCGGTGGCGATGACAAGCAGGAACCGGCTGCGACGGGACAGCTTCGGCAGGCCGATCGGGGGCCGAGTGGCCACTGGGCACGCTCCAGAGTCGCTGGCAAAGAGTCTCCGGGCGAGCCGTGGACCCGCCCTGGTTGTTCAACTCTATTAGGACGGGTTCAGGTTCCCGTGAGGGTGCCCGAAATGTGCGGATGACCTGGACCGGCCTTCCCATCGGGTGAACTCACGGGGTTGGGGAGATGCGACGATGTGCCGATGAGCGAGCTTGCGAGCGGACAGTCGACACAGCGCGTGGGCGCGCGCGGCCACCGGTCTGGTGAGGTGGCCCGATGAGCGCTCCCACCCACCATGACCTGCCCTCGGTGACCCGCGAGGTCGAGGAGTTCGTGTCCACGGGCGGCTGGGACCAGCCGCCGCAGCTGTTCGCCCTGGTCCCCACCGAGCACCTGCTCCGCGAGCAGCCCGACCTCGCGGGCCAGGTGGACGCCGAGTCCACCCTGACCCCGGTCGCGCAGGAGGCGCTGGAGGAGCCCGATCTCGGGGTCGCGCTGGCCGGGATCATGTGGCCGCCGGTCGTGGCCGGGTGCGCGCTCGCGCAGGAGATCGTGATCCTGCCGCCCGAGGCGGAGGCGGACCTGCCCGAGGGCGACAGCGACGCGTTGAGCCGGATCGCCGCGACCCACCCGCAGGCCCGGGAGGCCCGGCTGGTCGCGGCGGCGCTGCGCGACGGCACGGTCGCCTGCGTGCTCAGGCTGCGCAGCGCCGAGGGCGAGCTGGACGAGATCATCGAGCACCGGGACCTGGCGGCGAACCTCACCACCGCCCTGCTCGACACACTGCGGGACTGACGGGGCGCGCTAGCAGCCGGGCACGTCCCGGCCCGCTTTCAGGTCCTCTAGCGCCCGCACGGCGCCGCCCAGGTTCTCCACCTTCACCAGGCGCAGGCCCGCGGGGGCGTTGTCCTTGGCCTCCGCGCAGTTGTCCGCGGGGACCAGGAACGTCGTCGCGCCCGCCTCCCGGGCGGCGACCATCTTGAACGGGATGCCGCCGATGCGCCCGACCCGGCCCTCGATGTCGATCTCGCCGGTGCCCGCGATGGTGGCGTTGTCGCCCAGGTCGCCGGGGGTGAGCCGGTCGACGATGGCCAGCGCGAAGATCAGCCCGGCGGACGGGCCGCCGACGTTCTGCAGGCTGATCGTGGTGGTGAACGGCACGTCCGGGCGCTCGACCGGGCCGAGCCCGATGAACCCCTCCGGCCGGTCCTCCGCGCCGTGGTCGCTTGCCTTGCCCAAGGTAAGCGTGGCTGTCTTCTCCTGGCCGTCGCGCTTGTAGGTGATCGAGACGCTCTGTCCTGGCGCCGTGCCCGCGAGCGAGGCGCGCACGTCGGCCGCGGTGACGATGGTCTTGCCATTGACGGTCAGGAGCTGGTCGCCGGGGACGAGGACCTTGTCCGCCGGGGCGCCCGCGGTGATCTGCTGGGCGATCACCTTCATCGGGTACTTGAGGTAGCGCAGCGCGGCCACCTCGGCGTTGCTCTGCGAGTCCTGGAAAAGCTTGGTGTTCTGCTGGTCTATCTCTTCCTCGGTCTCCCCTGGCCGGAAGTACTCTTCGCGGGGCGCGAGCGCGTACCGCCCGCTCACCCACCGGCCAAGAGCGCCGAAGAGAGTGATGTCGTCGTTCACCGACACCGTGGTCATCCGGAGCTGACCGGTGGTCGGGTAAGTCGGCTCGCCGTCGACCTTCACCACGGGCACGCCCTCGACCGCGCCCAGGGTGTCGAAGGTCGGGCCGGGGCCGAGCGAGACGTACGGGATGGGGACGAGCACGCCGACCAGCAGCAGCGTGAGCGTGCAGACCAGGCTGGCCACCAGCGTCCACCCGCGTCGGGACAGCGATCTCGACATCGGTTCGACCGCTGGCGCTGGCTGCTGAGCTGGGGCATCTGGTGGGGTGCTCACGACGTCACAGAGTACGTGCGTTCGCCAACGGCGAATCACCGGACGGCAGACCTACGGCGCCGCCGCGTACCGTGGACACATGAGCGAGTTCACGTTCGGCTTCAGCGCGCCGGACCCGGACGACCGGGACAAGAACAAGGACCCGAACTCGGGCGAGCCCGGGAAGGGCGGGGCCGGGGAAAACCCGTTCGACGCCTTCGGCCAGCTCGGCCAGATGCTCAGCCAACTCGGGCAGATGCTCAGCCAGGCTGGCACGTCGACCGGCCCGGTGAACTACGACCTCGCCAAACAGATCGCGGTGCAGAAGCTGTCCGGCCAGATGGGCTTCGTCGCCCCGTCGGACTCCGGCAAGGCCGTGACCGACGCCGTGCACCTCGCCGAGATGTGGCTCGACCCGGTCACCACCTTGCCCGCGGGCGCCACCGTGGCCAAGGCATGGACTCCCCGCGACTGGGTGGAGCACACCCTGCCCACCTGGCAGCGCCTGTGCGACCCGGTGGCCCGCCGCATGTCCGGGGCCTGGGTGGACGCGCTGCCCGCGGAGGCCAAGCAGCAGGCGGGCCCGCTGCTGGCGATGGTCGGCCAGATGGGCGGCATGGCGTTCGGCTCGCAACTGGGCAACGCGCTGGCCCAGCTCGCCGCCGAGGTCCTGACCTCCACTGACATCGGCCTGCCCCTTGGCCCCACCGCCACCGCCGCGCTGCTCCCGGCGAACATCGAGGAGTTCACCAAGGGCTTGGAGCGGCCCGCCAGCGAGGTCATCGTCTTCCTCGCCGCCCGCGAGGCGGCTCACCAACGCCTCTTCGCGCATGTCCCGTGGCTGCGCCAGCGCCTGCTCGCCACCGTCGAGGAGTTCGCCAGCGGCATCAAGGTGGACACGGCGGCCCTGGAACAGCTGGCCTCCCAGGTCGACCCGTCGAACCCGGAAACCATCGAACGCGCCATGCAGTCCGGCATGCTCGAACCAGAGACCACCCCGGAGCAAAAAGCGGCCCTAACCCGCCTCGAAACCCTCTTGGCCCTGGTAGAAGGCTGGGTGGACATAGTCGTAGGCGAAGCCGTCAGCGAACGCCTCCCCGGCGCAGACGCCCTCCGCGAAACCCTCCGCCGCCGCCGCGCCTCCGGCGGCCCTGCGGAACAGACCTTCGCCACCCTGGTCGGCCTGGAACTACGCCCCCGCCGCCTCCGCGCAGCAGCCTCCCTCTGGCGCCTGCTCACCGACCAACACGGCATAGAAGCCCGAGACGCCCTCTGGGCCCACCCAGACCTCATGCCCACCGCCACCGACCTAGACGATCCCCTGGAGTTCGCCGAACGCCTGGGCACAAAGTCCGACCTGGACGACGACCCCATCGCCCAACTCAAGCGGACCGAACAGTCCCCAGAGTCCAAGGACGCCGAACCCGAGGACTAGCGTTTCCGGTTTCTGGCTGAGGTTTTCTGGCTGGTGGGGCTGGATCGGGTGGAGTGGTTTCTTCGGGGCCCCTACGAAGGAAGATCGCCGTGTGAAAGACGGGTGGGAAGCCTACGGCCTCACACGCGCAGCCAGCTTAGCGATCTTCCTTCTCCCCCGAAGAAACCACTCCACCCGATCCAGCACTTGGCGAGCGTGAGGAACCAAGGCGGTGCCTCGGTTTGCCCCAGGCCACTTGACCTGGCACTTCGGGTCGCCCAGCGGGTGATGGAACGGCACGCGCACCCACCCGCGCCCAGGCCTGCCGGGTGCTAGACGGGGTGGAGCAGCACACCCCCGGCTAGCCGAGCCTGGCCCTGCCAGGCACCGGGTGAGCGAACGAGCACACGGTCCTGCTAGCCGGGCCCGGCTCTGCTAGGTGCCAGAGGGGCAAGGAGCGAACCTGCCCTCCTGCCAGGCCGCACCTGACCCTGCCAGGTGCTCGATGGGGTGGAGTGGTTTCTTTGGGGGAGAAGGAAGATCCCTAAACTCGCCGTGGTCGTGGGGCCGAAGGCTCCCCACCCGTCTTTCCCACGACGGGATCTTCCTTCGTAGGGGCCCCAAAGAAACCACTCCACCCCATCGAGCAACCCCCGCAACCCGGGACCACCGAGCCCAGCTAGTCAGCAGCAGCAATCCCCCACCCAGCAGCAGCGGACAACCCCTCCAAATACCCCACAGCACGATCCGTCCGCGGATACCGCCGCGCCAACTCCCAGAAGTCCTCCCCATGCCCAGGCACCAGCAGATGCGCCAACTCGTGCACCAGCACATAGTCGAGCACCCAGGCAGGCACCTCCTGCAGCCGTTCACTCACCCGGATCGTCCGGTCCACTGGAGTGCACGACGCCCACCGAGTCCGCATTGGCGGCACCCAGCGGACCGAGCGTGGGTCGCACTTCCCGTCGAAGTACAGCGCTGACAGCTCCCCGCAGCGCGTGAGCAGCGCCGCGTCGGAGGTTCGGGCAGGTGAGCGCCTGCGGGTCTCGTTGCGCAGGAGCCTGCGCTGCATTTCCTGCACCCAGTGGGCTTCCTCTTTCTTGGAGAGCCGGGCCGGGATGAGGACGATGAGGGTGTCACCTTCGCGATAGGCGGTGACGGTGCGGGTTCTGCGCTTGCTCCTGCGCACCTCGACGCGGGGTTCGGCCACGGTGCCAACCGTAAAGGTCCGCACCGACACAACGGGAGGACCGGTGGGGTGTGACTCTCGCCTGTGGATAACTCGCTACGCCATTCGGCCCAAGCCGGCAGCCTGTGCCCATGCGAGAACAGACACTTCCCCAGCGCCCCCGTCTCCGGCCGGGGGTGGCCGTGCTGCGCCGCCGGGCGGGTGAGATCCAAGTCGGCCTGCATCCGCGGCGGGCCGCGGTCGTCAGCGGCCTGCCGGATCCGGTCGTCGCGGCCGCCGCCGACCTCGATGGCGGCCACACCACGGCGGAGCTCCTGGCCGCGCTCGGGTCAGCGCACCGGTCCACCATGCGCGCCCTGTTGGCGAGCCTGGCGAGTCAAGGCTTGGTGGAGGACGCCGCCGCTCCTGGTTCATCCGCCCCACGACGCTTGGCCGCCGATCAGACGACCGCCGCCCTACGCGCCCCCACCGCCACACTGGCCGACCGTTCCCAGGCGGCCGTCCACCTGCGCGGCAACGGCCGCATCGCGGTGGCCCTGGCCTGCCTGCTCGCCGCGGCGGGCATCGGCCGTCTCCACGTCTCGGCGGAAGGCACGGTCACCGCGGAAGACGTGGGCGCGGGCCTGCGCCAGGAGGACATCGGCCGCCCCCGCCAAGCCGCGGCCCACGACGCCATCCACCGCGTCGACGACACGGTCCGCGTCCAGCGCTTCACCCGCAGGCAGCCGGACCTGGTCGTCCTCACCGACGCCCTGGTGCCCGATCCCGGCGTGGTGATCTCCCTGGCAGCCGACGCCGTCCCCCACCTCTGCGCCCGAGTCCGCGACGGTGTCGGCATCGTCGGCCCCCTGGTCGTTCCGGGCATCACCAGCTGTCTCCGCTGCGCCGACCACCACCGAACCGACATCGACCCGTGCTGGCCCACCGTCGCCGCCCAGTTGGCGGGCCGAGCCCAGTTGGCCGACCTGGCCACCGTCCACGCCACCGCTGGCGTCGCCGCCGCCCAGGTCATCGACGCCCTCGGCTGGCTGAGCGCCCCCGACCCCAACCCGCCCGCCGTCTGGAACGCCGCCGTCGAGATCGACCCGTTCGCCGCCACCGTCGACCACCGCCCCTGGGCTCCACACCCGGCCTGCCCTTGTCGAGCCGCCACCCACCCCACCTACCGCCGCCCCCGCAGACGATGACAACCACCCCGAGCCGACCCAACCGCCCCGCAACGCCGCCACCAGCGAAAATCCGTCCAGCCGCACCCCCAATCCACACTCCGGCGGCCGGTCCACCAGTCCGCGACCACACCACTGGCCCGCCCTCGCGAAGGGCGAGGGGACGCCTGCGGCCGAGGTCGGCCACGGGCCGTGATGGCGGACAGCAGGCAAGCTGATGCGGGCCAGCCAAACGCGCGCGCGGGCGGAAACGCGCCGTCGACAGTGCGTGTTCGCGAGCCGCTCCAGGGGCGAATGTGAGCAGCCCGCCTGTGACCACCGGGTATTTTCGTGCGGTTCGCCGCCTGGGCAAGGGAGAATCGGCTCGTGACCGAGATGCCACGCAAGACTGTCGCGCGCACCGCACGGCTCGCCAGCATTCCGCTTGGGGTGGCGGGGCGGGCGGTGGGCGGCTGGGGGAAGCGGCTCGCCGGGCAGAGCGCCGACCAGGTCAGCGCCGAGTTGTCCGCGCGCACGGCCGAGCAGCTGTTCGCGGTGTTGGGGCAGCTCAAGGGCGGTGCGATGAAGTTCGGGCAAGCGCTTTCGGTGTTCGAGGCCGCAGTGCCCGACGAGTTGGCCGAGCCCTACCGGGAGGCGTTGACCAAGCTGCAGGCCGCGGCTCCGCCGATGAGTTCGCAGGCAACGCACCGGGTGCTCGGGCAGCAGCTTGGACGGGGCTGGGCGAAGCGGTTCGCCGAGTTCGACGACGTTCCCGCCGCCGCGGCGAGCATCGGGCAGGTCCACAAGGCGGTGTGGCACGACGGCAGGCAGGTCGCGGTCAAGGTGCAGTACCCGGGGGCGGATGAGGCGCTGCTGTCGGACCTGCGGCAGCTTCAGCGGTTCAGCAGGCTGTTCCAGCCCTTCGCGCCGGGCATGGAGATCAAGCCGCTGTTGCAGGAACTCGCCGACCGGATGACCGAGGAACTGGACTACCGCGCCGAGGCCGAGAACCAGCGCGTCTTCGCGAAGGCGTTCGCCGGTGACGACCGCGTGCTGGTCCCGAAGGTCGTGGCGAGCGCCCCCAAGGTCACCGTCACCGAATGGGTCGACGGCCGCCCCCTGGCCGCGATCATCAAAGACGGCACCCGAGAAGAACGCGACACAGCGGGCACGCTCCTCTCGGAGTTCCACTTCTCCTCACCCGCCCGCTCGGGTCTGCTGCACTCCGACCCGCACCCAGGCAACTTCATGATCACCGCCGACGGCCGCCTCTGCGTCATCGACTTCGGCGCGGTCGCCCGCCTCCCCGAGGGTTTGCCGCGCCCCCTGGGCCAAATGACCCGCCTGTCCCTCCAGGGCCACTCCACCCAACTGATGAACCTCATGCGCGACGAGGGTTTCATCCGCCCCGGCATGCAACTGGACGCCGACGACGTCCTGGCCTACCTGGCCCCCTTCGCCGAACCAGCGGCGGTGGAAACCTTCCACTTCACCCGCCGCTGGATGCGCCGCCAAGCAGGCCGAGTCGGCGACCTACGCGGCCAAGACTTCAAAACCGGCCGCTCCCTAAACCTCCCCCCGCAATACCTCCTAGTCCAACGCGTCACCGCAGGCGCCACCGGCATCCTCTGCCAACTGGACGCCAAGGTCCCAGTCCGAGCCATCATCTCCCGCTGGCAACCCGGCTTCGCCGACGAAGACTGAGCAGGGGTAAAGCAGAGAGCACCACCTTCCCCCAACCACCGCCCGCCCCCACCAGGTAGCCGCACGCCGGACTCATCTTCTGGCGCTGGGGGTGGGCCTGGCAGGGGAGGGGGTTCGCGCCAGGGCCGTCAAACGCCTGGTGGCGTCGGTGCCACCTGGGAAGAGGGGCGAGTTCGTTGCCCCACTGAGCACTGGGCGAGCCAGCCCCAACAGCCCCCTCGCCCGCCACCCACCCCAACCAAGCCCACCCACCCGGCCCCAGATGGGTGGAGCAGCGAACACCCTTGAGCACCTGCCAACCCTGCCAGGTGCTCAACGGGGTAAACCGACCAGCGAACCCGCGCCCCCCTGCCAACCAGCACCTAACGCTGCCAGGTGCCAGATGGGTGACCTAGCAGCGAACCTGCTCCCCTGCCAGGCCGAACCAGCGCCCGCCAGGTGCTCGATGGTGCAAAACGAGCAGCAAACCCGCCCCCAACGAAGCCGCACCCGCCCCTAACCACCTCCCTGCCAGGCCGCACCCGAGCCTGCCAGGTGCTCGATGGGGTGGAGTGGTTTCTTTGGGGGTGAAGGAAGATCCCTAAACTCGCCGTGGTCGTGGGGCCGAAGGCTCCCCACCCGTCTTTCCCACGACGGGATCTTCCTTCGTAGGGGCCCCAAAGAAACCACTCCACCCCATCGAGCAACCCCACACAACCCACGCCACCCAGGGAACCCAGAGAGCCCAGCTCACGGCACCAACACAAGCCTCCCCCGCACACCCCCCTTCCCCAACCGCTCATGCGCAGCACCAACTTCATCCAACGAATACGTCCCCCCAACCCGCAAACTCAACACCCCGCCGACGCAAGCCGCACCACATGCCCCAACTCCCCCGAATCCGCCGCGACATACACAGTCGACACCCGAGTCCCACGCACCGGCACCGGCTCCGCCCCCGCGACAACCGCCACATACCCGCCCCGGTCCCGCACAGCATCCAACGCGGCCATCCCAAGAACCGCCGCGTCGATCACCCCGTCAACCCCACCCGGAATCACCGCCCGCACCTGATCAACCACTGTGCCCGCACGCGAAACAAACACCTCAGCCCCCAACTCACGCACCAACCCCTCGTCATCCGCCCCAGCGACAGCCACCACCCGCAGCCCGCGCGCAACGGCCAGCTGCACGACATATCCACCAAGGCCGCCCGCCGCCCCAGTCACCAGAACCGTCTCCCCAGGAACCAAGCCCAACTGATCCAACGCCTGGTACGCCGTAGTCGCGTTGAGCGGAAGCGTCGCCCACTCCGCGGCCGAGCCGCTGGCCGGAATCGCCGCCACCGCCGACGCGTTGACGACCAACTGCTCGGCGTACGCCCCCAACGGCGCGTAGGTCGGAATCGCCAGGGCGACCACCCGGTCCCCGACCGCGAACCCGGTCACCCCGGCGCCGACAGCGTCGATCACCCCCGCGGCATCCCACCCGAGGCCGGTGACGTCCCGGGCGACCGCGATCCCCAGCCGCACCAGCACTCCGGCCCGGGTGGCCAGGTCGACGGGGTTGACCCCAGCGGCCTCGACCCGCAGCCGCACCTGCCCTGGCCCTGGTTCGGGCGCCGCGACCTCGGTCAGTTCCAGTTCGCCGTCTCGCACCACTACCGCACGCATGTCCGCGCTCCCTTGAGTTCGATCTCCAGTAGCACGAACCTAAAGAGTGCTACTCTCCAACAGGAAGTACGCACTTTGGAGTGCCCAACTGACGTGGAGGATCGTGTGCCCACCCGCACCGCGGCCGAGATCCGCGCGGAAGCGCGGTCGGCGTACGACGCTTTCCTGGCCGCCTGCCCGGCCCGGCAGCTACTCGACCGGCTTTCCGACAAGTGGGTAAGCCTGATCGTCAGCGCGCTGGGCGACGGCCCGATGCGCTACAGCGAACTGGCGCGCAAGATCGCGGGCGTGAGCCAGAAGATGCTCACCCAGACCCTGCGCCACCTGGAGCGCGACGGCCTGATCACCCGGGAGATCACCCCGAGTGTCCCGGTCCGGGTCGACTACCGGCTCACCCCGCTGGGGACGACGCTGCTCCCGGTCATCGGCGCCATCAAGGGCTGGGCGGAGTCGCACATGTCCGAGGTCGCCGCCGCCCGCGACGCCTACGACCGATCTTGACCGAGCCAGTACTCCGGGGGCAGCTTGCCCTCGATGTCGCGGACGTGCCGTCGGGCGCACGCCGGGCACAGCCAGCGGGGGCCGTCGAGCACCCAGGCGAGCGCGTCGACCGGCGGGTCGTCCGCGCGGTCGCGCCCGCAGAGCGAACAGGTCGGTGAACAGGCCGGAGTCATGCCGTCCGACGCTACGCCGCGCGGCCCAGGTGCACGGTGGACGCGCCGAGGACGAACACATCGTCGCGTGCTGCCACCCAATCTGGGCCGGTCGGGTCGAGCAACCGGGCCAGGGCCGCCTGGTCGGAGGCCGACAGCCGCTCGCCGCAGACCCGGGTGAGCAACCCGAGCCAGTCCGCCACCGACAGCCGGACCTGCTCGGACGCGGGCGCGGGCAGGTCGACCAGGTAGCTGAACGAGGTGACGTCGACCAGCCCGGCCTCGGCCAGCACCCGGTTCCAGCCGACCGGTGTGCGGACCGCGCCCTCGATGCCCGCGCGCATCTCGGCGAACCACTCCCCGCGCGCGGCGATCAGCCGGTCCTGCAAGCCAGGCTCGCCGACGCCGAGGTCCCAGGGCAGGCACCGGGTGCTGAGCCCGCCTTCGCCCAGCGCGAGCATCCCGCCCGGCCGCAGCAGGCGGACCAGGCCCGCGACCCCGCGCCGCTCGTCGGGCAGGTGGTGCACGACGCGCGCGGCCCACACCAGGTCGGCGGCGGGCACCAGGTCGGCGAGGCCGTCGTCGGCGGCGTCGGCCAGGACGGTGACGACCTCGACCCGGTCGCCAGCGACCTCGGCGACCCGCTCCTCGGCGGCGGCCTGCAATTCCGCGACCGCGTCGACCAGCACGATCCGCCCGCCCGAGCGGGCGGCGAGAGCCGCGGCCAGCGCGGCGGCCATGCCACCGGAGCCGGACCCGACGTCGACGACGGTCGCGCCGGGCGGCAGCGGCTCCACCAGCCGGTCGGCGACCCAGCCGTTGACCTCGGCCTCGATCGCGTCGGTCCGCCGCATCGGGGCGAGTCGGGTGGTCCAGTCGATGCCATCGTGGGTGTGCGCCATGGCCCAGACGTTAGTGAAGGTCGTTCCCACCCGGGTGGGAACGACCTTCACCGACCTCTTAAAGCCTCTTAGAGGTTGCGCAACCCGGCTAAGACCCGCTCCATGAACTCCAGGTTCGGCGCCGCGCTCGCTATCTGGTGCACGGTAAGCACGCCACGGTCGGCGAGGTCGCCGATGAGCACGCGCGCCACGCCCAGCGGCAGTCCCAGCAGCGCGGCGATCTCGGCGACCGACCGGGGCCGGGCGCACAACTCGGCGATGGGGCGGTGCTCCCAGGACACCGGCGGGCCGTGGACCGCCGTGGAGACCAGGGCTTCCAGGGCGAGGTCGTGCCGGGCGCGGGTGCGTCCGCCGGTCCACGCGTAGGGCCGGACCAGCGCATGGGACTCGGGCCTGGTCAGCCAGTCGGCGTGCTCCTCGGACCACGGCCGAGAGCTTTCGCCGAGGCCGCGCGCCGGCTCCGGCTCCCACTCGGGGGAACGGGACTCCGGCAAGTCGGCGAGTTCGCCGGACCAGCGCGGGGGGTTTTCGCCAAGATCACGCTCGGACTCGCGGTCCCGCGCCTGGGTGCGGGGCTCGGGCGGGTCGAGCCAGTCGTCCAGTTCGTCGGACCACTCCGGGGAGTTGCCCGCGAGGTCGGGGACGGTCGGCGGGTCGTAGGGCCGGTTTCTCGGTTGATCGGGTCGCTCAGCGGGCTGGTCCGTCGCCTCGTCATCGCGGCGTTTGCGCCTGCGCCCGCCGAATCGGGCGCCGACCAGGCCGACCTCGGATTCGGGATCGGGCGGTTCGAGCAGCGGATCGGCCTCGTCAGGTTCCTCTGGCGCGATCCGCCATTGTCCGGGAGGGCCGAAGCGCGCACCGGTGCGCCCCACCTCGACCCCGCGTTTTCGCCTGCGCCTGCCACCGGCGGCGCCTGTGTCGGATATTCGCATCACCACGTCAGCCCCAAGGCGCGTCGTGAACAGGGGAGGCCAACCGTAGCGCCGGGCCGCACGCGAGCGGTGACAGATCAGTTTCCATCGCGTTTCCCAACCCTAAGGACGAAGCCCGCCCCAGTGTGAGCCGGAGCGGGCTTCGTGTCGGATTTTCGCGATTGGGTTTTACAGAATGGCGTTCACTCGGTCGGCGCGGCGCGCCGCCCACTTCGCGAGCCGGTCCCAGCGCTTGGCCGCGCCCAGCAGGCGAACCAGGCGACGCGCCCGCGCCACCTGCTCCGCCTCGCGCATTCGGGATCTCGCGAGATCTTCATAAATCAGCATTTGCTGACTCCCCTGTGGCTTGAACCGGTACATCGGGTCTTTCACCAGCGCGTTCATGCGGCGACCTCGTCCCGGTTCTGGGCGGCCTGCTCGGCCGCCGCGCGGGCGACGTCCTCCTTGCGCGGGCGGCCGCGGGGCCGCTTGCGGGCGATGACGACACCGCGTTCGAAGATCTCGCCGCCCCAGACCCCCCAGGGCTCGTGCCGGGCGAGGGCCGAGGCCAGGCACGCGGCGCGCACCGGGCAGTCCCCACACAGCCCCTTCGCGCGCTCCAGTTCGGCGGGCGCGTCGGCGAACCACAGGTCCGGGTTGTCGTTCGACCGGCAGGGCAGGTCCATGCCCGCGGCGGGAGCGGCGTCCAGCAGCTCGCTCACGCCGGAACCCGGAGGGCCCATCAGGTCGTTGAGTGCTCCGCCAGTGAGCGGAACAGTGGCGGTTGACATGGTGTAAAGCTCCTGACTCTCTTGAAAAAGTGGGAAAACCGTTGCGGTGGAACCAAATTCGACAAACAAAAAGGCCGCGGATTCCGGTGTCGGAGTCCGCGGCCTCGGGGCCAGGAGTGCTTGACGGCGCGTCAAGTCCTCCAGTCCGAGAATGCGGACAGGCGGGTGCTGACATCGAGGGTGCGGACGTGCGTCCACGCGGCTGGCACGATCGACTTGACCGCGACCGGCTTGGCTGGAATAGCCATGGCCGGGCTGGTCACGACGACGCCGGTCTTGGCGGCGACGGTGGTGGCCGTGCGCGCGGTGGCGCCGACAATGGCGCGCCGTTCGCGCTGGACACGGATGACCTCGACCGCTCGGCCGCCCGCGAACGGACGCAGACCGATGCCACGGAACACAGCAGTGCCAGTGGACGCGGTGCCAGAGCACGCGGCAGAACCGATGCCCGTGGCGCCGTAGGATGCGACAGCGCCGAGAGGCGCGGCGAAGCCGTTGGACAGCACGTGGCCAAGGGTCTGCTTCATCATGAAGATCTCCACGTTGGCCACCTCCCCAGTTGTCCTCGGGCCGAAATCTTCGGGGCACTTCGTGCCCCGCTCTTGCAGGTTATTGGCCTCCGCCGAGGCCGTGCAACCGATTTTCCAGAACTTCCGGTGACCCCAGTCACACACCACTCGAACGGGTGGCCGCGTCGATGAGCGACAGGACTTCGGAGCCGAATTTGTCCAGTTTGGCCGCCCCGATGCCGGGGATCGCCACGAGCGCGGCCCGATCGGCCGGACGTTGTTCGGCGATGGCCAGGAGTGTGGCGTCGGTGAAAATGACGTACGCGGGCACCTTGAGCGCCTTGGACCGCTCCATCCGCCACTCGCGCAGCCGGTCGAGCAGGCTCTGGTCCAGATCGGCCGGGCAGCCCTCGCAGCGGCCCAGCTTGGTGGGCATCGTGCCGATCAGCTTGTCGCCGCAGACCCGGCAGTACCGGACCGGCGTCATCGCGCGGCCCATGACGGGCCGGGTGTCGCGCTGCCGCGTCGCCGCTATCCGCGCGGTCGGATGGTTCTCCGGGATCAGGCCGTAGAGGAACCGGCTGCGCCTGCGGTAGCGCTTACCGCCCTCGGTGCGCGACAGCGCCCAGGACAACGCCAGGTGTTCGCGCGCGCGGGTGACGCCGACGTAGAGCAGGCGGCGCTCCTCCTCGATGGCGGCGTCGTCGCCATCGGCGTGCTGGATCGGCACCGTGCCGTCCACCAGGCCGACGAGGAACACCGCGTCCCACTCCAGGCCCTTCGCCGCGTGCAGCGAGGCCAGGGTGACGCCCTCGACGGTGGGCGGGTGCTGCGCCTGCGCACGCATCTCCAACTCGTTGGCGTAGCGGGGTAGGTCTGCCTGTGCGTCGGTAGCCACCAGTTCCTCGGCCAACTCCACCAAGGCGAGCAGGGATTCCCACCGCTCGCGGGCCTTGCCGCCCGACGGCGGTTCCGCGGTCAGGCCGAACGGCGCCAGCAGATCGCGCACGACAGCGGGCAGCTCCCCCTCGGGCGGGTCGCCGCACGCCTTCCGCAGCGCGGCCATGGCCTGGCGCACCTCTTGGCGGGCGAAGAAGCGCTCGCCTCCGCGAACCAGGTAAGGGATGTCCACCTCGGCCAACGCCTGCTCGTAGACCTCGGACTGCGCGTTGACCCGGTAGAGCACCGCGATCTCGCTGAGCGCGGTGCCCGCGTCGACCAGGTCCTTGATCCGCGCGGCGACCGCCTTGGCCTCGGTCGGCTCGTCGTCGTGCTCGGCGTAGGTGGGCTCCGGGCCGTTCGGGCGCTGGCCGATGAGCCGCAGCCGCGAGCCTGCCGGGCGGTCGCGCGCGGCGGAGATGACCCGGTTGGCCAGCGACACGACCTGCGGCGTCGACCGGTAGTCGCGCTCAAGGCGGACGACGGTGGCCTCCGGGAAGCGGCGGGTGAAGTCGAGCAGCGGCCGCGGGGAGGCGCCCGCGAAGGAATAGATGGTCTGGTTCGCGTCGCCGACCACGGTCAGGTCGTCGCGGCGGCCCAGCCAGGCGTCGAGCACGCGCTGCTGCAACGGGGTGACGTCCTGGTACTCGTCCACCACGAAACAGCGGTAGCGGTCCCGGAACTCTTCCGCGACCGCGGAGTGCTCCTCCAACGCCGCGGCGGTATGCAACAAGAGGTCGTCGAAGTCGAGTTGCCGTGCGGCGTTCTTAGCCGTCTCGTAGGCCGCATAGACCTTGGCTACCTGCTCGGCGGCTACCGGCGTCTCCCGCCGGGCGCGCGCGACGGCGGCCGGATAGTCCTCCGGGGCCACCAGCGACGCCTTGGCCCACTCGATCTCACTCGCCAGGTCGCGCAGCGTCTCCCGCTCGGTGCCCACCCCCGCGCGGTGCGCGGCCTGCCCGACCAGCCGCAGCTTGCCGTCAAGCAGGTCCCACTGGTGGTCGCCGACCACCCTCGGCCAGAAATAGCGAAGCTGGCGCAGGGCGGCGGCGTGGAACGTGCGGGCCTGCGCGCCGTGCACGTCCAGCGCGCGCAACCGGGTCCGCATCTCCCCCGCCGCGCGCGCGGTGAACGTGACCGCGAGGACCTGGCCAGCGGAAACGTGACCGGCGTGGATCAGGTGCGCGATCCGGCGGACGATCGTGCGGGTCTTGCCGGTGCCCGCGCCCGCGAGCACGCAGACCGGCCCCCGGGGCGCGGTGACGGCGGCGAGTTGCTCCGGGTCGAGCCCGGCCAGCAGGTCCGTGGGTCCGCGTTCGCCAGCCATGGGGTGCATCCTGACAGAGCGCGCCCGCCTGCCGGGGGACCCCGCCCCGTATCCTGGTGGTTATGGCTGACAAGCAGGACAAAGCGGCCGCCAAGGAAGCCAAGAAGGCGCGCAAAGCAGCGTCGAAGGCCAAGCGCGGGCAGATCTTCCAGGCGTTCAACATGCAGCGCAAGGAAGACAAGGCACTGATCCCCTGGATGCTCGGCGCCCTGCTGGTGGTCACCGGCGTGGTGTTCGGCATCGGCCTGCTGCTGGGCATCGAGTGGTTCGTGCTGCCCGTCGGCATCGCGTTCGGCCTGCTCGCGGCCGTGATCATCTTCGGGCGGCGGGTGCAGAAGAACGTCTACACCAAGGCCGACGGCCAGCCCGGCGCCGCGGCGTGGGCGCTGGAGAACCTGCGCGGCCGCTGGCGCGTCACCCCCAGCGTCGCGGGCACCACCCAGCTCGACGCGGTGCACCGGGTCATCGGCCGCCCCGGCGTCATCCTGGTCGCCGAGGGCGCCCCGCACCGGGTGAAGACCCTGCTGGCCCAGGAGAAGAAGCGCACCGCCCGGGTCATCGGCGAGACCCCGATCTACGACATCGTCGTCGGCCACGACGACGGCCAGGTGGAACTGCGCCACCTGCAGCGGCACCTGATGAAGCTGCCCAACAACCTCCGCCCCGCCCAGATCGACGTGGTCGAGAAGCGCCTGGCCGCCCTCGCCTCCCGCGGCGCCGCCCTCCCCAAGGGCCCGATGCCCCAGGGAGCCAAGATGCGCAGCGTGCAGCGAACCATGCGGCGGCGTTAGGCCATTTGTCGTACCCCTCTGGCAGCCTGTTCGGCAGAAGGTGAGGAGAAGCCCGTGACCGCGATGCCCCTGCGTCAGAACGAGTCGAGTGCCCCCACACATCTGCTGACCATTGAGGAGTACGCCGCGCTCGGTGAGACCGAGACGGGGTACACGGAGCTGCTAGAGGGCCGCCTGTTGATGTCGCCAAGTCCCACCCCGGAGCACCAGAAGGCCATGATGGTGCTGGGTTACCAACTGTTCGACCAACTGCCCGATCACCTTGACCTGATCGCCGACGTGGACGTGGACCTCGGTCTTGGCCCGGCGGATGGCCCCGGTTTCAGCAGGCGGCCGGACCTCGTCGTGGTCGAGAAGAGCGAGGTGGCGCGCCGCAAGGCCGAAGGGGGGATTCTCCGGGCCACCGGTGTGCTGGTCGTGGTCGAGATCGTGTCGCCGGGGTCGCGGCGAACCGACCGGGTGAGCAAGCACGGCGAGTACGCCGACGCCGGGATTCCGCACTACTGGCTGCTCGACACCGAAGACCCGGTGTCGTTGGTCGCCGCCCACTTGGCCGAGGAGTTCGGGTACCAGAACGGGGACGAGGTGACCGGCGCCTTCACCACCGACGTCCCGTTCCCGGTCACCATCGACCTCGACGCCCTCCAATAATTCGCGGGCGAGCCAGGCCAGGCCGCGGTTACCGTCCTCCGGTGTCAGAAGCAGACCGTATCGCCGCCGCGCAGTTGGCGGGGCTCAGCCGCGACCATGACGTCATTCCCGCTGGCCCGTTCACCGGCCTGCTCCTGGCAGGCGGCCCCGGGCACAGCTCCTACGCGGTGGCCACGCACCCGGGCGAGCCGATCAGGGACGCCGACGAGGTGGCCCGGAGCCTGGCGATCCTGCGCGCCGCCTTCCCGCCTGGCGGTCTGCGGTTCGAGTTGATCGAGCAGGCCTGCCCTGGCGCCGCCGAGACGCTGGCCGCCGCGGGCCTGACCGTGACGATGCGGATTCCACTGCTCGTCCTCGCCCCCGCCGACCTGCTGCTCCCCCAGCCCCTCGACAACGTGGTGGTCGAGGTCGTGCGGACAACCGCCGACCTGGCCGCCTGCGCCGAGGTGGCCCGCGCCGCGTTCGGCGCGCCCCCGGGCGACCCGCCCACCACCCCGCCACCCGCCCCGGAGAACGGCGGCTCCGTCCTGGCCACCCTCCACGGCGAGCCAGTGGCGGTCGCCTACTGGACCGCGGTGGCGCACGGCGTCACCGAGATCGCGGGCGTCGCCACCGCGGAGAACCATCGCCGCAAGGGCCTCGGAGCCCTGGTCACCGCAGCGGCCGTCCGCACGGCGGCCGAGTTGGCCGAGGTCCGCCTGGCCTGGCTGACCCCCGGCAGCGAGGACGCCGACCGCGTCTACCGCCAAGTCGGGTTCGTCCCCACCGCCACCGCCGTGCACCTGGCGGACACCAAGCCCTAGCGCGCCCAGTCCCGACAACCAGGGCAGTACGCCTAGCGCGTGCGCAGGACGATGGTTCCGACCGCTTTGTCGTGCAGGCCACGGCCGTCCCGATCGGTGATCGCCGCGGGGACGACCAGAGCGACGAGCACCGACCGGGGGATCGCCCGGATGGGGCCCACCAGTGGCGCTCCGTCCATCCGGGCCACCCGCAATCCCAGCAGCGCCTTGCCCGGTGTGAAGCCCGCCAACGCGACCCCCGCCACACTGATGACGAACCAGGTCAGCAGCGACCAGTAGTTGAAGGTGCGCATGACCGCCGGGTCGGTGAAGTCGGGGCGGAAGAACACCGAGGTCACCAGCGAGGCCAGCACCAGGTCGATGACCAGCGCGCCGAGCCGGATGCCGGTGGACGCGACCGATCTGGGCCCGCGTTCGGGCAGGCCGAGGCGTTCGCCGCGCCAGCGCTGTTGGCCGTCGGCGGGCTCAAGGGCCGCGCCGGGCCCGGACAACCAGGTTCCGGTCCATCTGCTCACCCCACCAGCGTAGGGCGGCGTCACCGTGCCGAGTGGGCCTGGCATGCTTCGAGGTGCACTAACAGGTCTCGTTAACACCCGTGAAACATGGGGGTGATTGACGGGCAACACCACACTCTTAGCGTCATCACGCAGAGCGGGCACGGCCATGCCGCCGTGATCGCCGGCAGGAACGGCTGCCCGCTCGCGCGGTGGGCCGGTCGCGGCCGGCAGAGTAGACGAAGGAGTCAACAAGCGTGTTCAACTCTTCCGACGAGGTCCTGCGCTTCATCGCCGACGAGGGCGTGAAGTTCGTGGACGTCCGGTTCTGCGACCTTCCGGGCGTCATGCAGCACTTCACCCTCCCCGCGAGCGCGTTCGACGAGGATGCCTTCAACGAGGGCCTCGCCTTCGACGGGTCGTCGGTTCGCGGTTTCCAGTCGATCCACGAGTCGGACATGCTGCTGCTGCCCGACCCGTACACCGCGCGGATCGACCCGTTCCGCATCGAGAAGACGTTGATCGTCAACTTCTTCGTGCACGACCCGTTCACCCGCGAGGCCTACACCCGTGACCCGCGCAACATCGCGCGCAAGGCGGAGCTCTACATCGCCGAGTCCGGCATCGCCGACGCCGCGTACTTCGGTCCCGAGGCCGAGTTCTACATCTTCGACTCGATCCGCTTCGACTACACCGAGAACGGCTCGTTCCACGAGATCGACTCGGTCGAGGGCTGGTGGAACACCGGGGCGCACGAGGACGGCAACAACAAGGGCTACAAGACCCGCTTCAAGGGCGGCTACTTCCCGGTCCCGCCGGTCGACCACTTCGCCGACCTGCGCGACCAGATGGTGCTGAACATGCAGAGCGCGGGCTTCACCGTCGAGCGCGCGCACCACGAGGTCGGCACCGCGGGCCAGACCGAGATCAACTACCGGTTCAACACGCTGCTGCACGCCGCGGACGACCTGCAGCTGTTCAAGTACATCGTGAAGAACACCGCATGGCAGGCGGACAAGTCGGCCACCTTCATGCCCAAGCCCCTCTTCGGCGACAACGGCTCCGGCATGCACGTGCACTCGTCGCTGTGGAAGGACGGCACGCCGCTGTTCCACGACGAGTCCGGCTACGCGGGCCTGTCCGACACCGCGCGCCACTACATCGGCGGCCTGCTCAAGCACGCCCCGTCGCTGCTGGCGTTCACCAACCCGACGGTGAACTCCTACCACCGACTGGTGCCCGGCTACGAGGCCCCGGTCAGCCTGGTCTACTCCCAGCGCAACCGCTCCGCCTGCGTGCGCATCCCGATCACCGGCAACAACGCCAAGGCCAAGCGCGTCGAGTTCCGCTGCCCCGACTCCTCGGGCAACCCGTACCTGGCCTTCGCCGCGCTCGTGATGGCCGGTCTGGACGGCGTGAAGAACAAGATCGAGCCCCCGGCCCCGATCGACAAGGACCTCTACGAGCTTCCCCCGGAGGAGGCCAAGCAGGTCGCGCAGGTCCCGGCCTCGCTCAGCGAGGTCCTCGACGCCCTTGAGGCCGACCACGACTACCTCCTCGAAGGCGGCGTGTTCACCCCGGACGTCATCGAGACCTGGGTCGCCTTCAAGCGCGAGCACGAGATCGACCCGCTGCGCCTGCGCCCGCACCCGTACGAGTTCGGCCTGTACTACGACGTGTGATGCGACACCAGGTCTGACCTGGTAAAGCGCCTACGTTCAGCACGAACGGCCGGTTCCGCCACCCGCGCGGAACCGGCCGTTCGTCACGTTGGCCTGCCCGGTCAGGACGCCCGCCGCGCCGTCACGTCCCACACGGCAGTGAGGGGACCCGGCAGTCGCAACTTCCAGCCGTGTGGCGCCGCCCGCCAGCCCGGGGCGGGACGCACGTCGGGTAGCCGGTCGAACAGCACGTCCAGGGCGGTGCGGGCCACGGCGGTGACCAGCGGGTGCGCCGGGCAGTGGTGGGGTCCGGCGCCGAACCCGAGGTGCAGGCGGACGTCGCGGCGCAGGTCGAAGCGGTCTGGGGTGGTGAACGCTGTCTCGTCGCGGTTGGCTGAGGCGATGGCGGCGGCGATCATGCTGTCCGCTGGGATATCCCGGCCGCCCAGGGTCACGGTCTGGGTCGCGCGCCTGCCGAGGACGCCGACCGGGGCGCTCCAGCGCAGCGCCTCGTACACCGCGACGCCCAGCAGCGACCGGTCGGCGCGGACCTCGGCGAACTGCTCGGGCGCCGCCCACAGCGCCGCCAGGGTCCAGCCCGCGAGCCAGCCGGGCTCAAGCGTGCTCAGCGCGAGGTGCTTGAGCACCGGCAGCACGTCCGCCTCCGGTCGCGGGTCGCCGCGGTGGCGGTTGGCGTGCAGTAGGTGGGAGATGCCCGACCCGTCCGGCTGCCCGCGCAGCCGCTCGACGACCGAGGTCACGGCCGTGTCCTTGGCCAGCGCCGCGGCCGCGGTCGAGTGCACCGCCGGGTCGCGTCCGAAGTCGTTCGCCACCCGCGTCAGCGCCTCTCCCCAGCGGCGCATGGTGTCCGCGCCGCCGGGGTCCAGCCCGAACAGCCTGGTCACGGCGGTCACCGCGACCGGCTCGAAGTAGTCCTCGGCCAGGTCGGCCCGGCCGGACGGGAACACCTCGTCGGCGACCTGGTGCGCGACCGGCCGGACGACGGTGTCCACGTGGTCGGTCACCCGGTGGGCGGCGTAGTCGTGCTGGAACGCCTCCCGCACGTCCTGGTGCGACTCGCCCTCCCGCAGCAGCATCGGCGCGCCGCCGCACAGGCCGAGCAGCGGCGATCCGGGCTGGTCGGTGGTGAACCGCGCCGTGTCGGTCAGGACCGTGCGCACGTCGTCCCAGCCGGTGACCAGCCACTGGCGGGCCTCCGGCACCCAGGTGACCGGCTCGTCCCGGCGCAGCCGCGCGTAGGCCGGGTACGGGTCGGCCTCCAGTTCCGCGATCGTGACCACCGCGTCAGTCCGTGTAGGTCAGCGCGGTCGCCACGTCGGGCAGCGGGAACGGGTGCTTGGTCAGCCGCTCGGTGTGCTTGGCGAGGCTTTCGAGGAACTTCGCCGCCAGGTCGAGGGTGAACCCCTGCCTGCACACGACGCGAATCACGTGCACGTGCTCCAGGTTCGGCGGCAGGCTGTACGCGGGCACGTGCCAGCCGTCGCTCTTGAGCGCCTCCGACAGGTGGTACACCGTGAAGCCGACGTCTTCCGGGTCGTGCAGACGGAAGGCGACCACCGGCAGGTCCTCGCCGTCGCTGAGGACGTCGTAGGGCCCGATGGCCGCGATGCCCTTCGCGACTTGCCGCGCCACCTCTTGGCACCGCTGCGCGATCAGTTGGAAGCCCGCGAGCCCGTTGCGCAGGAACTGGTAGTACTGGGCGATGACGCCGGAGGCGGGCCGGGAGAAGTTCAGCGTGAACGTGGGGTGGTGGCCGCCGAGCACGTTGCAGTCGAAGACGAGCGACTTCGGCAGGTACTCGGGATCACGCCACAGGCACCATCCGGACCCCGGGTAGACGAGGCCGAACTTGTGCCCGGACGCGTTGATCGACACTACCCGGGGCAGCGCGAAGTCCCAGGCGAAGTCCAGGTCGAGGAACGGCGCGACGAACCCGCCGCTCGCCGCGTCAACGTGCAGCGGCACATCGATGCCCCGGTCGGCGGCGACGGCGTCGAGGGCGGCGGCGATCTCCGCGACCGGGTCGTAGCGCCCGTCCTGGGTGCTGCCGAGCACCGCGACGACGCCGATCGTGTTCTCGTCTACCGCCTCGGCGGTAAGCGCGGGGTCGAGAATCGTGCGCCCCTCAGCGAGCGGCACCATCCGCGCCTCCACGTCCCAGAAATTGCAGAACTTCGGCCAGCAGACGTGGACGTGGGAGCCGAACACCATATTGGGCTTGCCCGTTCCGCCCTGTTCCCGCCAGCGGCGCAGCATGGCCAGCCCGGCCAGCATGGCGGCCTCCGAACTGCCGCTCGTGGAGCAGCCGATGAACCGGCCGTCGTCCTCGTGCCACAGATTCGCCAGAGCGTTGATGCACTCCTGCTCGATATCGGAACTCGCCGGGTACTCCTCGCGGTTCATGAGGTTGATCGACGCGGTGTCCGCGTAGATCCGTTCCAGCTCCGGCTCGGCGACGGTCGTGCAGAACGTGGCGAGGTTGAGCGCCGCCCGGCCGTCGAGCAGCAGCCGGGAATGCACGATGCCCGCCGCGACGCCCGCTGGCATCGGATTCTCCGCGAGTCTGCCTTTGGGGATGACGTCCTCGTCGATCCGCTGCGCGAAGACGGGGGCGATCTGCAAATCTTGCTCATCGGTGATCACACGCTGCAGGCTCATGGCGACCTCTTGGGCTCGTCGGGGATTCGCGGAACAACAAAAGCCATCATTATGTTTAGCGCAGTTATTACGCACTATCGAGTGAACACCGCTGCTCTTTTCGCACAAGAGCACCCGGCGCCACGTCGCCCAACGGTTAATAATCCGCGCACCGAAACCACGACTTCGCACAGCCGAGTGAATCGCGACTCTTTCGGAGGAACTCAGTCGACAACCAGACGGCACCACCCGGGCCCGTACTTGACAACGGTTGTCGTTACGGTATGACGGTAGGTAGGACGACAACAGGGGGTAGATCGTGACGGGACCAGACATGGCCGCGGCCAGGGGCACAGTGGCCCAGTTGGTGTTCGGGCACATGGCCGCGCAGGTGGTGGCCACGGCCGTTCGGCTCGGGGTGGCGGACCTGATCGGGGACGGCGGGCTGACCGCGGCGGACGTGGCCCGCGAGTGCGGAACCGACAGCCAGGCGACCCGCCGGTTGCTGCGGGCGCTGGCCGCGCTGAACCTGCTGGCCGAGGACCAGTCCGGCGCGTTCGCGCTGACGCCTGCCGGCTCGCTGCTGCGCGTCGACCGGCCGGATTCGCTCGCCTCGTTCGTCCGGATGTTCGCCGACCCCGCGATGCTGCGCGCCTGGGAGCACCTGGGCGACAGCGTGCGCACGGGGCAGCCGTCCTTCGCCGATGTCTTCGGCGTCGACTTCTTCGGCTACCTCAAGGACAACCCCGAGCTGTCCGCCCAGTTCAACGCCGCGATGAGCCAGGGCACCCGGGCGAGCGCCGCCGTGCTGCCGTCGCATTACGACTTCGGCCGGTTCGGCACCGTCGTGGACGTCGGCGGCGGTGACGGGACCCTGCTCGCCGCGATCCTGCGGGAGCACCCGGCGGTGCGCGGCATCCTCTTCGACACCGCCGAAGGGCTCAGCCAAGCCGAGCAGACCCTGGGGCGCCACGGCGTCGCCGACCGCTGTCGCGTCGAGACCGGTGACTTCTTCGCCTCCGTGCCGGAAGGGGGAGACCTGTACCTGCTCAAGAGCGTCATCCACGACTGGGACGACGACCGCGCGACCACCATCCTGCGCCACTGCCGGGCCGCGATGCCCGACCACGGCCGCCTCCTGATCGTCGAGCCGGTGTTTCCCGCCGTGGTGGACGGCTCGACCTCCCCGATCATGTACCTGAGCGACCTGAACATGCTCGTGAACCTCGGCGGGCGCGAACGCGACCGGGCGGACTTCGCGGACCTCTGCGCGCGGGCTGGCTTCACCCTGACCGGGGTCGCCGCCCTGCCGCCGCCGCACCCGTTCTCGCTGATCGAGGCGACTCCGACCGTGTGACCGCGCGGCGTCAGTCCCGACCTGCCTCGATGACCTTCCGGGCGGTGGCCGCGGGGTCGGTGACCAGCACCTCGTGGCCGCCGGGCATCCCGACGAGCCGGAAGACGCCCAGCCGGTTGGACAGCCGGGGGTGGCGGCCCCATTCGCCCTGGGTGATGTCGTTGTCCTCGTACGGGGCGAGGTAGCTGAACGCCGGGGGGACGTTCTCCCAGCCGGTCATGTCCGCCGGGTCGGTGAGGGCGCGGTACGGCTGGGGCCGCAGCCTGCGGTAGACGTCGAGGGCGTGTTCGGCGGTGCCGTCGTTGAAGAACCCGTCCCGCCACACCGGGAACGGCAGGACGACCGAGCCGTCGCCGCGCTCGGCCGCGCTGGCCCGCAGGGCGGCGCGCAGGTGCGGGGGCAGCTCGTCGACCAGGGCCTTGCCGTGCTCGGGGACGAACGCGGCGAAGAACACCAGCCGCCGCACCCGGTCGGGCAGGTCGATGGCGACCCGGGAGATCAGGTAGCCGCCCCAGCTGTGTCCGACGAGGACGTAGTCGCGCAGGTCGCGCCGCCGGATGTAGTCGGCGATCGGGGCGGCGGCCGCGCGCAGGTCGACGTCCTTGTCGTCGTCGGGTCCGAGCCCGCCCGCGGTCGGGGTGTGGACCTCGTGCCCGGCCGCCTCCAGGTGCCCGCGGACCGGGTCCCACAGTTCGCCGTAGTGCCATGCCCCGTGGACCAGCACGAATCTCATGGGCGCCTCCGCGATCGATATTCCCCGAACGGGAGACCTCCGCCTAGGGGCGTCACCGAGGCGGCGGAAGCCCACAACCCCTCACCACGGCCGCTCTCCGCGTTACGGAAGTGTTTCCCGAACCGCTACCCGCGGTGGGATTCCCCGCACCGAGCGCGAAGCCATACGCTCCCGCGCAGCACGTCCGCGCGGGCTCGTTCGGACGGTCTTTCCGCGCTGACGACGAGGAATCCGCCATGTCCGCTGCCCTTGAACCCGCCCGCGTCGACCGCCTCAAGGTCGCCTACTCGGTGCGCAATCTCGACCTCGGCACCCCGCTGAGCCTCGTCCACCACAGCGACCACCAGCCCCGGCACGGCGACCTCGTGCTGGCCGAGGTGACCAAGGTCGGCTACCACGAGGTGATCGAGCTGACCGACGGCCGCAAGGCGAAGCTCTACCTCGGCGACGACCTGCTGGTCGCCTACGGCGCCCGCTACGCCCCCGACCACTTCGAGGCGGAGCTGCCCGACGATCTCGGCGCGTGCGACCTGGTCGCCGCCGGTGGCGTGCTGGGCAAGGTGCGCAGCCGCAACGCCGCGGTCAGCGCGCCGACGACGGTCCGCCCGCTCGGCCTGGTCGGCGACAGCGCGGGCCGGGTGCTCAACGTGTCCGACCTGGCGTTGGGCGCGCCGCTTGCCGCGCTGCGCAAGCCGCCCACGTTCGTCGTGGTCGGCACGTCGATGAACTCGGGCAAGACCACGACCGTCGCGTCCCTGGTGCACGGCCTGGCCCGCGCGGGCCTGCGGGTGGGCGCGGCCAAGCTGACCGGCACCGCGGCGGGCGGCGACCCGTGGCTGTTCCGCGACTCGGGCGCGGTGGTCGCCCTGGACTTCACCGACGCGGGCATGGCCACCACGTTCCGCATCCCGCTGGAGCGGCTGGTGGCGAGTTCGGTGCTGCTGCACGGGCACCTGGCCGCCCGCGGCGTGGACGCGATCGTCCTGGAGATCGCCGACGGCCTGTTGCAGCCGGAGACCTCCCAGTTGCTCGACCGCCCGGAACTACGCCGCCTCACCGACGGCGTCCTCTTCGCCGCCGCGGACTCTTCCGGCGCCCTCTATGGCGTGCAGCGTCTCCGCGCGGCCGGTCAGCCGGTCCTCGCGGTGAGCGGCCTGCTTACCGCGTCGCCGTTGGCCGTTCGGGAGGCGCAGGCGGGCTTGGACGTGCCGGTCTACGGCCCACTCGACCTGCAATCCCCCGCCCTCGCTGGCGAACTGCTCCGCCGCGCCACCGCCGAGGCGACTGTCGAGCACGAGGTCGGCGAGGTCCTGGCCTGATCCCCGCGTAAACCGAACGTCAATTCCGTTTGACGTCGACCGCGATCGTCGGGAGACTAAAACAAAACGAACGTTCCTTTTAGGGGGTCACGGTGAGCGAGACGCTGAGCGGCATCGGCTGGACGGCGCTGGGCGTGGCCGCGCTGCGGGCCAGGGAGCACGAGCGGCCGGACCGGCTCTTCGAGGACCCCTACGCGCGCCGTGTCCTCGCCGCGGCCCCGGGTCGGTGGGACGCCGAGGCGGCGGGCGCGACGAGGTTCGCCACGCTGATGGCCGACCAGGTGGCCGTGCGGACCCGATTCCTCGACCAAGCCCTGCTCGACGCGGTCGCCAACGGCCGCGAGCAGGTCGTGCTGCTCGCGGCGGGCATGGACACCCGCCCGTACCGCCTGCGCTGGCCCGCGGAAACCCGGCTGTTCGAACTCGACTTCGCCGAGGTGTTCGACCTCAAGCGGACCGCGCTCACCGGCGCCGTCGCGGGCGGCGCGCACGTCGAGGTGCCGACCGACCTCCGCGAGAACTGGCCGGACGACCTGCGCGCCGCCGGTTTCGACCCGGCCGTGCCGACGGTCTGGCTAGCCGAGGGCATCTTGTACGCGCTACCCGCGCCCGCCGCCGACCTGCTCTTGACCCGGGTAAGCGACCTGTCCGCGCCGGATAGCGTTCTGGCGGCCGACCACGGCGAGGACTCCGCGCCACTGCGCGCGGCGCGGGCGGCGATCTCTCCGGAACTCGTCGGCCTCTGGCAGGGCGGCCCCGCCGATCCCGGCGCCTGGCTCGCCGACCACGGCTGGGAGCCGACCGTCCGCGACGTCGCCGAGGTCGCCGAGAGCTTCGGCCGCCCGGCGCCGCCCGCGTTCGACCCGGCCCGAGCCGACTCGGGACGCGGCTGGCTGATCACCGCCAGCTGGCGCGGGTCAACGAGCGGATAGCACCGCGGTCAGCCCGCTGTGGAAAACCCGCGCGTCAGCGCTGTCCAGCAGCGCGCGTTGGAACAGGAAAGCGGGACCGAGGGCGGTAAACGCGCGGGCGATGTCCTCGGCGGGCACGGAAGGATCGAGCGACCCCGCCTGCCTGCCGCGCTCGACCAGCCGGAGGAACTTGACGCGCACCTGCTCGTAGGCGTCGGTCAGCAGCGCGCGCAGCGCCGGGTCGCGCAGCGCTTCCGCCCACACCTGCACGGCCAGGCACGCGAAGTCCCGCCCGCCCTCCTGCCACTCCAGCACGTCGAACACGTGCTGGAGCACGTCGCCGGGCCGCGGCGCGGGGTCGGCGAGCACCGCGTCGAAGCCGGTGGTGATCTCGGCGAGCACCTCGGTCACGATGGCCTCGACCAGCTCGTCCTTGCTCGCGAAGTACCCGTACACCGCGCCTGCCGAGAGCCCCGACTCGGCGAAGATGTCCTGCATGGACGTGGCCTGGAAGCCCGAGCGGGTGAAGCACCGACGGGCGGCGGAGACGATCTGCCGCCTGCGGGCGTCCCGGTAGGGCTGGGTGACACGGGGCATCGGCCCAGTGTAGAGAACGCCTGTTCTGCTTGACCGGCGCTCAGGAGCGCAGCCGCGCCAGGTCGAACCCGTGCGCCTCCAGCACCGCCCTCGGGTCGGCCACCAGCTTGCGCTTGTCCAGGTCCATCACGCCGATCACGCAGGTGATCTCGGCGGAGACCGTGCCGTCGAGCTTGGTGACGACCGAGTCCGCGTTGAACGTCTTACCGGTCCCGAACTTGACGTCGCAGGTGACCTCGACCGTGTCCCCGGTCCGCAACTCGCGCCGGAAATTGATCGTCGACGACAGCAGCACCGGCGCCGTCCTGGCCGCCATCAGCCCGTCCCACGAGCAGCCAGCCGCGGCGAATCCCTCGACGCGGGCGATCTCGGCGTACTGGTGGTACACGGCCTGGTTGACGTGCCCAAGGCTGTCGAGTTCGTACGTGCGCACCGAGATGCGGGTGCTCCAGGGCTGGGCGCTCACTCGGCCACCTCAAGCTCGCTCATGGCCCGAGCCTATGTCCGCGCGCGACAGTCCCGCCCGCCCTCGTGACCAGTCCGACAGTCCCCACCTGGTCAGTCATAGAAGATGTGCTCCACGATCGCCCTGGCCCGGCGAGTGGTGCGCCGGTAAGCGTCCAGGAACTCGCCGGGGTCCGCGCTGGGCGGCTCCCGCAGCGCGCTGACCACCGCCGCCAGTTCCCGCCCGTGCGTGGGCACCTGGTCGGTCTGCTTACCGCGCACCAGGGTGGCGGCGTTGCGGACCCGGGTCACCAGCAGCCAGGCCTCGCGCAGCGCGCGGACGTCGTCGGGGTCGATCAGACCAGCCGCCGCCGCGTTCGCCAGAGCGTCCACAGTGGACGTCGTGCGCAGCGACGGGTAAGCGTGCGCGTGCCGCAGCTGCACCAGCTGGATCGTCCACTCGATGTCGGCGAGCCCGCCGCGGCCGAGCTTGGTGTGGGTGGTCGGGTCGGCCCCGCGCGGCAGCCGCTCGGTGTCGACGCGGGCCTTGATTCGGCGGATCTCGCGGATCTGCGTGGCGTCGAGACCGCCCTCGGGGTAGCGGATCGGGTCGATCAGCTCGATGAACCGGGCGCCCAGGTCCTCGTCGCCCGCCACCGGCCGCGCCCGCAGCAGCGCCTGGGTCTCCCAGACCTCGCCCCACTGCGCGTAGTACGCCCGGTAGGACTCCAGAGTCCGCACGATCGGCCCCTGCCGCCCTTCCGGCCGCAGGTCCACGTCGACCTGCAACGGCGGGTCCTGGCTGGGCGACCCGAGCAGCTTGCGCACGGTCTGCGCGACCCGGCTCGCGTACTTCACCGCGTCCGAATCGGACACGCCGGGCGCGGGCTCGCACACGAACATCACGTCGGCATCCGAGCCGTAGCCCAGTTCCGCGCCGCCGAGCCTGCCCATGCCGATCACCGCGACGGCCGCCTGCCGACCGCCCGCCGCCGCTGCCTCCGCCCGGTCGACCACGGCGATCGCGGCCTGCAACACCGCGCTCCACACGCTGGACAGCGCCGAGCACACCGACATGACGTCCATGAACCCCAACAGGTCCGCACACGCCACCCGCAGCAGCTCGTGCCTGCGCAGGGACCGCGCCGCGGTGACCGCGTTGCCGAGGTAGCCGTGCCGGTTCACCGCGTTGCGCAGCGACGTCGCGACCTCCGCCGGGTCGCGGACCGCCAGCTCCTTGGGCTCGGCCAGTAACCGCAGCACCTCCGGGGCGCGCACCACCAGGTCCGGGACCAGCTTCGATGTGCCCAGCAGCGTGGCCAGCCGCTCGGCGACCGCGCCCTCGTCGCGCAGCACCCGCAGATACCAGGGCGTGCCCGACAACGCCTCGGAAACCTTGCGGTAGGCCAGCAGCCCGCCGTCCGGGTCCGGCGTGTCGCCGAGCAGGTCGAGCAGCACCGGCAGTATCGCCGTCTGGATCGCCGCGCGCCGGGACACACCCTCGGTGAGCGCCTTGATGTGCTGCAGCGCGCCCTGCGGCGAGGTGTAGCCGAGCGCGGCGAGTCGGGCTTGAGCTTCCTGCGCGGTCAGCCGCAGCGCGTCGGTCGGCACCCGGGACACCGCTTCGAGCAGCGGCCGGTAGAACAGCTTCTCGTGCAGCCGCCGGATTCGGTTGCCGTGCCGCCGGAAGTCGGCTTGCAGCACCTGCGCCGCCGACCGGCCGCGTTCGGGCCCGATGCCGGTGGCGCGGGCGAGCCAGCGCAGGTCGGCGGTCTCGTTGTCGGCGGGGAACAGGTGCGTGCGGCGCAGCCGCTGCAACTGCAAGCGGTGTTCGAGGATGCGCAGGAACCGGTATGACTCGCCCAGCTCGGCCGCGTCGGTCCGCCCGACGTACCCGCCCGCGCCGAGCGCGGCCAGCGCGTCCACAGTGGACCCGAGGCGCAGCGACTCGTCCGTGCGGCCGTGCACCAGTTGCAGCAGCTGCACGGCGAACTCGACGTCGCGCAGCCCGCCCCGGCCCAGCTTGAGCTCGCGGTGCAGCAGCTCGGACGGCACGTGCTCCTCGACGCGCCTGCGCATCGCCTGCACCTCGGGGACGAAGTTCTCCCGGTCGGCGGCGTTCCACACCATGGGCCGCACCGTGTCCAGGTACGTCGCGCCCAGGTCGGCGTCGCCCGCGACGAACCGCGCCTTGAGCAGCGCCTGGAACTCCCAGGTCTTGGCCCACCGCTTGTAGTAGGCGCTGTGCCCGTCGATGGTGCGGACCAGCGCGCCGTTGCGGCCCTCGGGCCGCAGCCCGGCGTCGACCTCGAAACAGGCTTCGCTGGCGACCCGCATCATCGCGGTGGCGACCCGGGTGGCCAGCGAGCTGTCGCCCTCGCCAGCGAAGACGACGTCGACGTCGCTGACGTAGTTGAGCTCGTGGCCGCCGCACTTGCCCATCGCGATGACCGCCAGCCGCGCCCGCTCCTGGGCCGGGGCGGCGCCGTTCTCCTCCCAGGCCACCGCGAGCGCGGCGCGCAGCGCGGCCTCGGCCAAGTCGCTGAGCCTGCCCGCGATCACGTCGTAGGCGGCGGGCGCGAGCCCCGGCTCGACCACATGCCCGAGGTCGTCGGCGGCGATCTCCAGCAGCAGGCCGCGGTAGGCGAACTTGAGCGCCCGCACCGCTTCCGCGCCGCGCAGCGTGGCCACCGGCCCCTGCCCGCCGCCGTCGTGGGCGCCGACGGCCTCGTACAGGCTCGCGTTGTAGCCGTCGACGGGTGTGCCGTCGCCCGCGAGCCTGCGCCACTCGCCGCGGCGCGCGGCGAGGAAGTCCGACAGGGCGCTCGATCCGCCCAGCACGGCGACGAGCCTGCCGCGCAGCCGCCGGTCGGCCACCAGCGCGTCCCGCAACTCCGGCCAGGCGTCGAGGTCGGACTCGCGGATACGGTCGAGTCCGCGCAACGCCAGGTCGGGGTCGGGGCTGCGAGACAGGGCGGTGAGGATCACCTCGTACTCGGCTTGCGGGCCGACGTCGCCCCAGAGTCCAGCCGCCCGGAGCGCCTGCTCGGCCCGGCTCTCGGTCAGGCCGAACCGGGCAGCGGAGGAAATCGAACGCGCGGGATCGGCCACGTCAGATCATCGGCAGCTGTGGGCGGGCAGGATTCACGGCGGCGAGTTCCCCCCGCGCCAAGCGCACAAACCGGTCCACGAACGGCCGCCAGGTCTCCTCGACGTCCGCGTGCACCTCGTCCAGCCGCTCGCGGGTCAGCTCACCGGGCCGGGCGTGGGCGGCGGTGGCCGGGTTCGCCCGCGCCCAGTCCAGCACGATGTCGGTGGTGGTCTCGATGTGGAACTGGACGCCGTAGCCGACCCGCCCGATGCGGAACGCCTGGTTCGGGTAGCGGGTGGCCGAGGCGAGCAGGTCGGCGTTGACCGGGAGCCGGTGCACGGTGTCGCTGTGGAACCGCACGACGTCGGGCATCAGCGGCAGGTCGGCGAACAGCGGGTCGGCCCATCCCACGTCCCGCTTGGCGACCAGGCCGCCGCCGATCTCCGGCCCGTCCGGCCCAACGACCACTTCGCCGCCCATGGCGACCGCGAGAAGCTGCGCGCCAAGACCCACCGCGAGCAACGGCACGTTCCCGGTGACGCACGCGCTCAGGAACCGCCGCACGTCGACCAGCCACGGGTGTTCGAGGACGTCGTTCGCGCCCATCGGCCCGCCCAGGCACACCACCGCCGCGTAGTCGGTCGGCGCGGCGGGCAACGGCTCCCGGTCAGCGCGCACGAGGTCGAGGTCGGCGCCCGCGTCGGCCAGCCATTCCGCGAGCCGAGCGGGCGGGTCCGAGTCGGCAAGCTGCACCAGGAGGATGCGTACGGGCGTCACTCTTGGAGAGTATGCCGTTCACCGAACAAGGACTCCACAGCGTCGAACACCGGCCGGAACCCGATCCGCTGATAGATCGAGTTCGACACGGGGTTATCGAGGTCAGTGAACAGCAACACATCCCGCGCGCCGCGGTCGAGGGTCACCCGCGCCACCGCGGCCGTCACCGCGCTGGCGTACCCCCGACCCCGGTGCTCCTTCGGTGTATAGACGGGCCCGATCCGGGACATGCCGCACTCCGGCCGACTGCTGACCGCGAGGGACACGACCGTGTCCAGGTCGTCCAGCCAGAGCCCGACTCTCCGGTCGGTCTCGAAATATTGCCGAACCTGTTCCTCCCCGGGCGGCACAGTGAATCCGGGCGATACCTCGGCGCAGAACTCGTCCCACCACCGCCCCGCGAGCGGGACATCCGCCTCGGTGGCCAACCGGAACCGCCCCGCCGTGTGCGGGACCACCAACTCCCCGAGCCGGTAAAGCCGCTGCGCGCGCCTGCTGGTGACCACCAGGTCTGCCCGCTGCCGCCACCGGTCGGCGAACGGGTCGGTCACATCCGTGGGCCCCTGCACGGCCATGGGCCGAAGGTCGTGGCCCAGCAGGTAATCCACGAGCGTCTCATGGGTTTCGACCGGCAGTCCCGACACCGAGAAGGGCCACGTCTCGACCTTGAGGGCGGCGCCGACCAGCCGGTCGTCCTGGTGGACGGCGAGCAGGACGAGGTCGACCTCGGACTTCGCCGCCATGAGCTGGTTCACCACCGTCAGCGGCACGGTGTGCCGGACCGGATCGGCCTCGAACAGCGGACCCACGACTTCCCAGAAGTCAGGGACCGTGGCGTAGCGGGTCACCTTCATCCACTCATAGTGACGAGGCACTTAGACCCTGGCGACCGATTTTCCGCTGTGCCGCCCGCGGCCCCTCCGCGGAAGTCCTGAAACGCGGAACAGCCCCCGTTCCACCAGGAATCCTGGGGAACGAGGGCTGTGCGCAATGATTGTCCGGCGGCGTCCTACTCTCCCACACCCTCACGAGTGCAGTACCATCGGCGCTGGCAGGCTTAGCTTCCGGGTTCGGGATGGGACCG
>NZ_JBVJIN010000020.1:0-122850 GCF_055586285.1 Actinokineospora sp. NPDC051303
ACCCGCACCCTGCAACGCATCGCCGCTGACCGGACCCGAATCCTACCGATCATCGCGGCCGCTACCAGCACAAACCGACTTTGAAATCACCCTGGCTCCCACCCGTCTTTCCCACGACGGGATCTTCCTTCGTAGGGGCCCCAAAGAAACCACTCCACCCCATAGAGCAACCCCACCAACCCAAGAAACACGGAACCCTAAGCAGTAGTCCGAATACGATCAATCACAGCCGAAGTGGAATGATCAGCAAGATAGTCCAGAATGCGAACCTCCCCACCAACCTCCCGCACAACCTCAGCCTCAACCAACATCTCCGAAGAGTAATCCCCACCCTTAACATAAAGATCAGGCCGAACAGCCCGAATAAGATCCACCGCCGTATCCTCATCAAAAACGACCAAATAGTCCACACAGGACAACCCACCCAACACGGCAACCCGATCAGCCACCGGATTCACCGGCCGCCCCGCCCCCTTGAGCCGAGCCACCCCCGCATCGGAGTTGACCGCCACAACCAACACATCCCCCAACCGCTTAGCCTGGTCCAAATAAGCCACATGCCCCCGATGCAGAACATCAAAGCACCCATTGGTGAACACAATCCGCCGACCAGCGGCCCGATGCTCAGCCACCAGCCGCACCAGTTCGTCCACAGTCACCGCAACCGACGGCCCACCATCCAGCCTTTCCACCAGCTCCGCCCGCGAGCAAACAGCGGTCCCCGGTCGATGCACCACGATGTCAGCCGCGGCCTGCGCCACCTCCACAGCGCCTGCGAGCGGCGCCCCCTGAGCGGCCGCGACCGTCAACGCCGCCACGAACGTGTCCCCCGCCCCCGCAGTGAAGTTGTCCGGAGCAGGATGCGCGTGCGTGCGGTGCATAGGCGCGTCCCCGTCGAAAAGCACAGCGCCGTCCCGATCAAGGGTCACCACCACCGCGGCTGCCCCCGAAGCGTCCCGCAGCGCATCCCGGTGGCAGTCCAGGTCACCCCGGTCGAGCGCGGGAACGTCGATCAACCGGGCGGCCTCGGCGGCGTTCGGGGTCACCACGTCCGGGCGCAGGTCCCGCCACCGGCCCGCCTCATGCGCGTCCACGACCACCAGCGGGACGCGGTCGCGCAGCCGGGCAAGCTCGCGGCGCACCGGCTCCGCCAGCACCCCAGTGCCGTAGTCGCACACCACGACGGCATCGCACTCGCGGACGGCGAACGCCAGCAGGTCGGACAACCGCACGGCGTCGTCGTCAGGCAGGGGACGGTTCTCGCCGTCGTCGAAGCGGAGCATCACCTGGTCACCGGCGACGATGCGCCGCTTCGTGGTGGTTTTCCGCCCAGGGACGCACAGGACGTGCCGAACGTCGACCCCCGCCGCACCCAGGGTGTCCAGAAGCCGCTCACCGGCGTCGTCATCGCCCACCGCCGTCACCAGGGACGTGCGGGCGCCCAACGCGGCCAGGTTCACGGCGGTGTTTCCGGCGCCACCGGGCACAAACGTCTCAGCGACCACGTCCACCACGGGCGCGGGCGCTTCCCGGCACAGCCGGTCACACCGACCGGTCATCCAGCCGTCGAGCAACGCGTCCCCGACGACAACCACCCGCGGCCCGTCCTGCCCACCCGAGATCCAGTGCTCCATAGCCGCCGGATACCCGTCCTCCGACCGAGAAACCACCCCGGCGCTATCCCCGGTCCCGCGGCGAACTCACCCGGCCGAGGATGAGCCACAGGGACGCCAGGCCCGCGCCGATTCCGGCCAAGAGCAGGGAAACCCGCAGGCCCAGCGCGTCGCCCGCCAGGCCGCCCGCGAGAGCGCCCAGCGGGGCCAGCCCCCACACCGTTGTCCGGATGGTCGCGTTCACTCGGCCGTGCAGGTGGTCCGGGGTGAGCGCGTAGCGGACCGGGACCTGCAGCACGTTGTAGACCTGCATGGCGAACCACATCAGCGCCTGCGCCGCCGCGACCACCGCGACCGCCCCGCCCGCCGCGACCACCAGGCAGGAGGCCGCACCGGCGACCGCGATGGCCGCCGCCATGGTCGGACCGGAGCCGAGACGCGCGCCGAGGCGGGCGGCGACCGCCGATCCCGCCAGTCCCCCGACCGCCCCTGCGGACAGCGTGGCCCCGACGACAGCGGGGGACAAAGCCAGGTCACGCACGAGGTACAGCACGAAGACCGCCGTGGACGCGCTGTGGAAGAAGATGTGCGTCGCCGTGCACAGCGTCACCCGGCGCAGCACCCGCGGGCCGAACACCGCCCGCGCGCCCGCCGCGATCTGCCGTGCCATCGGGGCTCGCTCCACCGCCCGGCCCGCGCTCTCCCGCACCCGGACGCCCCCGGCGGTCACGGCCGACACCAGGAAACTCAGCGCGTCGACCACGATCGCCAGCGGCGCCGACAGCGCCTGCACCAGCCACCCCGCCAGCACCGGCCCGGAGACCTGCGAGACCGACTGGCCGACCTCCAACGCCCCCTGCCCGGCCGTGAGTTGGGCGCGCGGAACCACCAACGGCGTCACCGCGAGCGCCGCGATGTCGCCGAACACCGCGAACGTCCCCGCCGCGAACGCCACCCCCGACAACAACCCGAGCGACAGCACCCCGGTGGCCGCGGCGGCGGGCACCGCCGCGAGGGCGACCGCCTGCCCCACCCCGCACACCACCAGCACCCGCTTGCGCGGCAACCGGTCCACCCACACCCCGGCGGGCAACCCGAACACGAGATAAGGCGCCCGCCCGCAAGCGGCGAGCACCCCCATCTCCCACGCGCCCGCCCCCACCGCGGCCACCGCGACCAACGGCAACGCCACCACGGTCACCTGCGACCCGACCAGCGACACGCTCTGCCCTATCCAGAGCAACACAAAAGACCTGTTGCGGCGCAACGGCACCGGCTCAGACGGCAACGCGGCATCCCGAGTCATCCAGATCAGCACGCCGCCGATTCTTCGTCGCGAAAGCGGGTCGACCTCACGGCATCTTAGGCGGGAAGTCGTGGCCCGTTACCGAAGAAGGCGAACACCCATCGGACAGCCTCGGTCAGGGTCGGGGCGACGACGGGAGCCGCGGCGATTTCGGCGGGGCGGGTGACCGGGGTGGGGACGAGGACCGGGTGGGCGCCCGCGGCTTGGGCAGCGGCGACGTCGGCGCCGATGTCGCCGATCAGGATTGTGTCTTGTGGGGAGACGCCGAGGTCGGCGCAGGCTTGGCGGACGAGGCCAGGGCGGGGTTTGCGGCACGGGCAGCCGTCGTCGGGGCCGTGGGGGCAGAAGCGCCAGGTGTCCAGGCCGCCCAGGAGGGTGTCGGTCCTGGTGTTCACCGCGCGCACCTGGTCGACGGTGAGCAGGCCGCGGGCGATTCCGGACTGGTTGGAGACCACGCCGGTCGCCAGGCCCGCGGCGCGGACGGCGTCGACGGCGGCGCGGGCGTCGGGGACGAGACGGACCAGGGCCGGGTCGCCGTTGTAGGGGACGTCGTGCACCAGGGTCCCGTCTCGGTCGAACAGGACGGCGCGGGGTGGCATGGGGTGCGCTTACCCGGGTGGCGGCGGGGCAAACCCCGGTTTGTCCGGCCCGCGCCAGGGTATGCCGGGGCCGTGCAGACCATCGGCCCGCTGGGCGACCCGTTCCCGAACGTCGCGCGCATCGCCGTCCTGCGTGGGGGTGGGCTGGGCGACCTGCTCATGGCCCTGCCCGCGATCGAGGCGCTGGACCACGCCTACCCCGACGCGGAGATCGTGCTACTCGGCGCGCCCGCACACGCCGCGCTGCTGCGGGACCGGCCGGGGCCGGTGGACTCGGTGGCTCCGCTGCCCCGGGCCGAGGGCGTCCACGGCGGGGGCGGGACCGACGAGGAGGCCGTCGCCCGGTTCTTCGCCGAACTAGCGCCGGTGGACCTCGGGGTCCAAGTGCATGGCGGCGGCCGGTGGTCGAACCCGTTCCTGCTGCGGGCCGCGCCGACCTGGACGGTGGGGTCGCGCACCGACGACGCGGCGGCGCTGACCCGGTGGCTGCCGTTCCGGTACTTCCAGCACGAGACGATGCGCGCGCTGGAGGTCGTCGGGCTGGCCGGGGCCGCGCCGACGACGG
This sequence comes from Actinokineospora sp. NPDC051303, assembly GCF_055586285.1. Lineage (NCBI taxonomy): Bacteria > Bacillati > Actinomycetota > Actinomycetes > Pseudonocardiales > Pseudonocardiaceae > Actinokineospora > Actinokineospora sp. NPDC051303. The sequence goes on from NZ_JBVJIN010000020.1 coordinate 4,084, forward strand.
TGCGGGCGAGCCTGGCGGTGACCGAGCGCGACCTCGACGCGGCGGCCGCGGCGCTGGGGCCCAGGGAGCGGCCGATCGTGGCCATCCACCCGGGCGCGACGGACCCGCGGCGGCGGTGGCCCGTGCGCCGGTTCGGGGAAGTGGCGGCGACCGCGGCCAAGACCGCCGACGTGGTCGTCGTGGGCGCGGCGGATGACGCCGCGCTCGGCGCGGAGATCGTCGACACCGTGCCCGCCGCCCTGCGCGGGCGGGTGGTGTCGGTCGCGGGCGAGCTGAGCCTGCCCGCGCTGGTGGGTGTGCTGGCGTCGGCGAGCGTCATGGTGGCCAACGACAGCGGGCCCCGGCACATCGCGCAGGCGGTCGGCACGCCCACTGTCTCGGTCTACTGGATGGGCAACGTCATCAACGCCGGGCCGCCCGGCCGCCACGACCACCGGGTCCACATCTCGTGGACGGCGCACTGCCCGGTCTGCCAGGTCTCGTGCACGCGGCAGGACATTCCGCGCTGCCCGCACGATGTGTCCTTTGTGGACGAGGTGACCGTGGCCGAGGTCGCCGACGACGTGCTGGACCTGCTCGACCGCGCCCAAGAGCTGGAGTGCGCGTGATCCTGGTGCTGCGCGCGCTCAAGCTGGGCGACCTGCTCGTGGCCGTGCCCGCGCTGCGCGCCATCCGCGCGCACTGGCCGGACCAGGAGATCGTGCTGGCGACCAGCGGGTGGCTCGCCCCGCTGGTGGAGTTGATCGGGGTCGTCGACCGCGTGCTGCCGGTCAAAGGTTTGGAACCGCTGGACGTCGAACGCCCCGACGTCACCGTCAACCTGCACGGCGCGGGGCCGGAAAGCGACGAGATCCTGGACGCGCTGGGCGCGCCGAGGCGCATCGGCTACGGGCGGTCCGGTCCGCACTGGGAGGACGGCTTCCACGAGCGGGTCCGGATGTGCCGATTGCTGATGGCGCACGGCATCCCCGCCGACCCGGACGACCTGCGGCTGGCCGCGCCCGCGATTCCCTCGCCCGCCCCGGGCGCGGTGCTGGTGCACCCCGGGGCCGCCTACGGCAGCAAGATCTGGCCCGCCGAGCGGTTCGCCGCCGTCGTCGCCGAGCTGAGCGGGCCGGTCGTGGTGACCGGCTCGGCCGCCGAGCGCGACCTGGCCGAGCGGGTGGCCGCGCTGGCGGGGCTGGCGCCGGACGCCGTGCTCGCCGGGCGAACCTCGCTGCTGGAACTGGCTGCCCTGGCCGCGCACGCGGCGCTGGTCGTCTGCGGGGACACCGGGACCGCGCACCTCGCCTACGCGTTCGGCACGCCGTCGGTGGTGCTGTTCGGCCCGGTCGGGCCGGAAATCTGGGGCCCGCCGCCAGGACCGCACATTTCCCTGACCGCGGAAGGGTTGCGGCGCGGCGACCAGTTCGCCGACGACCCCGACCCCGCGTTGCTCGGGGTCGGGGTCGAGGACGTGCTCACGGCCGCGCGGACGCTGCGGCCGGAGCGGGTGACAGGTGGACCACCTTCGTCGCCGTCAACTCGTCCAGCAGCTCCGGGCCGTAGCCGAACCCGTGCCCGCTGAGCCCGCGCGGCTGCGCCGCCCCGCCCGGGGCGCCGCCGAACACCGCGTTGACCTTGACCGTGCCGACCGGAAGCTCGCGCCACGCCCGCTGCGCGTGCTCCATCGACGCGGTAAGCACCGACGCCGCCAGGCCGTAGCCGCCTGAGCACGCCAGCGACATGGCCTGGTCGAAGTCCTCGACCACCACGACCGGCGCGACCGGGCCGAACGTCTCCTCGGTGACGACCCGCAGGTCCGGGCCGCAGTCGGTCAGGACCGTCGCCGGGTAGCGGCTGCCCTCCCCGTCCGGTATCCGGCCGCCGGTGAGCAGCCGCGCGCCCCCGGCGACGGCCTCGGCGACGTGGGCGTGCACGGCGTCGCGGTGCGCGCGGTCGACCAGCGGGCACAGGCGCCCGTCCCACTCGCCCGCCTGCCGCACGAGAGCGGCCAGGAACGGTTCCGCGATCGCCCGGTGCGCGTAGATCCGCTCCACACTGGTGCAAATCTGGCCCGCGTTGGCGAACGCGCCGAGCGCGGCCTGCTCCGCCGCCCACTCCGGATCGACGTCGGCGTCCACGATCAGCGGGTCGTTGCCGCCGTTCTCCAGCAGCGTGCGGGCCCCAGTCCGCGCCGTGGCCTCGGCGATCGTGCGCCCGGTCCTGGTCGAGCCGACATGGGCGACGACGTCGACGCCCGGGTCGGCCACCAGGGCCGCGCCCACCGAGGCGTCGCCGGTGACCGTGGTGAGCACGTCGGGCGGCAGGTGGGCGGACAGGATGGACCCGAGCAGGTCGCCGGTCTTCGGCGCGCGCTCGCTGGGCTTGTGGACGACGGTGTTCCCGACGACCAGCGCGGCCCCGATCAGGCCACAGGCGACAGCCACCGGGTCGTTCCACGGCGTGAGCGTCACGACGACCCCGCGCGGCTGCGGAACCATCAGGTCAGTGGCGTCCCAGCCGCCTTGCAGGGCGCGGCCTCGGTGCAGCGGGCCGAGTTCGGCGTATTGCTCCAATGTGGACACACCGGCGAGGATAGAACCGGTGGCGCCCTCACGGTCGCGGTTGGTCTCGGCGTGCGCGTCGGCCACCTCATCGACCCGGGCGCGCAGCTCGGCCGCGGCCTCACGCACCGCTGCGGCGCGCTCGGCGGGGGCGGTGCGCGACCATGGCCCGAACGCCGTCCGGGCGGCCTGGACGACCTGCTCGACCATCACGTTGCTCCGTTCGTCTGTGGGGAAAGAGTCACGCCACCACCCGCAGGTCGGCGACGAAGTCGGCGTAAGCCTGGTCCCGGTCAGGGGCGCGCAGCACCGCCGAGGGGTGCACGGTGGCGACCACGCGCAGCCCCTCGAACACGCCTTCCGGCGGGGTGATCACCGAACCGCGGTTCTCGGTCAGCCGGAAACCGGTGCCCAGCACGGCTTTCGCGGCCGTCGCGCCCAGGCACACCACCGTGTCCGGGCGCACCCGGGACAGCTCGGCCAGCAGCCACGGCAGGCAGGCCACCACCTCGGTGCGGCCCGGCGTCTTGTGGATGCGGCGCTTTCCGCGCTGCTCGAACCGGAAATGCTTGACCGCGTTGGTGATGTAGACGCTGTCGCGGTCGATGCCGACCTCATCGAGAGCGCGGTCGAGCAACTTGCCCGCCGGGCCGGTGAACGGCTCGCCGGTGATGTCCTCGCGGTCGCCGGGCTGCTCGCCGACCAGCATCACCGACGCCGAGGGCGACCCGGCGCCGAACACCGCCTGCGTGGCGTGCCGGTAGAGGTCGCAGCCGTGACAGGACTGCGCTGCGGCGCGCAGGTCGTCCAGGCCGCCCTCGGCGGGCACGTACGGCTCGGCGGTGGTCACGGCCACGACGGCTCCAACTCGTGGCACACCACCAGTTCCCGCACCTCGCAACCCTGGGGCGCGGTGAGCACGTGCAGGATCGACGCGGCCACGTTGTCCGGGCTGTTGAGCGCGGCGTCGCTGGGCGGGCGGTACTGCTCGGTGCGGTCGTCGAAGAAGTGCGTCTTCATGCCGCCGGGGATCAGCAGGGTCACGCCGATCTTCCCGGCGGTCTCCATGGCCAGCGCCCGGGTGAAGCCGACGACGCCGAACTTCGAGGCGCAGTACGCGGTCGCGTCGCCCGCGACCCGCACGCCCAGGGTCGAGGCGACCGTGACGACGCGGCCGTGCGTGCGCTCCAGGTGCGGCAGCGCCGCGCGGACCACGGCGGCGGTGCCGAACAGGTTGACCCGCACGACCCGCTCCCAGTCCGCTGTGGACACTTCGCCGAGTGGGCCGCAGCGGTCGGTGCCCGCCGCGGTGACCACGGCGTCGAGCCCGCCGACGCGCTCGGCGATGGCGTGCACCGCCTCGGCGACCGCGGCGCTGTCGGAGACATCGACGGTCGCGAAGTCGGCGGCGTCCGGGCCGGGCGCCTGCTTGTCCAGCACCAACGGGGTTCCGCCAGCGGCGCGCACCGCGGTGACGACGGCCGCGCCCAAGCCGGACGAGCCGCCGGTCACCAGGACGCGGCCGGGATTGCGATCAGACTCCACAGTGGACTCCCTGGATTCAGCCCGCTGCCGCGAGCGCGGTTGCCAGCCGGGTCGTGGACCGGCCGTCGTGATAGGGGGTGATGACGACGCGACCGCCCCAGCCGCGCACCAGCGCGGTCTCGGGCAGGTCGTCCTCGGCGTAGTCGCCGCCCTTGACCCACACGTCCGGGCGCAGCTCGGACAGGATTCGCTGCGGCCCGTCCTCATCGAAGATCGCCACCGCGTCCACACAATCCAGCGCGCGCAACATTTCCGCGCGGTCGGACTGGTCGACAATCGGCCGGTCGGGCCCCTTGAGCCTGCGCACCGAGGCGTCGGAGTTCAGGCACACGATGAGGCAGTCGCCAAGCTGCCTTGCCGCGGCCAGAGTGCGGGCGTGGCCCGCGTGCATCAGGTCGAAGCAGCCGCCGGTGGCCACCACCGTGCCGCCCGCGGCGCGCACCCGCTCGGCCAGGTCCGCCGCGTCGGTGGAGCGGACCGGCACCCGGTCGTCGGCGATGAACCGGGACGCCTCCTCGACGCCGCGGGCGACCGCCCGCGCGGTCGGGTCGCCCGCCATCAGCCGGACCGTGACGGCGGCGGCGAACCGGTCGCCCGCGCCGCAGGTGTCGACCGTGCGGACCCGGGGCGCGGGCAGCTCCAGCGACCGGGACCCGTTGTGCAGCAACGCTCCGCGGGAACCGAGGGTGACCGCGATGGTCTCCGCCGCCCAGCGGGAGCGCAGTTCGCCCGCCGCGGCGGCCGGGTCGGCGTGGCCGGTGAAACCCCGCGCCTCGGCCAGGTTCGGCGTGGCGATCCGGATGCCGAGCACCGGCTCGGGGCCGCGCGGGTGCGGGTCCCAGACGACCGGGACGCCGCGGCGCGCGAGCGCGGTCAGCTCCGCGCGCAGCCGGTCGTCGGCGGCGAGGCCGCGGCCGTAGTCGGCGACGAGGACCGCGTCGGCCGATCGCACCGCGTCGAGCATGTCGTCGGTCGCGCGGGGCGGCGGGCCGTCGCCGCCGCGGTCCATCCGCACCAGCGACTGGCCCGCGCTGCGCAGCCGGGTCTTCACCGGGGTGCTCCTGATCGGCGCGCTCACCGTGCGCAGGTGCCGCAGGTCCGCGCGCAGGAGTTCGCCGTCCGCGTCGTCGGCCAGGGCGGTGACCAGCACGACCGGCGCGCCGTCGGCCGCGGCGAAAGTGGCCGCGAGACCGGCGCCGCCCGCCCGGCTCACCTCGCGCTCGATGTCGACCACCGGGACCGGGGCGTCCGGGCACAGCCGGTCGCTGACGCCGATCAGATCCACGTCGCGCAGGCAATCGCCCACCACCACCAGAGTCATGACGCCCGCACCACCCTTACCTCCGGTGTGGACGGTGTGGACAGCGCGGCCTCGAACGCGCCGCACAGCAGATGCACCAGCACCAGATGGGCCTCCTGCACGGTGGCCGTGGCCCCGGGGACGCAGACCGCCTCATCCGCCCGCTCCGCCAGCGGGTTCGGCCCGGGGCCGGTCATCGCCCACACTGACGCGCCGACCGCGACGCCCGCCTCGGCGGCGCGCAGCACGTTCTCGCTGCGGCCGCTGGTGGACAACAGCACCAGCACGTCGCCCGGCCGCCCGTGCGCGTGGACCTGGCGGGCGAACACGTCGTCGTAGCCGTAGTCGTTGCCGATCGCGGTCAGGCTTGAGGTGTCGGCGTGCAGCGCGATCGCGGAGAACGGTCTGCGGTCGCCGTCGAAGCGCCCCACCAGTTCCGCGGTGAGGTGCTGCGCCTCGGCCGCCGAGCCGCCGTTGCCCGCGGCCAGCAGCCGCCCGCCCGCCTGGAGCCGGGCGGCCAGCACCCGGCCCCACCGGTCCAGCCGCGCGGCCTGGCCGCGCAGGTCGCCCAGGGCGCGGATCAGGTCGTCCACATGGTTCCAGCTCATCGGACTCATCGCTCCCCCACCGCCTGCGGCGCGCTGTCCACAGTGGACAGGCACCGTTCGTACACGCGCGTCGTGTCCTGGGCCACACGGTCCCAGCCGTAGCGGGCGCGGGCCCGGTCGCGGCCAGCCACCCCGAGCAGTTCCCGGCGCACCGGGTCGCCGAGCAGGCCGCGCAGCGCCGAGACCAGCGCGGCCGGTTTGCGCGGCGGCACATGCAGTCCGGTCACGCCGTCGACAACGGTGTCGGTCAGGCCGCCGACGGCAGAGGCCACCACCGGCACGCCGCAGGCCATCGCCTCCAGCGGCACGATGCCGAACGGCTCGTACCACGGCACGCAGGCCACCACGTCCGCCGAGCGCAGCAGCGCGGGCATGTCCGCGCGCCTGAACTGTCCACAGAGGACAACCCGGTCGGCCACCCCGAGCCGCTCGGCCTCCGCGCGCAGCCGGGCCGCCTCCGGGTCTCGGTCCAGCGCGGCGGGCTCGGGCCCGCCCGCGATCACCAACTCGGTGTCGGGCAACGCGGGCAGCGCGTTGATCAGACCGGCGAAACCCTTGCGGGGCACCAGTCTGCCCACGGTGACCACCCGGTGCGGCAGCGTCCGGGGCAACCGGGGGCCCTCGGGGGTGAACAGGTCGAGGTCGACCCCACAGGGCACCACGGAGATGCGCTCGCGCGGCACGCCCATCCGGACCAGCTCGAAGACCTCGTCGGAGCAGGTGGCCACGACCCGGTCCACCTGGTTGCCGATCATCCGCTCGGTGACGATCCGGCCCGGCGGGCTGGTGTCGGCCGCGCCCTGGTGCCGACGCTTGACCACGCCGAGGGCGTGGAAGGTCAGCACGCTGGTCACGCCGGTCGCCCGGGCCGCCGTCGCGGTCGCCAGGCCCGACATCCAGAAGTGCGCGTGCGCCACCCTCGGCGGGCGCTCCCGCCACTGGTCGACCAGGAAGCGGGCGAACTCGCCCATGTAGGGCAGCAGGTCGTCCTTGGGAATCGGGCCGGGTGGCCCGGCGGGCACATGGACCACTTCGTAACCGCCGGGAGCGCGCACCCGCTCGGGCGCGCGCGGGTCGTCCCGTCGCGTGTAGACGGTCACCTCGTGCCGGGCCCTGGCGAGGGCGGCCGACAGCTCGGCCACGTGCAGGTTCTGACCACCGGCGTCCACTCCGCCGAGCACCGCCAACGGGTTGGCGTGCTCGGAGACCATCGCGATCCTCATGCTGAGACTCCGTTTCCGCTTCTGGCGAAGGCATTTCCGCTCTTGGCGGTGGCATGTCCGCCGTGGACAACAGCAAGGACGTCATCCCACCGCCGCAGGAACTGACGCAGCCCGAACCGGGCCAGCGCGAACTCGCGCGCCCGCGCGCCCATCTCCGCCGCGCGGGCGGGATCGGCCGCCACCGCGCGCAGGGCGTCGACCAGGTCGTCCACCCGGGTGGAGAGCACGCCCGCCTCGGGTGGCACGGCACGCGCGGCCTCGGTCACGCCCAGCGCGACCACCGGCATGCCCAGGTGCATGGCCTCCAGCAGGGACAGCCCCAGCGAGGTCCAGCGCACGGTGTGCAGGTAGACCCGCCTGCGCGCCAGCTCCGCGTGCAGGCGGTCGGTGGGCAGGTCGCCGACCGCGCGCAGCCGGTCGGGGCCGAGCCCCACCGCGTCGCCGAGGCTGTCGCAGCCCATGCCGAACACGTCGAGCGGGAGCGCTTCGGCGAAGCGCGGGAACAGGTCGGTGCCGGTGACCCGCCAGCGGCGCACCGGCTCGTTCACCGAGACGGCCGCGTGGGCCAGCTCGCCGGTGTAGCGGTGGCCGGGGTCGACGATCCCGTGCTCCACCACCGTGGTCGGGGTCGTGCCGGTGTCCCACATCAGCTCGTTGAAGTGCGTGACGTGCGCGATCAGCAGGTCGGGCCGGTCGGCGAACGGGTGGCGGGTGCGCGGCACGTCGCCCTGCGGGGTGTTGTGCTCCACGAAGACCGCGGCAACGTCCTCGCCCGGGGTCTTGCCCAGCCAGCGGCGCACCAGCTCGGGTTCCTCGGTGCGTTGCAGGACCACGACGTCGACGTGCTCGTCGGCGAGCCGGTCCACGGGCACCTCGCGGGCGGACGCGGGCCAGTCGCGGCCCATCCGCCCGCCGCCCCACGGGCCGCCCTCGGGCAGCAGCGGCAGCAGGTACTCGTGCTCGCCCTGGACGAACGAGGTCGTCCAGCCGCCGTGCACGTGCCAGAGCAGGATCTTCACGCCGCCACCCCCACGAGTTCGCCGACGGCGGCCACCACGGCCGCCGGGGTCACCGAGTCCAGACACGGATGCCCGGGGACCGGGCACATTCGGGCGCGGGTGTCGCGGCACGCCGCGGCCTGGTCGCCGAGCAGGACCCTCGGCACGCGGTACGGCGCCCACCGCGACGCGGGCACGACCGGGGCAAACAGCGACACGACCGGCGTGCCGACCGCCGCGGCCAGGTGCGCGGGCCCGGTGTTGCCGACGACGACCGCGTCCGCGCCAGCCAGGACGCCCGCGAGTTCGGGAAACGTCGTGCGCCCGCCGAGATCCAGCCCGGACGACCCGGCGACCCGGGCGGTGAGCGCGCGCTCGTCCGGCGACCCGGTGACCACCACCCGGTGCCCCGCCGCGCTCAGCGCCGCCACCGCGTCCGAGCAGCGCCCCGGCGACCAGGCCCGCGCCGGGGCGGTGGCGCCGGGGTGGACCACGACGTAGGGCGGCTCGACCAAGTGGCCGACCGCGGGCGGCGGGGTGACGCGCAGCGCCCCGTCGTCGCCCGGGGGCAGCGCGAACCCCGCCGCCCTGGCCAGCGCGAGGGCGCGCTCCGGCTCAGGGGCGTCGTCGTCGAAATCGGTTCCGGGGCGCAGCCGCACGTCCAGCAGTGACCCCGGGTAATCGGCGGAGATCGCCGCGATGAACCGCACGCCCACCAGCCGCAGCAGCAGCGCCAGCGGCAGCGCGGACTGGTGGAACGAGGTGGGCAGCAGCGCGGCATCGAACCGGCGCCACGCCAGCCGCAGCGCCAGCGCGGCCAAGTCGGCGCGGCGGACCGGCGGCGGCTGCGCGGCGATCCACGGGCTCGACCAGGTGAGCACGCGGTCGACGCCAGGCAGCAGCCGCGCGGCCTGCGCCCCCGCCGGGCTCGCCAGCAGGGTCACCTCGGTCGGCCTGCCGCGCAGACCGGCCGCGGCGGCGCGAACCGCGGGCCCGGTGAGCAGGACGTCTCCGTCGCTGTCCACACGGGCCACGAGAACGCGGACAGGGCTCGACTTCGTCATGCAGCGGTGGTTGCCGAGAAGCACCGCCATAAACGCGATCGCCAGAACTACTACTCTGCGTAATCGTCACACGGTCGGGTCACCGGTGGCGGAGCAGCACCCCGATCCCGCCGGACAGCGGCACCTCGTGCCGCACGGCCACTAGCTCGGCTCCCACGGCCACCGCGGCCGCCGGAACGACCTCGTCCGCAGGCAGCCGGGTGAAGTCGGCGAGGCCGAGTCCGCGCAACGCGTCGTCGTCGATCGCTACCTGGTCGGGTGAACTTGGCGACACCCACGCGCTACCGCTCAACTCGGGTCCGATGAGGACCACGCGGGCGTTGGCCTCCCGCAGCGCCGCCGTGGCCGCGGCCAGGCCGTCGACCGCGGTCGCGCCCCGCTCGGCCCGGTACGCCTCGACCACGTCGAGGTGCTCGGCCGCCTCGAACTCCGCGACGGCGCGCTCCACCTCGACCCGCAGCCGGTCCTCGTCCGCGCCCGCGCTGCGGCTGCCCGCGTCGACCTCCGCGGCGATCTCGGCGACGCCCTTCGGCAACGCGGACAGCAGGTCGGACCGGGACTGGACCTCGCCCGCGACGACCACCAGCCACACGCCGCCGCGCTGGGCCAGGCGCTCGGTCTCGGCCGCCACCCGCGCGATGTTCTGCGCCACGGTCTCCTCGACCCGGTGCTGCATCGACAGATGCGCCCAGCCGCCGCCGCGGACCTTGTGGATGGGGTGGTCGACCCCCTCCACCGAGCCCGGCTCGGCGACCGTGCCGTCCGGCTCGAACAGCCGGAAGTCCGCGCCCACCTTGTCCACCACGACCACCAGGTACGGCCGGTCCTTCGGCGCGGCCGCCACCAGCGGCAGCAGGTACGGCAGCGCCGAGAACCGGGCCTCCGGCAGCGGCGGCGGCACCGGCATCAGATGGTCGAGCAGGACTTCCCCGGCCGCGCCGATGAGCGCGAGCCCCACCTGGCCGGGGGCGGTTTCCCTGGTGTCGTAAGCCTGTTCGAGGGCTTCGACGGTCTCCTGGTCCGCCCCCTGCTCCTCCAGGCTCGCGCGCGCCGCCCGCCAGCGCAGCCGCCGCTGGTCGAGGGCGTCCTCGGTGTCGTGGGAGAAGTCCAGATACACCGAGGCGAACGGGCCGGGGTGGCGGATCAGGTCACGCAACGCGGTCGTCTGCACGCGGTCCTCCTTCGTCGTCATGCCCTGTCGAGTGGGTTGGATACCCGCCCCCAAGGGCCGGTACGCGCGACGTTTAGCGCGCCGGAGAAGGGGAAAGCGACCCGCGTGACCACGACACCCGCACCACTGCCAGAAGACCGACGGGGAGCGCCGCTGCGCGCCGTCGTGACCGGGGCGGACTCCGGCATCGGCCGGGCCGTGGCGGTCGCGCTGGCGGGCGGCGGAGCCGATGTCGGCATCACCTGGCACCGCGACCGCGACGGAATCGAGCAGACCGCCAAGGAAGTCGAGGACCACGGCGTCCGCGCCCCCATCGCCCAACTGGACCTCACCGACCTGCCCACCGCCACCAGCGCGGTCGACGCGCTCGCCGAGGACCTCGGCGGCCTCGACGTCCTGGTGAACTGCGCCGGAACCGGCAGCAGCACCCGGATCATGGACCTCGACTACGACCAGTGGCGGCAGGTCCTCGACGTCGACCTCGACGGCGCGTTCCTCTGCGCCCAGCGCGCCGCCCGGCACATGATCCAGGGCGGGCGGGGCGGCCGGATCATCTCGATCACCAGCGTCCACGAGCACGCGCCCCGCGTCGGCGCTGGCCCGTACTGCGTGGCGAAAGCCGGGCTCGGGATGCTCACCAAGGTCCTCGCGCTGGAGCTGGCCGAGCACGGCATCACGGTCAACTCGGTGGCGCCGGGCGAGATCAGCACCCCGATGACCGGGCAGGAAGACGTCGACCCCCGCACCGAGCCCCGGCCCGGCTACCCGCTGGGCAGGCCGGGGCACGCCCGCGAGGTGGCCGCGGTGGTGGCGTTCCTGGCCACCCCGGCGGCGGGTTACGTGACCGGGGCGTCCTATGTGGTCGACGGCGGAATGCTGCTGATGGCCCCGCAGGCCAGCGAACGCCTTCCCGACGGCGCCTGGCGCGTCCCCTGAGCCACGGCGCCCGTCGGGCCACGTGGCGCGGCGGGCGCCGTCACCACACCGGGGTGTGGCCGGGCCGGGCCGGGGTATTCCCGGTGCGCAGAAGGAGAGCAGAGACGAGGAGGCGCTGTGCCCGAGGACGTTATCGCGCTGCTGAGCCGCCAGCACGAGGAAATCCGCGGCTTGTTCGCCAAGGTGGAGCAGACCGACGGCGACGAACGCCGGGATGCCTTCCGGGACTTGGTGCGGCTGCTCGCCGTGCACGAGACCGCGGAAGAGGAAGTCGTCCACCCGGAGGTCCGCAGGCTCACCGAGGGCAAGACCGTGGTCGAGGCCCGGCTCGGCGAGGAGCACCGGGCCAAGGAGCTGCTGTCCACCCTGACCGAGCTCGGCCCGGACGCGGAGGGCTTCGACACCCTGTTCCGGGAGTTCCGCGAGGACGTCCTCGCGCACGCCGACCACGAGGAACGCGAAGAGTTCCCCCTCCTGCGCGCCGCCCACGACGAGCGCAGGCTCCAAGCGATGGCGGTGACCGCCCGGGCCGCCGAGGCCATCGCCCCGACCCGGCCCCACCCGGGTGTCGAGAGCGCGAAGGCGAACCTGCTGCTCGGCCTGCCGCTGGCCGTCTTCGACCGCGGCCGCGACCTTGTCGGCGGCCTCATCCGCAAGGTCGGCGGCAAGTAGGCGCTCGGGGGGCGGGCGGCAACCGCGTGCCCGCCCCAGCCGCTAGTTGGCGCGCTGGTATTCCTCCCAGGTCACCTTGGGGCTGACCGAGGGGCCGTCGTCGGGGCCGCGGTTGGCCAGGCCGTTGAACCCGAGGTAGTAGTCGCCGGACTGGTGGTAGGCGCCGGTGGACTGGTCCGGGTCGGCGAGGGCGACGGCGTGGATGTGGTAGCCCCAGTCGCCCTGGGCCGGGGTGCGGACCCAGGCGGCGAAGCCGACCCGGCGCAGCGCCCTGGCCAGGTTGGTGCGGGTCGTGGCCGTCATCCCGGACACCGACAGGTCGATCGCGCCGCCGCCGTCGTGGGTGCCCGCCGACGCGGGGGTGCCGCCGGGGTTGTAGGAACCCTGGGTGACCCCGACCTGGGCGCCGAACAGGCGCTCGGCCTCGACCAGCATCGCCTTGGTGCGGCTGTTCATCAGCGCGCCGTGGTAGGTCACCTTGCTCCCCGCCGACACCGGCCGCACCACCGTGTAGCGCTGGTCGCCCAACTGCCGCAGCGAGGTCTGGCCCGGCAGCCCGGAGGCGTCGATGCCGGTGTAGCCGAGCGAGCGCTGGTAAGCGGCGTAGGCGTCGATCGTCCTGGTGCCGAAGTGCCCGTCGACGTAGGACGCGGCCAGCAGCCCCTTGGCCGACAGCGCCTGCTCGACCAGGCGGACGCTGGGCCCGCTGCCCGTGGTGATCGCGCTGTCGGCGCGCCGCGGGTCGATCTGCGCGGCCTTGAGCACCGCCTCCATGTCGACGGTCGGCAGCGCGGTGACGTCCGCGGCCGCGGGCACGCCGAAGACGGCGGCCGAGACCACCGCCAGGGCGACGGCGATCCGGGTGAACGGCTTGGCCATGATTCCTCCCCCTCGTTGGCCATCCAGTCAACCGCGACGACGATCACCTGACAAGAAAGACCAACCCGGTCAGCCCGCTTTTTGTCAGAAACTCGCGCGACGTTCAGGCCGGGGACACCTGGGCGAGTCGGCCGCGGGGCCGCGCGGCGAGAGCGTCCGGCACGGCCAGGAGCAGGGGACCTCAGCGCTTTTCTCCGCGCTCGCCGAGTCCACACGAACAAGTGACACCGGCCTGCGAAATACCACCAAGAAAGCGCTATTGGCGCCACGCTCGGCAATCCTCTTTCCCTTTTTCGAGTGAACCCCGCTCGATCGAACCAATCGACGCTCGCCGGATAGCCGGGAAGATCGAGGCCAAGGCCGCGGAGTGGGGATTCGACCGGGTCCGCCACCACGAGACGACGTTCCGGCCGCCGTTTCCCCTGGAGCACATGCAGGCCTACACCCTGGGCAGCGACCGCATGGTCATCACCGCGTTCCGCGGCACCGAGCCCGCGCAGATCCGCGACTGGCTTTCCGACGCCACCACTCCCCATGGCCGGGGCCCGGAAAGACCGGCCTGGTCCATTACACCTTCGGCCAGCCTCGGGTCTGCGACCGCTTCCTCGCCCAGGCGCACGACAAGGCGTTCCGCGGCCGGACCCACCGGTTCGTGAACAACAACGACATCGTGCCGCGACTGCCCCCGGAACCGGCCTACCACCACACCGCGACGCCGCACTACATCGACGCCTCCGGGAACCTGCGCGACCGCATGCCGCTGCTCTCCGCCGCGTCCGACCGCGTCCGACCGCGGACATGTTCTCGCCCGCCAGCGACGGCGTCCGCGACCACCTCATGAAGCAGTACATCAGCGCACTGGAGAAGAACCTTTCCTGACCGCACGCGCTTTTGGCCGTCACGGACAAATCCGCGGACGAGGAACTTGGGTCGCGTGAGCCAGCAGTGTGACCACAACGCACAGTAGTTCCACATCTTGAAACCCGAGCAGTGCTCGCAAAGCCCGCACGACGGAGAATCCGCAGTTCAGGGGCATCAAGCAAGGTCACCATCGGGATAGCGCCGGAGAAGCGTTACATCCGCGCCTGTAGGCATCGCCACACACAGTGACGCTCGCGTGGAGCGCGCAGCAGTGGGTAGCGTTCTCCCGGGCCGCAGAGATCGGCCCATTCCACTGTGGCCTCGCCCGACGCGCGCGGTCGCCCCCTGAAAGGATTTGCCCGTGCGGCGAACCATGCCGCCTGCCCTTCGCGCGCTCGCGCACCGCAACTACCGACTCTGGGCGACGGCCGACCTCGTGTCGGTCACCGGATCGTGGATGCAGGTGCTCGGCCTGAACTGGGTGGTGCTCGCGCGAACCGGCTCAGCGACCTCGCTCGGGATCTCGATCCTGCTGAGCACCCTGCCCGGCATCCTGCTCGGACCGTGGGCGGGCGCCCTGGCCGACCGGTTCCCCGCCCGGCGGATCATCACCCTCGGCCAGACGATCCACGTGGCCCTGGCGGTGCTGCTGGCCCTGGTCGTCGCCACCGACGGCGCCTTGGCCCTCATCTACGCGCTCACCGCGATCGCGGGCGTCGTCACCACGTTCGAGGGCCCCGCCCTCGGCCGGTTCGCAGGCGAGGTGGTGCCCCCCAGCGACCTCGGCAACGCCCTGGCACTCGGCTCAATCGTCAACTCGACCGGCCGGGTCCTGGGCATGAGCCTGGCGGGCGTGCTCGCGGCCACGATCGGCGAACCGTCCCTGTTCCTGGTCAACGCGGCAAGCTTCCTGGCCGTCCTGGCCACGATCCGCGCCATCCGCACCGGCGAACTGACCCCACTGCCCCAGGCCGCCCCCGACCGGGCAGGCGTGCGCGCGGGCTTCGGCTACCTCCGCGGCAGCGCACGGCTGCTCACCCTGTTCGCCCTCGGCTTCATCCTCTCCGGCCTCGGCCGCAACTACCAGGTCACCATGGCCGCGATGACCCAGGGCCCCCTAGCCTCCGGCCCAGCGGGTTACGGCCTCCTGTCGGCGATCTTCGCGGTAGGCACCGTCATCGGCGGCGTCATCGCGGCAAGAATGCGCCACCTGAGCGTCCCAGTCCTACTCGGCGCGGCGGCCATCACCAGCGTCCTCCAGGTCACCGGCGGCCTGACCACCAGCATGGTCGCCTTCGCCCTGGTCATCCTCCCCATCGCCGCCGGAGCCGTCCTCATCGACACAACCATGAGCACCCGCCTCCAACTAGACTCCGCAGGCGACATGCGCGGCAGAGTAATAGCGGCCCACGGCGCCGTCTCAGCCACAGCAGGCGCCGTCAGCGCCCCCCTACTCGGCTGGCTGTGCGAATGGCCAGGCCCCCAAACCGCCCTAGTCCTGGCAGGCGCCATAGCCCTCACCGCCACCGCCGCAGCAGCCACCCACTTCCGACGGCTGGCCACAATCCCCAGCCCAATCGCCACCCCAGCCGAGAAACCCTTGGTCCCCGCCTAACCACAGATAAAGCAGATAGAGCAGATAAACCCGCCAACTACCAACCGCGAATAAACCCGCCCGACTGCCAACCGCACCCAAAGCTGCCAGGTGCTCGATGGGGTGGAGTGGTTTCTTCGGGGGAGAAGGAAGATCGCTAAGCTGGCTGCGCGTGTGAGGCCGAAGGCTTCCCACCCGTCTTTCACACGGCGATCTTCCTTCGTAGGGGCCCCGAAGAAACCACTCCACCCCATCGAGCGGACCCCCAGAACCAACCACTCAGAAGAGCGTGGAAAGACTCACACCCTCCCACCGCTCAAGATCGGCAAGCTGCCCCTGAAGCTGCCCCCGAATCCCCTCCACCGCATCCCGCCCCAACGCGAGCCGCAACGGCGGCTCCTGCGAGTCCAGCACCTCCAAGATCGCCGCAGCGGCCTTCACCGGATCCCCAGGCTGGGTCCCGTCCATCTCATCCACAAACGCCCGAGTCGCCCCAGTGGAAACCCGGTAGTCCTCAATCTCCACCGACCGATGCATCCGCGACCCGGCGAACTCCGTCCGGAACGCCCCCGGCTGGACGATCAGCACGCCCACCCCGAACGGCTTGAGCTCAGCCGCGAGCGCCTCGGAAATCCCCTCCAGCGCGAATTTCGTGGAGCAGTAGGCCCCGAAGCCCGGCGCGCTCACCTGCCCGCCCATCGAGGTGATCTGCACGACCCAGCCGCTGCCCTGCGCCCGCAGATGCGGCACAACGGCCTTGGTGAGCGCGACCGCCCCGAAGAACATGACCTCCATCAACGCCCGCAACTCGTCGAGCGTCATCTCCTCGACCGCGCCCACCGACCCGTGGCCCGCGTTGTTGACCAGGACGTCGATCCGCCCGAACTCGGACAGCGTCGTCCGCACGGCGGCGTCGATCGCGGCCTGGTCGGTCACGTCCAACGCGGTGGCGCGCACCTGGTCGCCCCACTTCTCCACCAGGTCGGCCAACTGCTCCGGCCGCCGCGCCGTGGCCATCACCCGGTCCCCTGCCGCCAGCGCGGCCACCGCCAACTCCCGGCCGAATCCCGCCGAGCAGCCCGTGATCAGCCATACCCGTTCCCCTGCGGACACCCTCGTCTCCCTTCGAGAAGCCTTTGCCCCCACCTTGGCCGCTCTGATCAACTTCGTCCACAACCTTGGTGCGACATCGGCAACTAGCTCGAAATCCGCACCTCACGCTCCGCCGAGTCGCCCGCCAGAAACCGCAGCAGGTCCCGTGCCTCGGCCGCCAGCGCTTCTTCGTCCGCGCCGGACACCGGGTCGAAGCAGCGCACCGTCAGCACCGCCCGCCGCTTGTCGACCTCCGTCGTCCACACCCCGGCTGTGACACCGTCAAGCAGCACCGACCTGGGTACCGGGCCGTGCGGGGCGAAGTCCTGCGCCCGGTGCCGGTCGGTGATCACCCGGCTGCGGTCGGCGTGGGAGAGCAGGAGGTTGTCGAAGTCGTAGAGCAGCCGCGGCGGCGCGGGCGTGTCCTCGTCGGGCCGGGGCGCGTCGGGCAGGTCGAACAGCTCGCGTCCGTCGGCGTCCCGGAACGTCACCAGCGTGGGCCGCAGCTCATCGAACACCTCCGCCAGCCTGGTCAGCCCCGACCAGGTCTGCGCGTCGCGCACCGACGCGGGCCCGAACGCGCCCAGGTACCTGCGCACGAGATCGGCCACCGACGACTCCACGGCCGCCTCCGTGCCCAGCCAGCGCTCGACCGTCGTGTGCGCGGCTGCCCCGCCGCGCCCCCACAGCCCGCGCGGGGGGACCTGCACCAGCGGCGCCCAGGAGCGGATGGCCGCCGCCAGCGCCGCCGGGTCCCGGTCGGGCCAGCGCTCGGCCAGCGCCCGGCCCAGCTCGGCGAAGGTCATCGGCCGCTCGGCCAGCAGCGCCCGACCGGCCGCGACCAGCTCGGCGCGGTCGACGCCGACCAGGCGCTTGCCGAACGCGCCGGTCAGGCCGCGCTCGATCACCGGTTCCAGCAGCGGCCGGATCGCCAGCGCGTCGCGCGCGGTGACCAGGTGGATGGTCGAGCGCAGCAGGGCGGTCCGCACCAGCGCGCGGGACGCCAGCGGGTCGGCGGCGTGCGCTGGCTCGAACCCTGCCAGCCGTGACCACAGGCCCACGTACCAGGTGTGCGGGGTCTGCGCCTGCAACCCGACCAGGTGCTCGACCGCGGCGGGAACGTCCATCGTGGACCGGGCCAGCAGCAGCTGCCGCGCCAGCGTCGCCCGGTTCAGCGCCCGCGCCGACAGCGTGGCGGGCCGCCGGTCCGCGCCGCGCGTGGTCCCGGAACCGGTCGAGTCGCCCGCGATGTCCACCATGCGGGTGACGGTAACCCCGCGCCGTCGGGTCGACCGGCCGTGGGCGCGCCGAGGCGGCCAGGCAGAATGGTGCGCTGGCAGCGGCGGGCGACCAAGGAGGCAGACGCGGTGGGACAAGGTGAGCTGCGCGGTGTCGTCGCGATGGACGGCCCCTCCGGCACCGGGAAGTCCACCGTGGCGCGCAGGCTCGCGGACGCTCTCGGCGCGGGCTACCTCGACACCGGGGCCATGTACCGGGCGATCACCCTCGCGGTGCTGCGCGCCGGGGTCGACCCGGCCGACAGCGCCGCGGTGCTGCGCGTCGCCGAGGCGGCCGACCTGCACATCGGCACCGACCCGAGGCACGCGAGCGTGCACCTGGGGGCTGAGGACGTGGCGGCCGAGATCCGCGGGCAGCGGGTGACGCTGGCGGTGTCGGCGGTCTCGGCGGTGCCCCGGGTGCGCGACCTGCTCGTCGCCCGGCAGCGGCAGATCATCAGCGAGGCCCGCGCGCGGCTGGGCGGCATCGTGGTCGAGGGCCGCGACATCGGCACCGTGGTCGCGCCGGACGCCGGGCTCAAGGTCTACCTGACCGCGTCCGCCGCCGCCCGCGCCGCGCGCCGCAGCGCCCAGGACAGCGCGGAGGGCCGAGTGTCCACAATGGACGCCACGCTGGCCGACGTGCAGCGCCGCGACCGGCTCGACTCGACCCGCGCGGTCTCCCCGCTGCGCCCGGCCGAGGACGCCGTCGAGGTCGACACCACCGAACTCGACATCACCGGCGTCCTGGACCACCTGCTCGCCATCGTCCGCGACCGCGGCCTCAACCGCGCGGCGGCGACCCGATGACCGGCGACCTGCCCGATGGCGCGATCCCCTGGCTGCACGACACGGCGCGGGCCATCGGCGGCTGGGTCTTCCGCCCGGCGTTCCGGCTGCGCGTCGACGGTCTGCAGCGCGTGCCGCGCGGCGGGCCGGTCGTGCTGGTCGCCAACCACAGCTCGATGCTCGAACCGCAGCTCATCTTCGGAATGCTGCCGCGCCGCTCGGTGTTCCTGGTGAAGGAGGAGCTGTTCCGCGGCATCGCGGGACGCGGCCTGCGCGGCATCGGCCAGATCCCGGTCCGCCGCGGCGAGCCGGACCGCAAGCCACTGCTCACCGCCGTGTCCGTGCTGCGCGCGGGCGGGCTGGTCGGGGTGTTCCCCGAGGGCACCCGCGGCGCGGGCGACGTCACCGCCGCCGAGCAGGGCGCGGCGTGGCTGGTGCGCGGCACGGGCGCGGTCGTGCTGCCGGTGGCCACCCGAGGCACGCGGCGGCCCGACGGCGGCGGGCGCCGCTTCCGGCCGGTGGTCGACCTGCTGGTCGGCGAGCCGTTCGCCCTGCCCGTCGGACGCGGGCGCACCGGCCTGGCCGAGGCCACAGAACAGATCCGGGTCCGCCTCGCCGACCTGGTGCACGAACTCGACGAGCGGCGCGCGCCGCACACGAAAGCGGAGTCATGACAGAGCTGGATGGCACCTGGTCCGACGAGTCCGATTGGGCCGCGGTCGCCGACGAGTTCGGCGAGGACGGTGACGAGGGCAACGCCCCACAGCCGGTCCTCGCCGTCGTCGGCCGCCCCAACGTCGGCAAGTCGACCCTGGTCAACCGCATCCTGGGCCGCCGCGAGGCGGTCGTGCAGGACATCCCCGGCGTCACCCGGGACCGGGTCGCCTACGACGCGCTGTGGAGCGGCCGCCGCTTCACCGTGCTCGACACCGGCGGCTGGGAACCGGGGCTGGAGGGGCTGCCCGGCGCCATCGCCGCGCAGGCCGAGTACGCGATGACCCACGCCGATGCCGTGGTGGTCGTGGTGGACGCCACCGTCGGGGCCACCAGCACCGACGAGGCCGTCGCCAAGGTCCTGCGCCGGTCGAAGAAGCCGGTGATCCTGGTCGCCAACAAGGTCGACGACGAGCGGCTGCTCGCCGACACCGCGGCGCTGTGGTCGCTGGGCCTTGGCGAGCCGTTCCCGGTCAGCGCCCTGCACGGGCGCAACTCCGGCGACCTGCTCGACGCCATCCTCTCCGCCCTGCCCGAGACGCCGAAGGAGAACTTCGGCCCCACCGGCGGCCCCCGCCGGGTCGCGCTGGTCGGCAAGCCCAACGTGGGCAAGTCCAGCCTCCTCAACCGGCTCACCGGCGAGAACCGCGCCGTGGTCGACTCGGTCGCGGGCACCACCGTCGACCCGGTCGACTCGCTGGTCGAGCTGGACGGGCAGGTGTGGCGGTTCGTGGACACCGCGGGCCTGCGCAAGCGGGTCAACTTCGCCAGCGGCACGGAGTACTACGCGTCGCTGCGCACCAAGGCGGCGATCGAGTCGGCCGAGGTCGCGATCGTGCTGCTGGACGCGGCCGAGCCGATCGCCGAGCAGGACCTGCGGGTGCTGACGATGGTGGTCGACTCCGGCCGCGCGTGCGTGCTCGCGTTCAACAAGTGGGACCTGGTGGACGAGGAGCGCCGCCACCAGCTCGACAAGGAACTCGACCGCGGCCTGGTCCGGGTGCCGTGGGCGGAGCGGGTCAACGTCTCGGCGCTGACCGGGCGGTCGGTGCGCAAGCTGGCGCCCGCCCTGCGCACGGCGCTGGACTCGTGGGACAAGCGGGTGTCCACCGGCCAGCTCAACTCCTGGCTGTCGGACCTGGTCGCCGCCACCCCGCCGCCGGTTCGCGGCGGCAAGCAGCCCAAGATCCTGTTCGCCACCCAGGCGCAGACCCGGCCGCCGACGATCGTGCTGTTCACCAGCGGCTTCCTTGAGGCCGGTTACCGCCGGTTCGTCGAGCGCAAGTTCCGCGAGGAGTTCGGCTTCGTCGGCAGCCCGGTGCGGATCTCGGTGCGGGTGCGGGAGAAGAAGCCCCGCAAGTAGGCCGCGCTCAGCGGCCCAGGGCGTGCTCCCGCAGCAGCGCCGCGCTCTCCCCCGGCCGCTCCCACCAGAACAGGTGCCCCACCCCGTCGAGCATCTCCAGGCGCGCGCCGGGCACCAGTTCGGCGATATGCGCGCCGTTCTTCGGGGTGATCATCTCGTCCTCGGTGCCGTGCACGACCAGCGTCGGCACGGCCAGGTCGCGCAGCCCGCGCACGGCGTCGTGGGCGAGGGCGGCGCGGAGTTGGAGCTGGATCACCGGCCCGGGGACCCGCTCGGACAGGGTGATGTTCACGAACCGCTCGAACTCGGCCTCGTCCGCCCGAAATCCCGGTGAGAGATTCACCTCATAACCCGCGCGCAGGGACTCGCGAAGGTCGCCGCTGCTCATGGCCGCGATCAGGCGCAGCGGCCCGGGCGCGTCGAGGGAGCCGCCGTCGGGACCGGCGTAGGTGCAGCCCAGGGTCAGCGTCCGGACCCGGCTCGGGTGCGCCACGGCGAGTTCCTGGGCGACCATCCCGCCCAGCGAGATCCCCAGCACGTGCGCGTCGTCCCAGCCCACGGCCGTCATGACCGCCGCGGCGTCCTCGGCCAACTCGGCCACGGTGAACGGGCCGTCCACCTGGTCGCTGTCGCCGACGCCGCGGTGGTTGAACGCGACGATGTCGAAGTCACGCTCCAGCAGGGACAGGAACGGCTCTCCCCAGATGAGGTGATGGGCCGCCATCCCTTGGATGAGCAGCAGCGGCGCACCGTGGCCCCGGCGAACGTAATGCAGGTTGCGGTCACCCAGTTCGGCGATCGGCACGTGAGTTTCTCCTGTCCGGGATGCGTACTGCCGAGCCAAGGTTAGGCTGAATCCCCAAGGCGCGGGGGCAGCCGGGAGGTCGGGGCGATGGAACGGGCCGTGCGGGTCGTGCTGGCCGACGACGAACCTCTTCTTCGCCACGGTCTGGGGGTCCTCCTCCAGGCGAGCGGCCGCATCCAGGTCGTCGCCGAGGCCGTCGACGGCGCGGGGGCGATCGAGGCCGTCCGCAGACACCGGCCCGAAGTGCTGCTCTTGGACGTCCAGATGCCCGGCATGGACGGCCTGGCGGCCCTGCGCACCCTGTCCACCATGCCCGACGCCCCCGTCACGGCGGTGCTGACCACCTTCGACCTGGACGACTACATAGCCCAGGCGCTGGACCTAGGCGCCCAGGGCTTCCTGCTCAAGGACGCCGAACCCGAGATGCTCGTCCGCGCCGTCCTCGACCTGGCCGCGGGCGGCGCCGTCCTCGACCCCCGCATCACCGCCCGGCTGCTCCCCCGCCTACGCGGCGCGGGTGTGGCCCTGCACCGCGCCCAAGCCATCGCCTCCCTCAGCGGCCGCGAACGCCAGGTCCTCGGCCTCCTGGCCGACGGCCGCCCCAACGCGAACATCGCCCAAGCGCTGGGCATCACCGAAGCCACGGTGAAGAGCTACGTGTCGACCCTGCTGACCAAGCTGGGCGTCCACAACCGAGTCCAAGCCGCCCTCCTCCTCCACGGCGTCGACACCGCGGCCGGAGGCCGACCATGAGCCCGTCGCGCGGATGCCAGTCCCCCCACTGGCCCACCGCCACAACACCCCCCAGCAAGCCCCACCAGTCGACCGCCCCACCACCTCACCGTGCCGCTCCCGACCGACCCACCCACCCCGCCTCCGCGACACCACCACACCGCCGGGGCCACCCCAGGGCATCACGCCCCACCGCTCCCACTTCCGGCCAACGCACCCA
Source organism: Actinokineospora sp. NPDC051303 (assembly GCF_055586285.1). NCBI lineage: Bacteria > Bacillati > Actinomycetota > Actinomycetes > Pseudonocardiales > Pseudonocardiaceae > Actinokineospora > Actinokineospora sp. NPDC051303. The sequence goes on from NZ_JBVJIN010000020.1 coordinate 26,473, forward strand.
CCCCACTCCTGCGGCGCCACGCCACCAACCAGCACCACCACACCCCGCCGAACCCACCACCGGCCGACGCACCCACCCCACCACCGCCAAGTCACCGCACCACCCGGCGCCACACCCCACCGAACCCACCACCGATCGACGCACCGACCCCACCTCTGCGACGCCACACCACCAACCCACAGCACCACGCACGGCCGCCCCCACCTCCGATCGACCCAGCTACCCCACGTCTGCGCCACCACCGCAACGCCAACCCCCGGCACCACTCCCCGCCGACCCTTCCCCAAGCCAACCCACCCATCCCGCCTCCGCAACAGCGCCACACAGCAGCCAACGCACCGCCGCAACACCACGCACGGCCGCCCCCACCTCGGGTCGACCCGCCCACCCCACACCCGCGACGCCACCACACCGCCGCCGCCAACCCCCGGCATCACCACGCCTCGCTGTTCCCGCTCGGCTCGCCCGCCCCCACCTGGCCGGTCCGCCAGTCCCGCGCACGACGCCCCAGCCGCACACCGTCCACCCGGCGTCCCCACGCGGGGCCACATCCACGGCATGCCAGCACCGACGCCGCCCCGCTCCGGCCACGCCCTCTCGCCTTGCCTTCGCAGGCTTGTCCGGTCCGCCCCGAGACCGGCACCGCCCCGCCGCCTGGGCAACACCCCGCAAGCACGCCGCTCGACCAGTAATCCCGCCCGCGAACACATCCCCCGCGCCGCGCCCAACCACGGCCGCCGCGCCGCCCGACCCGGCCCCCGCCCTCCTGCCGCCTGCTGCTCCCTCTCACCAACGCGGCCGCACTCACGTCAGCGCGGCCCCGCCCCGCTCGCGCCCTGAGCTTGTCCACCCTGGCCGCGATGTCGGTTCACCGCGCCCGCGCGGGGTTCGCCGTCGCGGTGCCGTTGTCACCCGTCGCCTGATCGTCCGACACGGGCCCGCGGGTCGCCGCGCCCCGCACCGACTCCAGGCACCGGGACGCCGCCCATGACGTTGTCGCGCATTCCCCGCCCCGTCGCGGTGGTCGCCATCGAGCTGCTGGCCGTGGGGGTCCCGCTGGGAACCGTGCTGCTGTCGCATCCGACGCAGTACGCGTTCGCCTTCCCCACGGCGGTCATCGCGTGCCTGGCGCTTCCGCTGCGTCTGCGGTGGCCGAGGCTGGCGCTGCTGATCTGCTTCCCGGCCCTCGCGGGCGGCTTGGGCCTGCCCCCGGCGATTGTCGCGCTGTACCGCGTCGGCCGGGCGTCCCGGCGGGTGCGCGACGCCGTCGCCTGGGTGGTCGCCACGTCCCTGGTGGTGGTGCTGCCGCTGCACCTGACCGCGGACCTGGCCTTCGCCGACCGCGTCATGAGCCTGCTGTTCACCCTGGTCGGCGTCGGCGGCCCGGCGGCCATGGGCGTCCTGGTCAGACTCCGCGGCGAACTCGCCGAAAGCCTCGCCGAAGTCCGCCGCGCCCGCAGAGCCGAGTTGGAAGCCCGCTCAGACCGCGCCAGAGCCGACGAACGCGCCCGGATAGCCAGGGAAATCCACGACGCCGTCGGCCACAACGCCACCTTGATCGCCGTCCAGTCCGCCGCTCTCGCCGCCACCACCAAAGACCCCCAGGCCAAGGAAACCGCCGAACGCCTCCGCGCGCTCGCCAAGCAGTCCCTGGCCGAGATGCGGACCGCCCTGGGTTTGGTCACCGTCGACCAACACACCCTCCACGGCCTGTCCGACATCCCCGACCTGCTCAACCGAGCCCGCAGCGCGGGCGTCACCGTCTCCGCCACCGGCGACCACGCCGCGATCCAGACATCCCCAGCGGTGGGCCGAGCGATCTATCGGGTGGTCCAAGAGGCGCTCACCAACGCCCTGAAACACGCCCCCGGCGCCCCCATCAAGGTCACCCTCACCCAAACCCCCACCCGAATCCGCGTCATGGTCGTCAACGCCCCACCCCCCACCCACCCCCCAAACACCGACGGCGGCGGCACCGGCCTAGAAGGCTTGACCGAACGAGTCCACACAGCCGGAGGCACCTTCCAAGCCACCCCCCTCCCCGACGGCGGCTACCAGGTCATCGCCGAACTCCCACCCAAAGTCGACCCATCCCACCCAACTTCCGGCGGTAGCACCCCACTCCCCACCCGGTCATAGTCGCCAAGCGCCACTATCGGGGAGCGGCGCACACTGGGGGAGAGTGCGGGGACTCCCACGCGGCGGGTCCCCGCACCTCTCCCCCGCCGCAACCCCACCCAACCCCATGCGCTACGCTTCCCAAGCACTCGCGAGAGCGAATGCGGCCGGGCTGTGGCGCAGTTTGGTAGCGCACTTGACTGGGGGTCAAGGGGTCGCAGGTTCAAATCCTGTCAGCCCGACGGTCGTGAAACGCCCGCTGATTCTGGACGAAGCACCAGGTCAGCGGGCGTTTTCGTGTCTTTGAGTCGATCATCGCACGTCTGTCCATTGTGGTCTGATTGAAGATCGACAAGGGTGAACTGGAGAAATACTGGAGCGGCGGTCCTCCAGCTTTGACGCAACACCGTTACGGGGTCGGGTTGATCTTCATCCCTCTGGGTGGTGTTGCCAACCTTCCTGAACGTGCCCGTGTCGTGCGCAGTCGACCTGGGGCGTCACCTGCCCAAGGAGTCTGGCACTCGAAGGCCGCTGTGCCTGAGTCGGAGAAGAATGGAACGAGGCGGCTCCGCTCAGCCAGGTGACAGTCCCCGCTGATTGTGGCGATAGCCGCCTCGTACAGGCGCGCCCTAGCAGCGCCAGGGTGGGCGACGGGCTGAGCCAAGCGCGTAACCCGGACGCCGTCGTCTGTGTCCGCACACGACACACACCGCAGCGACTGCGGCGACGAGTTGTCGTCGAGCCGCATCGTGGGTCACCGCCTCAGCCGCTAGGAGGCTGGACATGGTGTCGAGATCACTCCCCTCGCAGAGTGGTCAAGTAGGGTACGTCTCCCGTTGACTAAAGCACGAGGTGGGCGATGTCGGACTCTTCTTCCGCCGGTCTCGGGCTCGGCCATGACTGGGGCCGGATTCGGACATGGGACGGGACGCAACCGCGCGCGTTCGAGGAGTTGTGCTTTCAGCTTCGCGACCCGGCACCGGCCGGATGGCGGACGGTGAAGACCGCTGCCCCTGATGGCGGACTGGAGTGGTACGACGAAGGCCCTGAGGGGGTCGTGCACGGCTTTCAGGCCAAGTTCGTCGCCTCGATCAAGCGCCTGCTGCCTCTGGCGAAGGACAGCGCTCGAACCGTGGGCGCCAACCGGGCGACGCGCAACGTCGTTCGGTTGACGTTCTTCGTTCCCATCGATCTGCCCGCGCCAGCCGCGCGGACCCGCACCGGCAAGCATCTCGAAGGAGCACGCCACCGATGGGAGTCCGCCGTGACGGACTGGCGGGAGAGTTTGCCCGGCCTTCAGGATGTCGAGATCGTGCTCGTCGGTTCCGGTGAGCTGCTCCAGCGGCTGACCATGCCAGGGAACGAGGGGGTGCAATGGTTCTTCTTCGAGCGACTGGCCCTCGGACGGGAATGGTGTGCCAATCGCTTCATCGAGTCCGAACGGCAGGCGCACGACCGGTATACGCCTGAACGCCACCTTCCGCTTCCGCTTGGACGGGTCATTGATGGCCTGACCATGGGCGAGAGGTTCCGACGCCTCGTCACCAACCATCTCAACGACGGGACGCGGCTGTGGGCGCGGTCAGGTCGAATTGGGAGTTCTGGCTCGCCCGTCACGGCGCCGCGGCGGCCGCGAGCCTCGGGGCCGTGACGGATGTGCACACTGCTCAAATCCGGTCAGCGCTCGACGAGGCGACGAGTTCCATCAGGCAACTACTCGGCATCACCCGCCCAGACAACTGGGTGCGCGGACTGCCTGCTGCGTCAGGAGCGCAGATGGCGTTGTCCGCGCACGGGGCTCTGGCTCGGTTCACTGACCTGGCCGAGGAATTGGCGCAGCAGTTGCCAGCATCGCCGGACAACGGTGAGCCCGCAACCCCGGACGACCATACTGGCCTCGCAGTCGGGGCACCTCCGCCGAGAACACCGGCATCAGCCCTGTCCTCCTTGGTCAGGGAATCTGGGACTATTCCCGGCGCTCGGAAACAGCTCGCCCGCCTGGCCGACTTCCTCCGCTCTGACCAGTGCGCCGCCGCGGAGGCCAAAGCCTGGCTGTTGCTCGGTGACGCAGGTCAGGGCAAGACTCACCTGTTGCTCGACGCGGTCCGCAGACACCTTGAAGCGGGCGGCGTGGGGGTAGTGGTCCTCGGCGAGCAACTCGTGGGCGAAGACCCGCTCACGGAGATCGCCCGGGTCCTCGGCCTCGGTGACCTGCCCCACAATACTTTCCTCCGCGCTCTCGACGCCGCAGGCGCCGCAACGCCATCGCGGTTCCTGCTCGTGATCGACGCCCTCAACGACTGCGACCGCGCACACCTCTGGCGGGCCCAACTGCACAGCGTCTTGGCGAAGGCAGCAGACCTGAAGCACGTGGCGGTCGTGCTCTCGTGCCGCACGACCATGCGGGACATGGTCTTGCCCATCGACCTCGCTGCTCTCGGACTGCCCGTGGGCCATCACCAGGGGTTTCGCGGCCGGGAGGCTGAGGGGCTGGAGAAGTATCTGGCGGATGTCCCCGGGGCGCTCCCGCGCACTCCGCTGCTCAGGGCGGCGTTCAGCAACCCACTGTTCGTCAAGCTCTACGCCGACATGCTCCGTGCGCGATCCGTCGAGCGCACGTCGACGGTAGACACGACGAATGTTCATCGGAGTGAGGTGTTCAAGAACTTCCTCGAGAATCGGGCTGCGGACATCTGTCAATACCTCAACCTGGACCCGCTCTCCCGACCAGTCCACCGCGCGGTCGAGGCGGTCGCCGACCGCATGGCGACGATCGGACGGGAGACCCTGGCTCGTGAGGAAGCCCGCGCCCTCGCCGACCCCTTCGCACCGCATGCGACGTCGTGGCCGGACACCATGCTCGGCCAATTGATCTCACGGGGCGTCCTGGCGACCGAACGCCACGTACGCAGGCGTGCGGAACCGGAACCGGGAGTCACTTTCCCCTACCAGGCCTTCAGCGACGACCTGGTCGTGCGCGCCGCGCTGCGGACGTTCGACAGCGAACTGGGCGGTCTCGCCGAGGGCGCACCACTGGGTGAGGCGTCGCCCCTGCGGGGGTGGCTGCTGTCAGCCAGTCCGAATCTCCAGGAAGCTGCCACCGTCGTCCTGCCCGAGCTTACTGGGGTCGAACTGCTCGACGCGCTTTTCCCCTCTGCCGGTAACCGGTCCGACGACGTCGCCGATCGCCGTGGAGATCATCGGTACGGCTTCCTGTCGTCCTTTGTCCGAACACTGGCGCTTCGTGCGGTGTCGAGCGTTGATGACCGCAGTATCGCGCTGCTCAACGAGGCGATAGAACATGGTCTGGACACGGACGTGTTCGACGCGATCATCGCCGTCTCGACCGAACCCGGGCACCGGCTCAACGCCAACAGCCTGCACAAGACCCTCCTGGCACTGGAGCCACCCGCGCGAGACAAAGAGTGGAGCACCTACGCGTACCACGCCTACTCAGAGCTGGGGTCGCTGCACCGACTGCTCCGCTGGGCCGAACAGATCTCCACGCCTGAGCACCTGCTGCCGGGCTACCGACCGTCCTCTCGCGTGTTGGAGGCACGCCCGGCGACCGGAGGGAGGCGGATCCGAACCGCCCCAAGCGTCGACGCTCCGCCAAAGGAAGTAGTCCTGTTGGCGGCCACCACCCTGGCCTGGACGCTGACCACTCCCCACCGGTTCCTCCGCGATCGGGCGACCAAGGCGCTCGTTCAACTGCTCCTGGGCTTTCCCGACGAGCTCTGCAAGCTCCTGGACCGATTCTTGGGCGAGGACGCGGCTCGCGTCAACGACCAGTACCTATTCGCCCGCCTGGCACTCGTCGTCGAGGGCGTCATCCTGCGCACCGGACATGCGCAACCGACGAACGCGGAGCGGCTGACCCGACAACTCAGCACCTTGACGTGTGACAACCCCGCGTCACCGGTTCACGTCTCGCGCGGCGCACTCCTCTGCGGCGCTGTCCAAGGAGTCGTGGAAGCGGCGCGCCGTCTGCAAGCGTCCACGGCCGAGGAGCTCGCTTGGCTCGGCCACCCGCACGACGCCGCGCCGTCTGAGGAGGTTCCGACCGAAGAAGAACTGGACGCCCGATACCCGTCTGGCCCTGACGTCCCCGCCAACATGTCGTGGTCCTCGGTGCGGAGGTCACTCGAGTCAATCCTTGGTGATTTCGGCCGTTACCAGGTCGAACACCATGCTTCTCACTTCAGCAGGCTCCCGCTGAACCGCTCCCGACCGGCCACCAAGGCGCTTCGGGGCGGGCAGCCGCAGCTTGATCCCACACGTGTCGCCGCGTTTCGAGAATCCCTCCCACCTGGTGTCGCCGAAGCGTTGGGCGCCGACGATCCGGTCCTCGATCTACTTGGCGACGACACACTGGCGAGGAAAGTGCTCACCGACGAGCAACTCGAACTTCTGCACGCTTGCCCGATCACCCCAGCTGAGGACGAACAGCTCTACGAGCGGGAGCTGGGCGAACCGCTGGGTCCTCACACGGGTAGCCGAACTCGGGTGGTCCCCAGAACTTTTCGGCGACTTCGACCACTACCGGCAACACGGCACTGACCGGAACCACAAGCCTGAACGCATGGGCAAAAAGTACCAGTGGATCGCATTCCACGAGCTTCTCGAGCGCCTCGCGAACCACTACCACGTCGCACCCCAGTGGCAAGAAGACCCGCCCGAATACCGCGGCACCTGGGACTACACATCCGGGACCTCGACCCGAGCCTCCCGCCCGCAACCCATCCCCTCCCTGACCAAGACGACGAGGACGACTCCGACCCAGACTTCGGCTCCACCCACGGCCATACCTTCCCGTCATGTGCCACTGCTGCGGTCTGGCTCTCACCGGCCCCCGAATTGCCGAACCGCGATAACATTTCCACTTGGATTAGGGCAGGCGACACCGCGCCATCGTTAGAAGAGATCTGGACACGGGAGCGGACCGAGGGCACCTCGTGGGTCGTCATGCACGAGTACGCCAAAGGCACTCCGGACGGTCTCGGCTGGGAGTCACCCCGTGGGCAAGCCGAGCAATGACCTGCCCACCAACGAACTACTCCGCGACGAGGGCCTCCACCGCCGCCCCGATCGCCCCGACTGGCACGACGCCAACGGGGAACTCGTGGTCACGTCCCGATGGAGCCTCAGACCCACCGGAGAAGTCCGAACGCTCCTCGCCCGACGCGACTGGCTCACCCGCCGACTCGGCGAACTCGGCAAGGACTTGATTGTCGGCCTGATCGGTGAAATGCAAGCCACCAAAGAAGTCCCCGACCCCTGGCGAGAGTTTTCCGAATGCCTTCACCTCAGCGCCGACGACGATGTTGCACGCATACACTCCATCACCAACCTCCGACGCCTGCAGGGTCTGTCAAACACGTTCGGCTCTGGCGCACGTTTTATAGTCCCGCTTCCGACTCCCGCCTCTTCCAGCGATCGCAGGGCCGAGGATGCACGGCGGCTACGCGGGCTACGTCGAGGGCCGTCGCGCCGAACGGGCCCGCTGGGAGGGGCTGTACGGCGAGCAGGTCGCCGAGCGGATGCGACTGGCGAACGATCGGTCCAGCGCGGACCGGCTGGCGGCTCGCCAAGGGCGCCGCAAGCACACCCGCGCCACCCACCCGTCCTGGTACGGGCCCGTGCGGCGGCAGGACGAACTGGCCGCGCACGTGGTCGCGGTCCCGCCGCAGCCAACCCGGTTCGCCATGCCCGACCTCTCCGAGCACCGTGGCGCCCCCTGCTGCGCGACGAGGACGTGGCGGTGGCGGACAGGCTCGCGCGCGCCCGGTCGACCTGGCTCGTCGCACGTGACCCGGCACTCGCGCGGGATCTCCGGATCGGCCGACCGGATCTGCCGCGACAGTACGACGACGGTGGTCTGGTGGACATCAACACCGCGCCACCGTCCTCATCGCTCAGTGCTGCGGACTCGACGACCATGCCGCCGAGCAGATCGAGCGCGCCCGTTAACAACACCCCGCCCCTTCCACTCGGTGGACGAGCTGATCGTCTTCGCCGAGTCGGACGTCAGCGTGTCGAGCGCAGGTTGGAGCGCAGGTCCGCGTACTCGATCGGTCTACGGCCCGCCAGCAGCGGGCGGGGGTCGAACAGCCAGACCGCTCGTCGGCCCGCGCCTAGTCCGGCACGGATCCGGCTCCGGACCTGGTCGCCGTGCGATTCGGCTGTAGTCGCCATGTCCTGGGTGACCTCGTCCAGGCTGAACGCCACGCGGTCCACCAGTTCCGCGAGCGGGCGCAACGCCGCCGCGTAGCTCTCCGGCGCCGCTTCAAGCACCTGTCCAGTGGTCTGACCCTCGTGGACGAGGGCGCCACCGGTACGTAGCGCGGCCACCGTGTCCCGCCACGTCTCCGCGACGCGTCGCCCAGGTGGACCTCGCCGGTGCGCACGACGGCGCGCGGCCTTGAGCAACGGGATCGCGAACAGCAGCGCCAGCAGACCGGCGCCTGCTACAAGCAGCACCACACTCGACGACCGGCCGGACACTGGGGTCGCAACGGGGTCCGGTGGCACCACACCGTCCGGCTCGGGTTCGGGCGCCGGATCCGGGTCGTAGGCCGGTGGCAGTTCGACGAGCCCTGGGGCAGTCCCCGTCGTGTCGTCGGGCGCCTCGTCACCCAGGGCGGCGGTCCGGGTCGGGCTGGGGTCGATCGGCAGCCATCCCAGCCGCTCGAACCGGACTTCGGCCCACGCGAAGACGTCCCGCCCCTGGACGCGCAGCTCGTCGCCGTCCCAGCGGGGCTTGAAGCCGAGCACGACTCTGGCGTCCCAGCCCAGCTGTCGGCACATCACGGCGAACGCGGAGGCGTACTGCTCGCTGGTGCCGCGGTGGTTCTCCAAAAGGGCGGAGATCTGGTACAGGCCGTTGCCGCCCGGAGCCTCGTCCGACACGTCGTAGTGGAACGGCTCGGCGCGCAGGTTGTGGTAGAGCCCGAGGAACCGGTCGAGTTCGGTGTCGTGGCCTGCGGTCGCGTCAGCGACGAAACCCAGCACCTCGGGTGGAAGCACGAGGTCCGGCCGTTGCCCGCGCGCGGGCTGGTCGGTGCGCAGGAGGTCAGGTGACACCACAGGTTCGCTGGCGCTGATCCGGTACTGCGCGGGCGGTTCCTGCTCTGCGGGCACTACCAGGTCGCCGGTGTCAGTGTCGAAGCCGAGGTTCGGCACGCTGACCCTGCTCGGCCACCCCGGCCTGGGCAGCCAACCGAGGCTGTCCGGTGTCCGCACCCGCAGGTCAAGGGCGACTTCGCGACGCGGCGCGATGCTCTGCGGTGGGATGGGCAGTTGGTTCGCCGCGCGGCGGTAGTCCGCCTCCGGTGACCAGGCACGGCCGTCGAACGCGGTCATGGTGACCATGGCGAGCCGGTCGATCCGCTGCGACACGGTGCCGTCGATCGCCAGCACTATGCTGCCGTCGCGCAGGGCGAGGTACTGCGCCATCGGGTTGGTGTGCCGCTTGGGCCGCACCGGCGCGTCCACCAGTGCCTGCGCGCTCGCGGGCGGGCGGGACGCCGGGCCGAGGAGTCCGGGGACCAGACTGGCCGCCGCCGCCAGCGCCACCACGACACCACCGACGACGAGCCGGGCGCGTGCGGCGGCAGCGGCGTGGAGCAGCACGGGCCCGGCGCCCACGGCGACGAAAGCCGGTACGTACCAAGCAGGCAGCGGACCCGCGGCGGCCCCGAGCGAAAGCCCCAGTGCCAGGCACACCAACGGCGGCAGCACCGGCAGGAGTGCGCCCTTGGCCGTCAGGTGCACCGCGGCCACCGACGTCAAACCCGCCAGCACCGACACCGCGGCCAACTGCGGCGCCGCGGCCTCGGTCGGCAGCACCGAGGTCAGCAGCCTGAACGGTCCGGACAGCACGTCGCTTCCGGGGCGGGTGACCGCCGTGACCGCCGCGACCACCCAAAGCAGGGACAGGGCAGCACCTACGCCGCCCGACAGCCGCTTGAGCACCGAGGAGGTGAGCAGTTCCCACAACGCGACGACTACGGCCGGGACCGCGACAGCCAACACGAGAGCGAGCCCGGCATCGGCGTCGAACACCGGCCGGAACGACCACGCGGCCAGAGCGGCGAGACCAGCGGCCGACACCACGCGGACGGGCGACATCAGGCCACCGCCCCGCCGAGCACCAGGTGGTTCCAGGCGGTGACCACTTCCACCGCGGTGTTCGCGCTCAGGACGGCCATCCCCTGCCTGCGGTAGGGCGGCTGGGCCTCGTGGCGCGTGGGCACGACTTGCAACACCACGATCGGCGCGAACCGCCTGCGCCGCTGGGCCAGCCTGGTCGTCACCGCGTCCTCGCCGGGACCGGTGACGACCACGAGCGCTCCGCCAGGTTGTGCCCGGTCCACTTCCTCCAGCAGCCGCAGCGGATCGCCGTCGGCGGTCGGCTCGGCCGCGGCCAGGCGGTCGAGTACCGAGATCGCGTCGGACCTGGCCGAGGCCTCGCCCACCACGTGCACACCCACCGGACGCCCGGTGTCCATCACGGCTTGCGCGACCGACGCGGCGACCTCGACCGCGTGCTCGAACGCCGGTGCGTCGAACGCCGCGGTCCGGGTGTCGAGGACGACCGTCACCGTGGGTTCCATCGTGTCCACGGAGTCGCGCACCACGAACCGGCCGACGCGGGCCGTGGAGCGCCAGTGGATGCGGCGCGGGTCGTCGCCGGGCACGTAGTCGCGCAGCGAGGTGAAGCTCATCGTCCCCACCTTCGACGCTTCGGCGCGCCCCTCGTAGTCCGGCACGGTGCCGACAGGGATCCGGTGCGCGTGGTGCACCCGCGGGTGGACCCACAGCACGTCGGTGCCCCCCTGTGGCTGTACGCGCCGGAACAACCCGAGCGGATCCCGCCTGCCTGCCAGCAGCGGCCCGACGAGCAGACGCCCCCGGCGCCCGGTCGGCAGCGAGTACGGCACGGCCCGCCACCCGCCCGGACCCAGCGCGGGCACCCTCACCTCCACCGGCTGTCCGCCGACCCGGTCGAGCACCAGCAGCTCGGGGACGGGCAGCCGACCGGGGTTGCGCACCACCAGCCGGGCCAGCGCGGGCTCTCCGACCGACACGCGTTCCGACACGACCTCACGGGTCATCCGCACGCGTGGCCGCACGACCACGGTGGCTGCGCACAGCACCAGCAGCGCACCACCCGCGGCGGCCAGTGAGGTGAGCACCGCGTACCCCAGCACGGACCCGGCCACCAACAGGACGCCTGCGCCCAGCAGGACCGCCCAGCCGGAGGCCGTCAGCGGCACGCGCCCGGTCACACCCGCACCGCCTGGGTGGGAGCGGGCACCGAGCCGAGCACCTCGCCCAGCACGGAGGCGGCGGTCACCCCGCGCACCTGCGCCTGGGCGGTGAGCACCAGCCGGTGCGCCAGGACCGGTCCGGCCACCGCCCGCACGTCGTCGGGCACGACGAAGTGGCGTCCGGAGCCCAGTGCGTACGCTTGCGCGGCCCGCATGAGCGAGAGGCTGCCACGGGTGCTCAGGCCCAGCCGCAGGGCCGGGTGCTCGCGGGTCGCCTTGGCCAGCAGGGCGATGTAGCGGGCGATCTCCGGGGCGGTATGCGCCTCGGCCGCGGTTGCACGCATCCACTCGACCTGGTCGAGCGTCGTCACCGGTCGCAGCGCCGGTGGCGCCGCCGCGGCCCGGTTGGTCAGGATCTCGGTCTCGACCTCCAGGTCCGGGTGGCCGAGGGAGATCCGCATGAGGAAGCGGTCCAGCTGCGCCTCGGGGAGCTGGTAGGTGCCTTCGAGGTCGATCGGGTTCTGCGTGGCGACCACGAGGAACGGACTGGGCACCGGGTGTCCCACGCCGTCCACAGTCACCTGCCCTTCCTCCATCACCTCCAGCAGCGCCGACTGGGTCTTGGGGCTGGCGCGGTTGATCTCGTCGGCGAGCACGACGTTCGCGAACACGGGTCCGCCGCGAAACCGGAACTCCTGTTGGGTCTGGTCCCACACGGACACGCCGGTGATGTCGCCGGGCAGCAGGTCGGGGGTGAACTGGATGCGCTGCCAGCTCCCGGACACGCTCGTGGCCAGCGCTTTGGCCAGCGACGTCTTGCCGGTGCCCGGCACGTCCTCGATCAGCAGGTGACCGCCGCCGAACACGCACGCGAGCGCGAGCTGGATCGCCCGCGCCTTGCCCTTGATCATCCGCTCGACCTCGGCGAGGACGGCGTCGTGCGTAGCCCTGAACCGGAGGGCCGTGTCGTAGGCGTCGGTGGCGGTGTGGGTCGTCAAGGTAATCGTCCTCGCAGTGGGGTCACCGAGTGGGGCAGGCAGGCGGGTCGCGGTACCGGGTCGAGCGGTCGAGCGGTGGTGCCGAGCGCGATCACGTAGTAGCAGCCGGTTTCACGCGGTTCGGGGTCCCGGTAGGTGGTGGTGTCGGCGGGCACTTCCTGCCGAAGGCTGTTGCCCTGCATGACGACGAAGCGGTCCAACTGGGGCAACGCGGTCGTGTCCGTGGGCCACGACACCGTCGCCGCGCCGTCCGCGTCGATCACGACGGTGGCCTGCACGCGGTAGATGCCGGGCGAGGGGGTGTTGGCCAGCGGGGAACTGGTCGGCGCGGGCCGTTCCTGGCCGATGAGTCCCGGGACCGCGAGGGCGCCGATCGCGAAGCCCACCCCGGCGACCGCCACCCCTGCGACCGCCATCACGGCGGACGCGACCACGAGGCCGCGTCGTGGCGGTCGGTTCGCCCGCGGTGCAGGCGCGGGTTCCGGTCGGCGGCTGCTCGTGCGGGTCGGCGACGACGGCTCGCCGTCGTCGACCACGGCGTGACCCGGAACGGGCTCGACCGGTCGGGCGCTGGTACGCGTCGGCAGGGACTGGCCCGTGGTGCCTGCGTGGCCTGGCGGTGACGCGGGTTCCAGCCGGGCGAGGGCGGGGACGAGGTCGTGCAGGATCTCCGACGCTTCGACGGCGCTGGGCCGTTCGCGCGGGTCCTTCTCCAGGCAAGCCGATAGGAAGGTCCACGCCGCGTCCGGCAGGCCCACCGGCCGTCCGGGTCGCTGGATCTGGTGCTGTCGGAGCATCTGGTCGGTCGTCGAGCCCGCGAACGGCCGCTGGCCTGCCAGCACCTCGTACGCCGTGACACCCAGCGCGTACACGTCGGCCTCGGGTGAGGGCTCACCAGAGGTGATGAGCTCGGGCGCCAGGTAGGACGGGGTGCCCAGCAGCAAGCCGACCCTGGTCAGATCCGGTTCGCCGAGGGGCTTGGCCAGGCCGAAGTCGGTCAGCAGCGCCGTGCGGCGGTCCCCCGTGGCGCGCACGAGGATGTTGGCGGGCTTGACGTCGCGGTGCACGATGCGCCGTTCGTGCAGGTGCGCCAGCCCTGAGGCGACCTCCGACAGCAGCCGCACGCCGTCCGCGGGCGCCAGCCGACCGCTCTTGAGCAGTCCTCGCAGGTCAGTGCCCGGCACGAGCTCCATGACGATCGCCGACCGGCTGCGGTCGACGACGATGTCGAGCACCTTGACCAGGTGCGGGTGGTCGAGCCCGCGCAAGGTGGCGTGTTCGCGGGCGAGTCGGGAGAGACCAGCCCCGTCGTGATCGGCCTCCGGGTTGAGGACCTTGACCGCCACCTCGTGCCCATCGCTCTTGCGGCGAGCCCGCCACACCTTGCCCGCGCTGCCAGAGCCCAGCTCCGAGAGCAGCAAGTAGTCAGTGCCCATCGCTCGCTCCGACGGCGTCAACCCGCCCGGGGACAGGCGCGTGGTGCGGCCGGGGTCGGCTAGATCTTCTTTCAGGTCCAAGGCGAACGAAGCGAGGGAACGTGGCCGGTCGTCGGGTCTTCGCGCGAGTGCTCGGCGCAACAGGTCCGCCGTCCGCGGCGGCAGGCCCGGCGCGGACGGCGGCGCCGACGACTCGTCGAACAGGTGCAACAACCGCTCGTCCCTCGACCCGGGCACCGGTGGTCTGCCGGTCGCCAGAGTCCACACCGTCGACGCGAACGCGTACACCTCGGCCTGCGGTGTCCAGTCGCCGCCTTTGAGGACCTCGATGGGCTCGTGCCCGGAGCCCTCGGTCACGGCGCAGGCGATCTCGGCGAGCACCGCGGGCACCGGTGTGCTCAGCAGAACCCGCCCGCTCGGCAGGCGGAGGAGCGCCGCCGGACTCAAACCGCGGTGCAGGAGGTTCGCGTCGTGCAGCGACACCAGCGCGGTCGCGGCGCCGAAGACGGCCTGCCGCACCTGGTCGGGGGACAGCGGTCCGCGTTCGGCCAGTTCGTCGGCGAGCGAGGGGCCAGTGGACCCGGTGACGAAGAACGGGCGGCCGTCAGGCGTCTGTCCGTGGTCCAGCAGCGGCACGACCAGCGGGCTGTTCAACTCCTCCAACGCGGTGGCCAACGAAGACAGCTCAGTCCGGACCCTGCGCAGGGTCGCGCGGTCCAGCGGTTCGACCACCACGTGCGCGGTCACCTCGGCGTGGTCGGACTCTCTCGTGGCCCGCACGACGGCGTACAGGCCGACTCGGACGGGATCGGTCGCCACCCGGTAACCGGCGAGCTGTTCGATGGCGACCACACCCGCACCTCCAGTCTCCGCGGCCGAACTCCCACCGACCCCGATCGAGGGACAACATAGTCACCGCCCCGCACGTCCAACAGTCCGGCTCCGGACGTGAGCCACCGTCGCTTCTTCCTGCGGCGCAACGAAATCCGCCGCGAGCCGCACATGTGCGGTGGCCATCGCATCGGTGCGGTCGTCCTGGTCCCACGTCGGATTCCCGGTCGCACGCCCCAGTTCGGTGATCAGTCGCGGCCGCACGGACAGTTCGCCTCCCGATGCTCCGCGCGGCTCCTCCGGGCCGTCGCCCGGCGTGGTGATCGACGCCAGCGCCAGGGCGAGCCGCGTCGCGTACTCCGGAAGCAGCCCGTCCACCAGTACGTCGGGCACCGCGGGAAACCCCCGATACCGCAACTCGGCACGGCTACCCGATTCGTTGGTGGCCACCAGGGCCGTGCCACACGCGCCGGGCAGCCCGTCCGGGCTCTCCTCCAGGCAGAGCGCGGTGACGCCTGCGGCGGGCCCCTCGGCCAGCACCTCGGCCAGGCCGGGAATCCTGTGCAACCGCCGCACGCCGTCGAGTACGACGAGCACCCGACTCCCGCCGGACCGCGGCGCGGCACGGCGCCGTGCCACCAGAGCCCGCAGTTCGTCGAGCCTGGCACGGGCCTGGTCCTCGTCGGTGGCGACGAGCCGCGAGCAGTCGAACGCCCCGGCACGTGCCCGGGTGTGCGGCAGCCAGCAGGCCCACTCCCAGTCCGACGCCCCGCCGGGCGCGGTCACCACCACGATCGCCAGGTCGTTCGGTGCGCACAACACCGCGGCCTGCGCGACGACGGCCCGCGCCGAGGCCAGCAGCGCGGGACGCGGTCCGGCGAGACCGAGCGCGCCTGCCTCGTGCAGGTCCGCCGCGACCGGCACCGCGTGGAGCACCGGCACCGGTTCGGCGAACGGCATCCGGAGCTCAGCCTGCCGGTCGTGCAGCCCGAGGCGTACGCGCCGGAAGTCCGGATCGGTGCGGCGTCGTTCCCACAACCGGGCGGACGGTCCGCAAGCAATGCCCAGCAGCATCGTCGGATCCGGGTCGCGCGCACGCAGCGCCTGTTCCCCACCGGTCGCCACCGTGGGCGCGCGCTCGGTCGGACGGTGCAACACCCGACCCATCCCGTCCGGCGCGTCGGTCAGCTCCGCGTCAGCGGGCACGGCCTCGCGCAGGCCGATCACCGTCTCCCCCAACTCCGCGACGTCACCGGGCACCAGCTCCGCCGAGCCCTCCAGCAGCCACCCGCGCCACCGCACGCCGTTGTGCGAACCGACGTCCTCCAGGCGAACGCGTTCGGCATCCGCGGAGATCCGCAGGCGGGCGTGCCGCCTGCTCACCTCCGCGTCGGCGAGGATCAGGTCGGCATCCGTGGCACGGCCGATCCTCAGCTCCCCCACCGGATACAAGGTCGCACGCGGCCCGCAGTGCAGACCACCCACGACCGCCACCTCCCGCGCGCCGCCGCCCACCGCCGCGCCGCGTTCCACCGGCGGCGCCGCGTCCAGGCCGAGGACCGTGCCGTTCGCGATGCCCGACCCGCTCACCGGTAGCCAGCTCGGCAGCGCGACGAGTCCCAGGTAGAGGGCTTGACGGCAGCCCAGCGCCCGAGCCAGGTCCGCGACCCGGTGCTCCGGCCCGACAGTCGCGACGACCGCGCGCCGAATGCCGTCGTGCCCGACGCACACCAACTCGACCTCCGCCATGTGCCACTCCCGCGATCAGTTCTGCCGTCGGTGCGAACGCTAGGCAACCCGCCGCCGCGGCGGAATCGGAAGCCCTTCCTAAACCGGCGTCACAGGCCGATGAGGCGCAGGTCGTGCTCGGTGATGAGGCCGCGGGTCAGGACGTGCTCGGCGAGGTTGATCAACGCGTTGGCGCCGTTCATGTTGGGCACTCCCGCCTTCGTCAGCCGGGTGCGTAGGTATTCGACCTTGCGCAGCAGCGTGGTGCGCGGCCAACCCAGCCGCTTGGCGGCGGCGTCATAAGTGCGCGGATAGGGATCGTAGGCCGCGCCCTTCCGCAGATAACCGGCGAACAGCGCGGTCAGCGCCAGCTTCTCCTCACGGGTGAGCACGACGTCGTCACCGGTGATCGTCGGCTGCCCGGTCGGCAGTTCCCGCAATAACGCGGAATCGAATTCGTGGGCGTCGATCTCCACGACGTGCGGTTCAGGTCGGCTCCCTTGCACGTAGACGCGCATCGACCCCTGCAACACGGAACGCTTGCCGGGTGCGACCAGACTGCGCAGCCCGCGGTCGTCGACGAGTTCGAGCCCGCTCCTGCTGCTCGTGTTGACCACGAACCAGATACCGTTCTCCGAGGTGATCACACCCGCACGACGCGAGATCGTCGCGTCGTCGGGATCCAGGCACACCGTGCACTCCCTCGAACGGCCGAACTCGAACTCCTCACCCGGTGACACGATGTAGGCTCGCGCACCCACCCGAACCTCGACCGGCAGTTGCCCGCTCATAAATCCTCCGGCCTTTGGGAAGTACTTCCCATCTGACGGTGCCCGGCGTTTTTGTACTCTGCACGAGCGCCTCGTGCCACATTCGCGAATGACGCGTTACTCCAATCGTCGTACTGGAGACCTCAAGTGAGTGAATCGCCATCCCGCCAAAAAAGCACATCACGCCTGTTCGTGCTGGTCAGCGCTGTGCTCGCGGCCGTGTTCGCGGCATCGGTCGGCGCCGGTTACAGCATGACCGATACGGAATTGAGCAATGCTCAGGTCGTCGTGCAACACGGTGACGGGGTGGTGCAGGTCAACACCGAAACCGAACGCGTCGAGGCGGAAGCACGGGCATTGGCCACGGGTGGGCAGCAACTGGAGTTGGTCCGGCTCGCCGACGGCCGCACCGCGTCGGTCAACCACACCACCGGACAGGTGCTCCTGCTCAACGAGGACCTGGGCAAGCAGGGCGCGCCGATCAACCAGTCCTCCGCGGGCGTGCCGCGCCCCGACGAG
The DNA here is from genome assembly GCF_055586285.1 of Actinokineospora sp. NPDC051303. Classification (NCBI taxonomy): domain Bacteria; kingdom Bacillati; phylum Actinomycetota; class Actinomycetes; order Pseudonocardiales; family Pseudonocardiaceae; genus Actinokineospora; species Actinokineospora sp. NPDC051303. The sequence continues at coordinate 44,145 of NZ_JBVJIN010000020.1, forward strand.
GCGCCCGTCGTCGTCGCGGCCACCTCGGCCGCCTACCTCTTGCGGCCGGGCGCGGACGTCGTCGAGCTGATCGACCCCGATGGCACCCCGCAAACCCCGGTGCCGGTGCCACGCGCCACGCCGACCGCGGTGGGCGACGGCGGGGCGGGCATCTGGGTGCTGACCGAAGACGGCAAGGCCGTGCACGTGGTCGGCGGACAGGTGGAGCGAACCGTCCCCACACCGGAGCCCATCGAGCACCTGACCCTGGTCGACGGCAGGCCGATCGGCATCACGCGGGCAGGCGAAGCGCTGGACGTCTCCGCGACGCCGCTGAAGTCGATCAGCCGCGAGCCCGTGCCACACGGCGACACCGTGTCCGTGCCCTCGGCCAAGGGCGCAGGCCGCTACCTGCTGGTGCTGGACCGCAAGGGCAAGCTCGTCTCGGTGGACCCGCGCACCGGCCAGCGGCGCGAGTTCGACCTGCCCAGGGGCGTCGACCACAACCTGGGCGCCCCGGTCGTGCTGGAGGACCGCGTCTACGTCCCCGACTACGCCAAGCACGAGCTGCGGTCGTTCGACCTGCGCACCGGCTCCCGCACCGAGTCGATCGCGGTGCCGGGCAAGTCCGACCGGTTCACCGTCGAGGTGCAGGACAAGCGGGTGGTGGCCAATGACCCGGCGGACCGCCGCACGATCGCGGTGGATCCAGACGGGCGGCGCACGGTGATCGACAAGGGCAAGGCGTCCGGTGTCGAGACCGACACCGAGAACCCCGAACCCGACCGGCCGTCGGAACCACCCCGCAGCTCGACGCCCACACCGCCGTCGACCACCCGACGGACCCCACCGGCAAGCCCCACAGCGACGGCTTCCCCGACAGCGACCGCGTCGCCGACCCCGGCCCCGCCGCAGGTGCCCAAGCGCGCCGTCCCGGTCGTCCCGCCCGGCACGGACCGGCAACAGGCGTGCGCCCTGGTCGAGGCGGCCGAACTGCGGTGCCAGGTGGTGGAGATCGGGCCGGGCGGAGCCACCGGGACTGTCCGCGACACCAACCCGCGCGGCGGCACGGAGGTGCCCGAGGGCTCGACGGTGACCGTGCATGTCTACGGCGAGAACGTGCGTGTCCCCGATGTCGTCGGCATGCTTGTCACGGCGGCGTGCGACTCGGTCAACGCCGCCGCGGCGCAGGCAGGTGGTGACGTCTGCGACGAGCAGGCCATGCCCACGCCCGGGGCGAACTGGGCCGCGCTGGGCGTGGTCGCGGAGCAGTCACCGCGGGGCGGGGAATTCGTCACCGCGGGCGCCAGGGTCGCCGTTCGCCACTGGGGGTTCGTGGCGATGCCCGACCTCGGCGGTGCGGCGCACGCCGGTGACGCTGCCTGCAACGCGATCCTCGCCGAATCGAAGAACCAGGTGCGGTGCCGGATCGAGCAGGGCAGTGAGGGTCCGGCTCCGGGGACGGTCGAGTCGTCGACCCCCGCACCCGGTGAGCGGGTCCGCATCGGGGAGACGGTTGTGCTGACCGTGTACCGCCAGGTCACGCCGCCACCGCCCGTCCCCGATGTGAGGGACATGGACAAAGACACCGCGTGCCAGACCTTGGCCGCAGGCGGCTGGCAGTGCGACGCCCGTCCGGACGGCGTGCACCCCGGAGCAGTGGTCGCCGACCAGGAACCGGCTCCGGGCACCCTGCAGCGCGGCGGTGTGGTGGTCGTGCACTACTCGCCCTACCAATCCACGATGCTGTGGCGCTACCAGCGCATCGACAATCCCAACGTGTACATCCTCCGCTTCGAGGGAATGACACAATCCGGGTACCGCCGCGAGAAACCCCTTGGTTACGCATACCCCGTCGGAGCGATTCCCGACGGCGGCGCCGCGAGCATGATCCGGGACTTCGTGTGCGAAGCTAGCGTCAGGGCGTGCGGCGGCTCGAAGCCGAACCACTACTCCACCTTGGACACCGACACCGCCAAGCCGAACTGGCGATTCGACTCCGAAGTCGGCCTGGTGCTGAAAGCGGTGAACGGCCGGTGCCGCACCGACCAGCGCATGATCGTCCGGTTCCGGATCACGACCGCGAGCCAGGAGGAGCGGTACACAGTGGACTATGCTGAAGAGGCGCCTGCGGGCTCCGACTACCAAGAGCCCTTGGGGTGTGTGTGGCGGGCTACCTGATCGACGGCATTGGGAAACCCTTCCCGTACCGGAGACCTCACCGCCGATCCAGGCTCGGAATGCCGTGGATTGCCAGCAGTTGGCTGCCTCTAGCTTGAGTTTTAACCCCCGTCGATCGGGGCGATCATGGTGAAGCCCCTGGTTGATCATTCTTCTTGTCTAGCGAAGAAGATCACTACCAAGGCCTCGGTTGATCGCTCGCATGGGTGGTGTCGAGCGCGGCTGGAACGGGCGGGGCGAGTCAGTTCTCGTCGAAGTACGCCTCGGCGGTGCGGCGGATCTGTGCGAGTCGCTTCGACACCGCGCTGTGGTTGGCGTACCCGAGGACGTCGGCGATCTCGGTCTTGCTGGTGACGCCGCTGTTGAGCAGCACGACGATCTGTCGACTCCGGGCGTCCAGCAGCGTGAGGAAGTCGTTGGTGACCAGGTTGCCCAACACCTCGCTCTCCGGTCCCTGAACAGGGACGGTGTCGGTCAGCTCGACGAACTTCACCGTCACCTTGCGCCGCTTCCCGTGCAGCTTGCGTTCGAAGTCTTCGCGCGCGACCAGTGGCTGGAGAAATCGTCCTCGACCCGGTGGGAACGGACCGCGTCCAGAATGCCGCACAGTCGACCGGTCCGGTCGGCTGCTTCCACGGTCTCGACCACTGCGTCGCGGGCGTCGTCCTCGCCGAACCAGACCTGTCCGCCCATCCGCGGGTTGCCGACCACCGCCCCGGCGAGCACGCTGCCGTCCTCCAAGGTGACCGGGCCGGGGGGCTTGCCCTTGTCCACCTCGGGGAAGTCCCGCAGGCGCTCTTGGATGGTGGCGGTGACCGCGGGCACCCAGAAGTCCAGATTGTTGAGCCAGTAGCCGGATCGGGTCGTGGGCCGAGAACGCCTTCATCTTCGACCCCGACACCAGGTGCGGCCACACCGTCCATGCCCAGGCGCGGGCCAAGCCGTTCCTCGAAATCGGGCGGTAGGAAGTCGTCGATGCCCGACCCGGCCATTGGCCGCCCCGCAGCAACGGGAGCCCGAACATGTCCAGCACGCGCTTGGGCAGCAGGTGGAACAGCGGCGCGTACTCGAAGTACCGCGCCCGTGTCCGCAGTACGAAGGTGACGTTGACGTCGCCGAGGTCAGCGATCCTGGCCATCGGCTCCGGCAGGTCGTCCAGGAGGTAGGTCGACGTCGCCTGATCAACCGCGATCCACGTCGTGGAGACACACGTCGTGGATCACCGGCATGACCGAAGGGTCCGATGTTCAGTCCGACGTTCCGCCGGATGACGGCTCAAGCGCCGCGGCGACCGCTTCGAGTTCGACCAGCGCGGCAGTGAGGTCCTCGATCAAATCACGGGCGATGAGATGCGGCGCCGGGAGATTGTCGGTGTCTTCGAGTGACTCATCACGGAGCCACGTGATATCGAGGTTGACCTTGTCGCGTGCGATTAGTTCGTCGTAGGCAAAGGACCTAAATCGTTCGGATCCGATCCGCTCGGAGTTCGGCGGCCACCGCGCGCGCCGGACCTCTGACGAGCGCGCGTGACACGCGCCTACGGGAGAGTGCCGGTGCGGCACAAGGACCTTGTGGGTACCGTGGCGGATCACGGAAGCTCAGAGGGTGCGGTAGCCGGTGCCGTAGACGGGGCCTGGGTTGGTGGACATGGCTTGACGGAGGGAAGTAGCCAGCGGGGTTAGGTATTTCTTGAGCCAGGCGGCGGCGAAGAACTCACAAAGGCCCCCGGTAAGGACGGGGTTCGTCACTGGGGCGGCGCGCTGGGCCTCCGCTGCTGGCGAAGTCCGGTTACCGCCTGACCCCGTCATCCGACCCGCTGACCAACATCGGGGACAAGGTCGACTTGGACACCGGTTGTCCGGGTTGGGGCCCCACCGGCGTCCGCATCGGTCGTGACCGGTGCGGCGAGCTGGCCGACCTGATCGTCGAGGAGCAGGAGGCACACGCTCCCGAACACGCCCCCCGCCTGACGTTGCTGGAGCCGGGGCGAAAGGCGTCGGAGGTCGTCTGTCGTGAGCAGACAGCCACGACTGTCGGCGCCATCCGCCTGTCCGATCTGATGGCGGGCAGCGCGTTCTGCGTGCGCACCGACAAGGACAACATCGCCGCCGTCCACGTCGACAGCCTCGCACCGGACCTGGTCATCTCGTTCGAGGTGTGGCCGGGATAGCCGGACGACGTCGACCCCAGCCGCCACAGCACCAGTGGCAACCGACCGGCCCTGAACCAGGATTCTCAATGATCGTGTCAAGCTGCCGCGGTCGTGATCGGTGTTGAGGCATGGAATTCGCGGCCGTCGCGCAACAAGGCCCAGATCACGTCGACCAGCCGGCGGGCCAAGGCGATGAGGGCTTGGACGTGGTGCATGCCCTCGTCGCGTTTGCGCGGGTAATAGCGGCGGGAGGGACCGTCGGCGACTTTGCTGGCCGACAAGGCGGCCATGGAGAAGGTCTTGCGCAGCCCGCGGTGGTATCGCTTGGGGCGGTGCGGGTTTCCGGTGACCTGTCCGGAGTCGCGGGGCACCGGTGCCAGCCCGGCGTAGGCGGCCATGCGGCCGGGGTTGCCGAAGGCGGCCCGCAGGTCGCCGCCAGTGTCGGCCAGCAGGTGGGCGGCCAGGATCGGGCCGAGCCGTCACGCTGGTCACGCGCTTGCCGTGAGGGTGGTCCGACAGCCGCATGTCGGCCGGGGTCTGGATCCCGTCAGCAGAACCAGCGCGGAGCGCGTGGAGTAGTCGAAAGCCCGTTCCAGCGCGGGGAAGGGCGTCCCGGACAGCGGGGCAGCCACTCCTGGCAAGCCACCCAAACGCCAAGAACCCATAAGCCACACCCCGCCGCCCAGGGCATTCAGGGCACCCACCTCGAACATCAACAACCCTATGGAGAACCCATGTCAATCCGCCTCGCGATCACCACCTGGACCACGGTCTTGACCGCCGCTTTGGCCGGGGGCGGCAGCAAAGCGCCGCACCCGTCTTCGCCCCGCCGAGAGCGTTCTCCGGCTCCGCGAGTTATCCCGGGAACTCGCCGAGCAGCACGTTCACGCCTGCGCGGACGAGGTCGCCGTCACCGTGGAGGCCACGGGACACTGATATCGACATCGCCGACCGGCAGTGCGCGGCAGCCATCCGCAACGGACTGGTCCCGCCCTTGCCACGCGCAGTCATTGCTGATCGGGCTGGCACTGCACGACCGGGTCGCGGGTACTGTCGATGCCGCAAAACGCTTTGATGGTGAAAATCCACTCTGGACTTACTTCGACGACCGGCACCGTCAGTCCGTCGGCGTCGCCCGTTTCCGGATGCAGTCGGAACGGGCCTTGCGCGGCTCGAACCTGGTTGCGCTCGCGGGCGGCGCGGTTGATCTGGAACCGAACGGTCTCCTTCGAGGGTGGGCCGGAGAGCGCGGCGCGTCGGATGGCTTCCGACGCCATGAGTAGCGCGTCGTGCGTGATGATCGCCCAGCCGTCTTTGAGGTCCGCGTCGGCGAAGCCAGCTGCGGTAAATTCGTTGGCGAAGGTTTCCAGTTCCGGCACGCCGACTTCCCTGATGGCGTCAGGGTCGGCGGCCGGTGTGTAGAGGACCGTCAGCTTGGCCTGGTCGGTCCTGGGCTTGGGGTAGCCGGGTAGCTTGAGAATCGAGGCGTCCGAACCGGTGACGAGGGTGATCGGGCGGTCCCGCGCACAGCTGCGGTCGCGCAGGTTGCGGATGAGGCTGTCGAGCAGCGCGGCTCGGCCAGCGTAGAGAACTGTGTCCGGGGCACCGTCGCCGCACAGGTCACCGTTGATCGCTCCGAATTGGTTGTCCAGCGATGCTTCGGTGTCGTACCGGTTCAACACCGTGATCGACAGTCGTCCTCCGCTGGCGACTGCGGCTGCCTCGAACTCGTTGCGCAACGATGAGGCGAACAGGTTCTCCTCGTCGATGTCGTAGAGCAGCATCGCCCTGCGTGTGGTCGTGCCGAGGTATTGGGAGAGGGCTGTGACCTGGTTACGCGTTGTCGGGCTCACTCGAGTGAACCCATCGACGTAGGTGGGTATGCCGCCTGGTTGTTGCACCTTGTTGATGTCGGCGGCGGTAACCAAGGTCCCGACCATCGGCAAGTTCTTCGCCGCGAGCTCGCGCATGACCTCCTGGGTCGTGCGGGTGCTCGGCACCAGGCCGATCACCCCGACCAGGTTGTCCGGAGCGTCCAGCAGATCCTGGAGTTCGTAGACGACGTGCCGCCAGCCCTGCTGGCGGCTGCCGGGGTTGGCGAGCACGAGCTTGATTTTGGGATCACCCGACGCGTTCGCCGCGTGCTGGGCGACGTAGGCTCCTTCGACCTGAGCCCGGATCCGTTCCGGCGTCACGCTGCCCGTCTGGGTAGGTGTAAGCGGAGTCAGCAGCGCCAGGGTGACGTGGGGTTGTGACTCTACGGCCTGGTTCTCGGCGTGGATCAGTTTCTCCACAGCCGCGAGATTGGCGTCGTCGAAGACGAATGAGCCGTCGCTGACGCCGATACACTCACCTTCTAGTCGGGCGACCCCCGCGCCGCACTCCGGCTCGCCGAATGAAGAGGGCCACCAAAGCAGTCCTGCCGCGACGAGTGCCGCAACGAAAACAAGTGCGACAGAGGCCCGGTTTTTCCCCCTATACGCCGCTTGTCTCGGCGACACCGGTGGTTGGAACGACACCTTCTGCTGGGTTTCGATTGAATGTGGCTGTGCCAGCGGCGCGTTGCGTTCTTTCGGCGGCCGGATGCCAGCGATCACGGCGGCGTCGTCCGGCGCCTTGGCCACGTCCTCCAACCAGCGAGCTTCGTTTCGAAGATCGTGCCTGCCTCTCGGGGCGTCCTGGGCCAGCCTCTGTAGGTCTAGTTTTGCTTCGTGGTAGAGGCTCTTTCTGTCCACATCAGACAATGGGTCGTTTGCGATCCACAGTTCCACGACGAGCCGGGCGAGTGCGCCATCGGCGCCATCGCGAGGCCCGGCCCAGCCGACGGCATCCAGCACGCTGTCCGGGTCACCGTCGTCGTGCAGGTCACTGGGTGCTGACGTGATCAAGTAGAGATCCGCCAGCCAGTCGGCGATATCGACGCTGCGATCCCGCAACCGCTCGGTCAACCAGGTGGTCACCGCTTCGACGTCCCTGGTGGCCAGTGCGTGGTACAGCTTGGCGGGCGTGGACTCCGCGCCGTTGTCCCGCAGCCAACCGTGCGCGGCCGACCATTTGTCCGGTCGCTCAGCCAGGCGGCGCAGCAGCAGGTGGCGGAGCCCAGGCAGCATCGTCGTACGGCCGGTGAACGTGTCCGTGCTCCGCAACTCCGGAGGAACTGTTTCCGCGACGTCGCGAAGGGTGACCAGGCCGCTGTCGCTGGCGAGGAGTTCGGCTTCCTCCACATCACGGGCGGCGGAGCAGATCATCAGCCGGTCGATTACCTCCTCTTTGTGCTCGCCGCGTAAGTCCGCCAGGATCTTGTCCTCGACTGTGAAACGTTTTGGCTTGTCGTCGGCCACGGCCGGCTTTTCGCTCCGCGGCACGCGGGTGGGGGTGTCCAGCAGGGTCTTGATCAGACCGGTACCACCCGTGTTGTTCGCGATCGCATCGACTAGTTCGGTAGTCGCGCCGGGATGACCACGGGTCAGTCGGTACACCGAGCTGGCCACGCTCCGCCACGCTCCGCCGACCGCGGTCACCATGCCCACGACCTCATCGAGGGTGAGAGCGCGCAGGCTGACCGGGTACCAGTCGCGGTCACGGTCGGCTCGCATCCGCTCGCGATAGTCGTCGTAGCTCGCCTCCTCCGCGGACGGGATCCGCACGTCCTGGGTGACGAACTGCCGAACGATCGCGCCGGTGCTGGTCGCGACCACCGTGAGTGGATCCGGCTCATCGGCTTGGTGCACGGCTTGCTGGTGGACGGCATGCTGACGGCGCGCTTTCACCAGCCCGTCCAGCAGCATCTCACCGACGTCGCTGTCGACGTTGTCCAGCAGCACCGGACAGTTGAGCGTCCACGCTCGCGCGCCACGGCCCTTGCCAAAAGCAGCACGCAAGTCAGCGAGAAACGCCTTCCACAGCAGTTCCGCCGCCTCGAGTTTGTCCTCCGTGCTCGCGGTCCCCCGGGTCAACCGATTGAGCCTGATCAGTTCATAGGCGGGTTGCTCGCCATACCAGTCAGCACCTTCGCCGAGCCCCAAGGCCAGCCCATCCATGACAAGACCGGCGGCATAGCTTGCGGTGTCCGCCGCCCCCGGTACACCGCCGAGCCCCGGCACGGCCTCGACCAGACGCCCGGCCAGGTTCCTCACGAACTCGCGGAGCGTGTCGACCCAGCGGTACCGATCAATGGCCGCCTGAATCTGTTTCCGGGCCTCCTCGTCAATCCGGCTCAGGTTCTCCTCCGCCATGGCCACCTGCGCGGTCACGAACCTCGGGAACGGGATCCTGCGGTAGCCCGCAGCCGAACGGTTGAACTCAAAGACCAGCAGCGCCAAGAGATCCCACGGATCCTCGACGCTCAGCGACCCGCAATCGATTCGCGCGTACGGAACCTGCCCGGTGAACTGCTCAGCCAAATCCCTGAGGAAAACGGTCTTACCGCACCCACGCGAACCCGTGAAAACGATGATTGGCACGCGTCTGCTGGTCGGAAACCCGTCGTATATGGGCCTGGTCATGAACTCGAGGACCAGGGCTGTTGGCCGCTGCCTGCCATAGAGACGCGAAGGCGCACCGGGCATGTGTGATTCCCCCACTCACAGCTTCGTTGGGCGGCCACATGGCGGTCGGCCGCAAGATCCTCGATTGCTTAAATAGCCTGGACTCTCATCGCACGGGATGTTCAAACCCCGGCGAAACATATACCTATGGTGATCACATGAGATGATCCCCGACGACTCGGATACCTTGGCCGGTCAGGCAGAGCAGCGCACCCAGTCGCGCCCAGGTCGCCCGACGGGCGTGACCGCGCGAGCGGCGAGCAACGCGCGGCTTCGGCGCGGGCCAGGGCGGGCCGCAGGTCGGTTTTCGGCGGCACTATCGATGACGTGGCCGTCGAGCAGTCGGTCGACCAAGCAAGCCTTCGACGAAGGCCTGGAGCGCGGTCTGCTGATCAGGAGGTTCCTTGGGTGTCGCGCACGTTCCCGACGTGCCCGCAGAACACTCCCCACCAAGGAGAATGACGTCATCGGATGCGGCACATGTCATCAATGTAGGCGCTGGAGGTGGGCACGTAGAGCAAGACGATTCCGGCGACCATCAGCCCCAGCACGGGAACGAAGATCATCAACTGGCGGACGTCCCCGTTCGTCAAGCCCGCCGCCATCCCCGCCAACATGCCCAGTCCAGCGAAGGACGCCAACACGGTCACGGTCACCCGGACCCAGTTCCTGCCCCACCGGAGCAGCATCGCCAGGATCAGCAGCGCCGTGTAGAACACCATCCCGACCAACTGCGCGAGTTGCTCTTGGTTCGCCGAACGGCTCCGCGAGGCAGGGGTGGTGACAAAATCGATGAACGACAGGGCCAGGGTCGGCACCACCACCAGAACGAACACGACCGTCGCCGCGGTCAGCGTGCCCGGGGGACGTGGCCGCACCTCCCGGCCCGGCGGTGGCGGCATCGGCGGGACCCCGTGCGAAGGCGCCTGCCGCGCCTCCTCCCTGTCGCCCGCACCGCCGTGATGCGCTGACGGCTCATCGAAACCGCTCACGAGACTCATTCCTTTCCTCTACATCGAGCCGGGGCGGGTGATCGTGGCGACCAGTATCGAGGCGCGCACGGGGCACACGGGGCCTGGTGACCGATTCCGGCCACCCTGGTCGTCGGCTTCTCGATCCGGTTCCTTCCACGGTCATCGTGCGCTGACGCCGTGACGGCAGCGCCGGACGATGAGCCGGGTCGCGCCCTGGCAGGCACGGCAAACGCGAGAACGGCAGGCACGGGGCCGGGCGTGGGCGGCGACCGAAAGTCCTGCCCCACATGGGTCCCAGCACCCACGCAGTGCCCGCCAACGGCGTCACAGCCGTCATCCGAGTCGAGCACGAGATGACCCGACCAGCACGGCGCAGCCCGGAGCCCCTCCAGTCGGTCCCGGCGCACACGAAACTCGTCATGACGCACCAACCCCCTGACGACGACGCAGCCGGTCGAACTTGACGGTCGCGGAAAGCCGCAGAACACGGTAGTTGTGGCTTCGTGTGGATGCTGCACGAGCCTCGCCGGGGACACGAACGCACACTGGAGCAGGAGCGAAACTGGAGCGCGGTGCCTAACTTGACCAGTCGAAGTGCACCCAACAGGCGTCAACCGCACCAACACACGCTGGGGATTCTCTGTTTCCGTTGGTCAGCGCGTTATCCGGGCGGCACTGGGGGCAAGGAGATGCGTCTTCCCGCGAGGTCATGGGGTCGTCTTCCCTACCCTTTCACGTCCGCAGGAGCAGCGAAGCGCAGACCGCCAAGTCATTCTACTGCTTGGAAGGGTCGAAGCGCGCTTTTGACGACCGCAGCCGCTGCCAGCCAGCTGTTGCGCCGTGGACCGCGCCCTCGGCAAAGTACGGCAACGGCAGATCTTCCCCTGTCGGCTCCTCTCCGGGCAATCCCTGACTCAAGCGGCGACATCAGGCTCGCGAAGACCGGTACCTGAACAGAGTCGAGCCCATGCCGGAGGAGGAAACATCGCTCGCAGAGTCAAGATCGATATGAGCGTCGTCATCGAGGTGGAGGACGCGGAGCAAGTGACCGTCGACGCCGTCGCCGACATCGGGAGCACCGAGTTCAGCGGCGAACATGAGCACACCGCCATACAGGAACGCGACGAGCACACCGCCGAAGCCATCGAGGGCCGGTGTCGGCCTGGCTCAGGGTTACCTCGGCCTGCCCGCCCTGACCGCGCACCGGCAAGAACTGCACCGCACCCTGCCACAGGACGGCCTCCCAGCCAGGTCGAAGTCCGCCTCCGCGCCCAGTCCCGCGATCTGACCGGTGTGTTCGAGGTACTCGGGTTGGGTCTTTGATCGTTCCAGTGATCACCACCGTCTGGCCTGCTAGCGCCGCGTGAAGGAAGCCGGAAGGCTGTATGAACAGCTCACGCTCGCCAGGCAAGGCCCCTACGTACGCACGCTGGCGGAAGTCACCGGAGCGCCTCAAGGAACTCGGGGACCATGAGGCCGCTGAGGGGGCGCATCGCAGGTCGTGCAAGCGCGCTGAGCCAGCCGTGATCGGGTGAACCGGCCTCACGCGCACGTCTCGCGCGCCGCGCGGCTACCTACATCCAGACGGTGGGTGGGGCACATTCACGTTGGACCTCGGACGGGGTCGGACGACAGCAACTTCTCTCGCGATGGCCGACCACGTCTGTGTCTCACTGGCTATCATCCAGTGGGTGATCGGACTTGGCCGCGCATGAGCACACCGTCGAACCCCTCGGAGGACGGGGAAGCCCAAGAGGACGTACGACGGTTCGATTCCGTCAATTCCGTGACGGACAGTATCGTCCTGGGCAACGTCATCCAGATCGGCGAGCTCCACGGGAATCTGACGGTCTCGTTCAACCAGCCGGGCTATCATATCGAATCCTTCCCAGTGGCATCCGCGTCGCTGGCGTACGAGCACATCCGCGGGCAACCATCCCGGCTCCTGATGGCCCGGCACGAGGTGGTTCCGTTCGAGGGACGCGAGGCCGTTCTCGCGGATCTGTCGGCGTGGATGACACGCGGATCTTCCCAGATCTCAGTCCGCCTGATCCACGCTCCTGGAGGGCAAGGAAAGTCCCGACTGGCCGCCCATCTGGCCCACAACCACGCCACGAAATGGCAGGTGTGGAGGGCGAGGCTCCCGCTGCCGAGCGCGCTCAGCGGTGCTGATCAGCAGATCGACCGTTCCGTCGAGGGGCTGCTGGTCATCGTCGACTACGCGGACAGATGGCCGCTGAACAGCTTGAAAGCACTGATCGCCGACCTGCGCGTCATGATGGGTCATCTACCGGGGGCGATACCACTTCGGGTGTTGCTCTTGGCACGGTCCGCCGGATGGTGGTGGAACGCAGTTGAGAACTGGCTCGACACCGAATTGGGCGTGCCGTCGGACGCGGTTGTGCTGCTGCCACTCGGTTTCGAGCTGAGTCTGGACCAGATTTTCCGATCCGCGCTCAAAGCCTTTGCCCGCGCACTACGCGTACCCGAGATCAGCCGCCGCATCGTGTTACCCGTGGTCGACACTCCGGGATTCGACCAGGTTCTTACCGTGCACATGGCAGCTCTCGCCACCGTCGACGCGTGGCTTCACGGTGAGGTTCCTCCTACGGAACCTCACCGAGTCACGGACTACCTGCTCAAGCGTGAGCGACGCCATTGGCTCGAGTGGCACGTGCAGAGCGAAGAACCGTTGCACACTCCGCCCCACACGATCAGTCGAGCGGTGTGCCTCGCCACCCTGAGCGGTCCGCTTCCCTATCTGAGCGGTGTCGACGTGCTGCGGCGCACCCACGTCTCCGACTCACCGGGGGGATGCGGCCAGATCATCGAAGACCACGCGAGGCTGTATCCGGCGCAAGATCCCGGCACAGTCCTGGAGCCGCTCTACCCAGACCGCCTCGGCGAGGACTTCATCGCCATAACCACCCCTGGACACAGCCGTGCCAGCGGCGACGTCGTAGACCCGTGGACGGAGATCGCGGTCAGGAGCCTGCTCACGCCACACGACGAAGACGCGAATCCGGTAGGGCGGCCCAGCCAGGTCGTGACGGTCCTGGTCGAGACAGCCCACCGATGGCCGCACGTCGCGAAGTGCCATCTCTATCCGCTGCTGAAGGACTACCCGGCACTCGCGCTGCACATCGACGCGGCTACGCTTACGCGGCTCTCGGAATTGCCCGATGTCGATTTCGGCGCGCTCGAAGCGGTCGAGAGCGTGCTCTCGGCGGAGCGCCGCATGGATGTCTTCAGCGGGCTGGCCGCGATCGCTGTCCGGCTGGCCGCTCATCGCATGGCCCAAACCCATGACCCGGTCGAGCGCGCCTCGATCCAGGACAATTTGGCGCCGACGCTGCTCGCCGCCGGACTCTATGAGCAGTGTCTCGTCGCGGCACGGGAGGCCGTGGAGATCCGCCGAACGCTCGCGACGACGGACCCCGCCGCACACGAGCGCGCACTGGTGGTGAGCCTGGCCAACCTCGGCACCGTGCTACTGGCCAACGGAAGGCTGGAAGAGGCTCTGGGCACCGACCGGGAGACGGTGCGGCTAGCCCGCCGACTGGCCGTCTCGAACTCGGACTTGCACAGCTTCACGTTGGCGAGCGTACTGGTGGGGCTGGGCAATCGTGCCACCGAAGCCGCACGTGGACATGGTGCGGTGGAGCTGTGGATCGAGGCACTCGCCGCCACCAGCGAAGCTGTGGACCTGCTCCGACAGATACCTGATCATGATCAGGCGCCACCACTGCTCGCGCTGGCACTCAGCAATCTCGGCAATCCCCTGGCCGCACTAGGGCGCCACGACGAGGCCCTATCCGTCTCCGAACAAGCCGTCCGCATGTCTCGGGGACTCACGGCGACTGAGGAAACTTTTCAGGCGCCATTGCTTGCAATGACGGTACGAAATCTCGCCATTCGCCTGAGTAGATTGAGACGTTTCAAAGAGGCCCTCCTTTCGATCCAGGAAGCCGCCCAGCTATACCGCACCTTGGCCAAGGCCAGCCCAATCGCCCATGAGGACTCCTTCCTCGAAACCCTGCAAGATCTGATCCACCTGCTGTTCGTTCTCGGTCGACAAGAGAACGCCCTGGAAGCAGCCGAAGAACGCGTGGCGATTACACAAAGGAAATCGAGACTTAATCCGGCCAAATATCAGCCTCAACTGGCCGCTTCGCTTTACGAACTCTCCACCGTGATGTTTGCCACGAATCGCCTCGAGTTGGCACTGGAAGCGGCACGAGAGAGCGTGCGAATGCAACGAGTGTGGGCAGCGCTCTACCCCCATCGACACTGGTCTACGCTTTTCCAGGCACTTTATGCCGTTGCGGCCCTACTGAGTAAGTTGGAACGGTGGGGTGAGATCGAGCCTGTCATAGACGAGGCGCTGGAAATTTATCACGCACTCTTCACACATATTGGCCGCAAACCGCCGTCGCTTATTGCCCGACAGGCCACGTGGTTCCACGAAACCGCAGCAGCGCAGAGAGCAGAATCGAAACGCGCAGCGGAGTACCACATCAAACAAGCCCCTGCAAGACATTTAACCACGTCATTCAGACACCTGCTCACGAAGGTTCGAGCGAGAGTGGTGGCGAGACGCCGACAAAAGCGTCGGCAGCCACCAAAGGTGCAATGACAGGCGTCAACGATCCTTTCGCCTTTCGCTCAAATTCTTTTGCTGCGCCCTTGTTGCCGCCATCACGCGCATCACGATCCGGGAATCCTCGGGATCAGGCGGATAACTACTACAGAACCGCTGCCAGGCAGACTGAAACTCCTCTCGCTCACCCTCTGGGAGCATCCAAAGAACGCTCAGATGTGAAGCGAAGAACTCTGTTGGATACTCGTCAGTATCGTCAGTATCGTCATTATCGACGGGTACGATCGACTGTTTGTCGGATCGTCGAAAGAAATCACTGAGCCATCCCACTAGGATCATCCCTCCCGCTTCCGAGTTGACTCATCATATCAGGAACAACTCTCGGAAAGGGGGCGGCGCGACCCAGTGTTGTCAATCGCCAGAGCGTACGCCGCCGATGGTCAACGAGGAGTCGCCGCGCAAAACGGGTGGCGGGGCTGCACCTGATGTCGGCGTTGGCCGAGTCCGAGTTGGCGGGCCCAGACGAGCTCAGGCACATGAAGGCGCTCACCGACCGGGTCCTGGAGCCGCTGCGCCGGGAACTCGCCGATGCCGGGATCACGTTCGAGGACCCTGACGGCCTGCTCGACGCTGGGGGCGAGTGACGGATGCCGACCCGGATACGGATCACCGACGAGCAGGTCGCTGCGGCACGCCTGCGCCTGATCTTGGATCGACGCGCCGGGCAGTCGTCGTCGGACGCGGTTCTGGCACTCGCGGCGGAGCCTGCCTGGACCGAGCGCGACCTGACTCGCGACCTTCTCGTCGCCGCGCAGTTGGACGCTACAGATCATAAAAGCCCAGGGTTGATCTTGCCCTTGCGTGGCGTGTCCTCCCCGATCCTGATCGATTCATGATCTAGGCAGGGATGGATGAGGTACGCGGATGGAGGCGGCCTGTCCGAGCGGGGCAGGGCCAAACGCGAAGCTGTCCGGTTGCAGGCGGCCCGATGGTTCGATCAGGACGTGCCGGTCGCGAGATCGCCCGCGGGCTACGGGTGTCCATCAATGCGGTCTACACCTGGCGACGACGATGGCACGCCGAGGGTGAGGCTGGCTTGGCGTCGAGGGGACCGGGCGGGTCGTCCTGCCGGTTGGGCCAGCCGAGGCTGGATTGGCTGGCCCGGGCTTTGGAGCAAGGCCCTGCCGCGCATGGATTCGGTGAGGATCAGCGCTGGACTCTGGCCCGAGTCGCCGATCTGATCGCCCGCATGCTCCATACCCGGTACACGCCGCGTGGGGTGTCGTATCTGTTGTACCGGATGGGGTTCTCGCCGCAGGTTCCGGCTCATCGCGCGATCGAGCGTGACGAGCAGGCGATCGCGACGTGGCGGCGGGAGGCGTGGCCGGCGGGAAAACGGTAGCGGCGCAGCAGGGCGCCTGGCTGTGTTTCGAGGACGAGGCCGGGCAGACGCTGCGCCCGCCGAAAGCCCGCACCTGGGGCCGGCGTGGCCAGACACCGCAGATCCCGGTATCGGGCAAGGGTTCGGGCCGGGTGTCGATCGCCGGGCTGGTCTGCATCCGGCCCGGGCGCCAGCCTCGGTTGATCTACCGTGTCCGGACCCACCGCGGCCACAAGGGCGAACGACGCAGCTTCACCGAGACCGACTACGCCGCCCTGCTCGACGCCGCGCACCAGCAACTCGGCGCACCGATCGTGTTGATCTGGGACAACCTCAACACCCACATCAGCCACGCGATGCGCGCACTGGTCGCGGCCCGCGACTGGCTGCACGTGATCCAGCTCCCGCCCTACGCCCCGGACCTCAACCCGACCGAGCACGTCTGGTCCCACGTCAAACGCAACCTGGGCAACCTGATCGTGCACGGCATCGACCAGCTCACCGCCATTGTGAAGAACCGGCTCAAACGCATCCAGTACCAGCCCGGGTTGATCGACGCCTTCGTCACCCACATCGGACTGAGTCTGGAGCCACAACCGCCGTAATCCCAGCCTTTCAAGATCTGTAGCGTTTGACGGTGTTCAGGGACAGACCCAGCCGACGGGAGCAGTCCAGCAACCCGACGCCACGGTCGAGCAGGGCGTGCACGGCCTGCCAGCGTTCAAGTGTGGTCTTCTCCCGAGTGAGGTTCTGGCGTTTCGGTCCCAGTTTCGCCCAGCACCCGCTATGGGCGGCCACTGCCTTCTCGACGAAGCGCGCCAAGCCATGCCACAGATGCCACCGGTCCGACACCTGCAGCGCATCGGCCAGCGACCGACGAATCGCCTCGGCATAGGTGGTGGACCCATCACGCACGACGATATCGACACCAGGATTGGTTCGTAGCCATTCGGCCAAGGTGTCGGATTTACGGTCGGACAACACATTAACACGTTCATGGGTGACCGCGTCGATCAAGACACTGCATATGTGTGACGGCGACGCACCGCGAAGTCGTCGACGCTGAGCACGCGGGGGACCGACCGCGGCGACAGCGGGACACGCAGTAACACCCGGATCGCGGTATGACGCGACATACCAACCCGCAACGCCACCAACACCCCCGCACACTGGCCCTGCTGGCCAACTCTCGCACCACCGTCCGCACCAACCCCGTCAACCTCGTGGTCCGACGCTGGTAGCGCTCAAGCACACCGGGAACCTGCTCACGGAAACTCCTGCGACAGTCGACCGTCGAGCACAACAATCGCCGCACCCGAACCAGCACTGCCACCGGCTGGCCATCCAGCGGAAGATCAGCAACGTTGCGCTGGTGATAGCTATGCACCCGCGCCGATCCCATCCCGCAGCCGGGACACACCGCTGGCCAATCGCTCGTTCTTGCTCGAACCACCAAACGCTCACCGTCAACATCAACACCCTCGATCACCAGCGGCGACAACCCCGAGAACACCCAGGCAGCCGAAACCCCAACCTCATCCACAAGATGATCTTGCCGTCACGCCCAGCTACCACCGAAAGTGAGACAGAGCCGATCTTGCAACAGTCCCTACTGGAATTCTGGCTACTTCTCGTCGATGGTTCAGGTGCGGGGTGTGGGGACAGGTGCGAGCTTGCTCTTGAAGTGCCGGAGCAGCGGGGCATGTTCGGTGATTCGGTAGCCGGTCAGTTGGGCGGCGTTCTGTGCGATGTGTGCCAGTGTGTGACCGACGTGCTCGATGTGGCCCTGGCTGTAGACCCGTCGAGGGATGGCGAGACGGACCAGTTCCCACGGGGCGCTGACGACGGGATTGCCGTGCTCGTCCTCCTTTCCCAGGTACAGGGAGCCGCATTCCACGCTGCGGATGCCGCCCTCGAGGTACAGGGCGCAGGCCAGTGCGTGTCCCGGGAACTGGTGTGGGGGGATGTGTGGGAGGAGTCGGCCTGCGTTGAGGTAGACCGCGTGCACACCGGGCGGCTCCACCACCGCGACGCCGGCCGCTCGGGACAGTTCGGCCAGGTAGGAGGTCGTGGCGGCTCTCGCCCGGAGGTAGTCGGGGGCAGTGACCTCGAGCAGTCCCTGTGCGAGCATGTCGAGGTCGCGGCCTGCCAGGCCGCCGTAGGTGGGGAAGCCCTCGGTGGCGATGAGCAGCAGTTCACACCGGCGGGCCAACTCGGGGTCGCGCAGGCCGAGGAATCCGCCCGTGTTGACCAGGCCGTCCTTTTTCATGCTGGCCGTGCAGCCGTCCGCGAGCCGGAACGCCTCCTCGGCGACCTCGCGCGGGGTGTGGTAGCGGTAGCCGGGTTCGTGCTGTGTCACCAGCCAGGCGTTCTCCGCGAAGCGGGCGGCGTCGAGGATGAGCGGCACCCCGTGGGCACGGCACAGCCGGGCGGTCTCGGTGAGGTTGGCCATCGAGACGGGTTGGCCGCCCATGCCGTTGCTGGTGAGCGTCAAGACGACCACAGCCACCCGCGGGCCGTCGGAGCCGGTGAGGGTGTCGTGCACGGCATCCAGGTCGATGTTGCCCTTGAAGGGGTACGGGCTGTCCAGATCCCTTGCCTCCGGGCAGGGCAGGTCACGGGCCTGGGCGCCTGCCAGCTCGATGTTGGCGCGGGTGGTGTCGAAGTGCGTGTTGCCGAGCGTTATCTGTTCCGGCCGCAGCAGGGTCGAGAACAGGATGCGTTCAGCGGCCCGCCCTTGGTGCACCGGCAGGATGTGCGGGTAGGAGGTCAGCTCCTCCACCACCGCTCGGAACCGGTGGAACGAGCTTGCGCCTGCGTAGGTCTCGTCGCCCAGCATCGATGCGGCCAGTTGCGCGGCGGACAGCGCGCCGGTGCCCGAGTCGGTCAGCAGGTCGATGGTCACCTCCTCGGCCCGCAGCCCGAAGAGGTTGTGGTGCACCCGTTCCAGCGCCTGCTCGCGCTGCGTGCGCGTGGTGAGCGGGATCGGTTCCACCACCTTGGCGCGAAACGGTTCCATGATCGGCATGTCGCGCCTCACCGGCCGAGCACCGCGGCCGGAGCCCGCCTGCGGGGCGGCCGGACGAAGTTCACCTCCGCCGAGAGATACACGGTCAGCCGTTCGCCGTGCGGTGAGAACACCCGCGAGATGTAGGAGATCAGCCCGACGCCTGCGTCCAGCGGCCGTCGGCTCACAGCGGCAAGTGCCCGGTCCAGCACTGCTGGGTCGTGCCCTTGGCGGCGCATCACAGCGGCCGCGCGTGCGCGTGCCTCCTGGTCATTTTCGACGTAGTCCCGGACGGGGACGTGCAGGGTGTACGCGTCGGGCGACTCCGACTCGGGGTCCACCAGCGAGTAGCACGAAACCAGGGGGCGTGCCGTGAACGGGCCCGGTCCGGCGACGGTGTGGCAGAACTCCTCGACCGCTCCGCGGGGAATCCCGGGGGCGGCCACCGACGCCCGCGTCGCGTCCGCCAGACCGCCGCCGTCGTGGGCGACGTAGACCTTCACCCGCGGTCGGCGCCAGCTCCCGAGGTCCAACGCGAAGTACATCAGCCTGCCGCCGTCGGCCACCGAACGGCGGATCGGCCGTCGTGCCTGCCGGAAACCCAGGCGGGCCAATGCCTCCGCGACCAGCTTGGGAGCACGGTCACCGCCCCGCGCGGCCGGGTCCAGGTACACCTTGAACGACGGGTCGCCGCTCGCGGTCAGCACGACCGCGCACCACAGTGCCAACCGCCCCTGTGGCAGGCGGGGCAAGAACAGGTCCTGCACCGAGGTGAGCCGCCGAAGGTCGAATCCGTAGCGCTCCGCCAGCCCACACAGGACCTGTGATCCGGCCACCGCGTTCGCCCGCACCCCCGGTGGCACACTGTTCGGCTCGGTCAGCAGGCGCAGTTGCGGCGGCCTGCCCGCCTCGAACGAGATCGAGTACTCGACGGGTGAGTGGTCGTCGGCCACGTCCGAGTACGACGTCGCGGCCCCGCCGACCGGAAGCGTGGCGGCAGGCCCGAGCAGCGCGCCCACCAGGTGCTCGAACTCCCCACGCCTGCCCGACAGCCCGACAGCGTCGATCAGTGCGCCGAACTGGCCGTGCACGAGGTGGCCCAGCGAACCCACAGGCGCATGACGGGACGGGGTCGTGTTGAACATGGGTGTCTCCAGAGTCGTATCGGGTCAACCGGCTCCGCCGTGCCCGACCCCTCGACGGGCACGGCGGAGCTATCGGTCTTCCTGGGTTCCCGGCCCGGGTGGGCCGTGGTGTCACCACCGTGCTGACCGAGCCCTGCGGAAACCCTGCGCGCGGGGTCAACTGCGCAAAGTCACCCTGTCGAAGGTTCAGGGCGGCAGCCGAGGGCACCGATGAACCTGGAGTGGGAAGCGTGCATGGTGAACGGGCGCCCATTTTCGGCGTGCTGGGGGTGGTCCAGGCGCGGGTCGACGGCCACCCGGTCGACGTCGGTCACCCTCGCCAGCGCAGCGTGCTCGCAGCGCTGCTTGTCGACGTCAACCGGGTGGTGCCGGTCGACGAACTGGTGGACCGGGTGTGGGGTGAGCAACCGCCCAACCGCGCCAAGCACGCCCTGTACAGCTACCTCTCCCGCCTGCGCCGCCTCGTCACGCCCGCGGGTGCGACACTCACTCGCCAGCCCAGCGGCTACCTGCTGACCGCCGACCCAGCCGCGGTCGACCTGCACCTGTTCCGCGAACTGTGCGCACGCTCCCGCGAGGGAGACCAACAACTTGACGCGGTCGACCAGGCGCTGGCGCTGTGGCGCGGCCGTGCTCTCGAAGGGCTGGACACGCCGTGGTTCTCCGAGGTGGCGCGGCGGCTGGACCAGGAGCGCGTCACCGCCGAACTGCACCGCAACGACCTGCTGCTGCGCCTCGGCAGGCACGAAGATCGAGTCGCCGACATCGTCGCGACCGCCACCGCATACCCGCTCGACGAGCGCGCGGCCGCCCACGTGCTGCTCGCGTTGTACCGCTGCGGCAGGCAGGCGGACGCGCTGGCCCACTACCAGGTGGTGCGTGCCCGACTCGCCGAGGAACTAGGCACCGACCCCGGTCCCCGGCTGCGCGAGCTGCACCGGCGGATCCTCGCAGGCGACCCACTGCCCACCTCCGACCGGCCGACACCCCGCCAGCTACCCGCGGTACCGGCCCACTTCGTCGGCCGCGCCGCCGAACGGGCCAGGCTCGACGATCACGACACCGCGCTGGTGGTGATCGTCGGGACCGGCGGCGCAGGCAAGACAGCACTCGCGCTGCGCTGGGCACACGACAACGTCGAGCGCTTCCCCGACGGCCAGCTGTACGCCGACCTGCGGGGGTTCGACCCAACCACTGCCCCCGTACCCCCGCAGACCGTGCTGCGCGGGTTCCTGGAAGCGCTCGGGGTGCCCGCGCACGGCGTGCCGTCCGACATCGAGCAGGCGGGCGCGCTGTACCGCAGCGTGCTCGCCTGCCGCCGCGTCCTGGTCCTGCTCGACAACGCCGCCGACGCCGCTCAGGTGCTGCCACTGCTGCCCGGCGGCGCGCCGTGCCTGACGCTGGTGACCAGCCGGGACCGCATGAGCCACCTCGTCGCCGGGCAGGGCGCCGACTACCTCGGCGTCAACGTGCTGACCGAGCCGGAGTCCGTCGCGCTGCTGGCCGAACGGCTCGGACGGAACCGCATCGAGGCCGAACCCGACGCCGTCGCCGAACTCGTCGAGCGCTCCGCCCGGCTACCGCTGGCGCTGTCGGTCTTGGCCGCCCGCGCCACGATGAACCGGAACTTCTCCCTGCGGGCACTGGCAGACGAGCTGCGCGACGTGCACGACCGCCTCGACGCCCTCGACACCATGGTGGATGTGCGTGCCGCGTTCTTCTGCTCCTACCGGGCGCTGAACGCCGACGCCGCGCGGCTGTTTCGCCTGCTGGGCAGCCACCCCGGCGCGGACGTGGACGTCTACGCGGCAGCGTCCACCGCGGGTGTCCCGGTGCCGCGGGTACGCGTGCTGCTGGCCGAGCTGACCCGCCAGCACCTCGTCGACGAGCGCGTGCCGCACCGCTACAGCTCACACGACCTGCTGCGTGCCTACGCCGCGGAGCTGGCCCGTGCGCACGACACCGAAGCGGAGCTGACCGCGGCCCGTTCCCGCTCGGCCGACCACTACCTGCACACCGGTTACCGCGCCGAGCGCCACCTGTCCCCGCACTGGCCGCCGCTCGCCCTCCCCGCGGCGCGTGACGGCGTAGCGGTCCAGGAGATCACCGGCTACAACCAGGCGATGGCATGGTTCGCCGCCGAACACGCCACGGTACTCGCCGTCCTCGAGGACGCAGTGCGCCACGGCTGGGACGTGCACGCATGGCAACTGCCCTGGATCCTCACCTCCTACCTCCACCGGCAGGGCCAGTGGCGGGAGAAGTTCGCCGCCCTACGAACCGCGCTGGAGGCCGCCGAGCGACTCGACGACCCGGATGCCATCGCAACGATCCACCACCTGCTCGGCCGCGCGGCGACAACACTGGGTGAACGAACCACCGCGCTCACCCACCTCAACCAGGCGCTCAACCTGCACCGGGCGCAGGACGACGAGACCAACCAGGCAATTGTCCACTTCTCACTGGCCGCGGAATACGAGCAGCACCACGACTTGCCCCAGGCCATGGCCCACGCCCGTCAGGCGCTCGCACTCCACACCCGCACCGGAAACCGCACGTGGCAGGGCTTCGACCTGACCGCGATGGGCTGGTACGCAACCTGCCTTGGCGACCACACCGCAGCCCTGGCCCACTGCCACGAGGCGACAACCCTCATGGACGACCGCGACGGACTCGCGCACTGCTTCCAGATCATGGGTTGCGCCTACCACCACCTGGGCGACCACCCGATGTCCGTCACCCACCACGCCAAGGCCATCACCCTGTTCCGCACACTGGGCGACCAACACCGCGAAGCAGGAGGCCTGATCCTCATCGGCGACGCCCACCACGCCGCGGGAGACAACCCACAGGCACGGACAGCGTGGACACGCGCGCTCGAGATCCTGGACCGCCTGGGACACGACAGCACATCGATCCGCACCCGACTGGAGCAGACACCAATCACCGCACCATGACCGCAACAGACTTTGTCTGTAGCCTGCCGACGAGATACACCCACGGCCGGTTGACGGAGTCGTTTGAAGCAGGTGATCGCGGCGGCGAGGGCGAGGAATGCGAGGAAGTGGTTGGCTTTGCGTTCGTAGCGGATGGTGAGTCGTCGGTATCCGGTGAGCCACAAGACAGTTCGTTCGATCACCCAGCGGTGCCTGCCGAGCTTCTCGCTGGTCTCGATACCCTTGCGGACGGTCCGGACCGGATACCGCGTCGACGCAGCCAGACGCGGAGTTCGGTGTGGTCGTAGGCCTTGTCCGCGTGGAGCTTGGAGGGCTTACGGCGGCGTGGTCCGCGACGGGATCGGATCGAGGGGATCGCCTTCACCAACGGTTTGAGCGCGTAGGAGTCGTTGGTGTTCACAGCCGAGACACCAACAACAAGCGGCAGCCCGGCAGCCTCGGATAGCACATGGATCGTCGAGCCGGGCTTGCCGCGGTCCACCGGACTCGGGGCGGTCAGAGAGCCCTCCTTTTCGCCCGCCCAGACACCCCGCCACCCGCCGCACCTACGTGCTGCGTCACTACGTTCACCATGCCCAATGCGATAAGCGCATGTTTGGCAAAGCCCGCCACGAAAACGCCTACTACACGTGCCAACCCCAACTCGATCGCGTCGGCAACCCGCAGGACTACGCCGATCACCCCCGTTCCGTCTATGTCCGCGAAGATCGCCTCCTCGACTGCGTCCAACCTTCTTTCCCAGCGAGTCCTCGGTCCCGACCGCGCCGTGCACCTGCGCCACCAACTGACCAAGCAGGGCACCAGCAAGCGACATGATCATCAACACCGCATCGCCGCGATCGAGAAGGCCATCGCCGAACTGACCCGACGCCAGAACAACCTGATGGACGAACGCGAGACTCGCACCCTCGATGACGGTGACGAGATCGGCCGCGCCTGGGCCGAACGCCTATGCGCTCGTTTCGCCGACCTGGAGAACCAGCGCCGAGCCAAGCAGAACGAACTCGACGAACTCCGCGCCATCGCCGAATGCGAGCAACCCCAACAACCCGAACTGCTGGACCTATTTCCCACCCTGGCGGTTGTTCTGCCCCACCGCCCCCGACCCACTCCAGCGCGCCCTCTACGAAGCCTGCGGCATCAAGATCTACTACGACCACGGCATCCGCCACGTCACCATCCACGTCACCCCGCGCGCCGAAACCCCTCCCCGCCATCGAACAAGCGGCCACCGCCATCGCCATAGCCAGCCCAAACAAACCAGCAAGCCGCGCGCAGCCCACCACGACTTCAGATGATGATGTTGCCCATGTTTTGCGTGTCCTGCCCGAGGTCCGGCCAGGGCGGCGGCACGTACCGAGATCACCAACCGACAGGAGGCGATGCCGCCGCCACTGGCCTCCGATAAGCCTCGACCTCCGTCGGATGGCGCGGCAACGGCATCTCACGAGCTGCGCTCCTCGCCCGGTCGGGTCCGAGGAACTGGCGGGAGGTCAAGCCGAGGCGTGACCGGTCCGCTCGTCGATCTAAGTCCTACACCCATCACGACAGTCTCCGCCGGTTCGTTCCGGACACGCCCGGTCCGAGTGCTTTTACCTCCGGCGTGACCGACGAAGATAGCCAGGCGCGCACAGTGCACACGCACCGTAGTGAGCCGCCAGATCTCAGGCGAGCCGAACATATGTGCGAGGCTGGTGGTAGTTTGCCGAGGCGACTCTGCCGCCTGCGACCCCCGCGCCGGACGGCGCACTGCGCTACCGAGTCGATCAGACCGGCACGACGGTCGCAGTCCTTCCCGCCACCTGCAAAGGCGGACGACACATCGTCGTCCCAGGAGTCAGCAGAGCTATCCTTGCCGGGGGCGAGGTCTGCGTGGACCGCCCCGCCTGCGCAGCGACGCCCATAGTCGACGCGAGCTGGCGGTTGACCAGCAGCCACGCCAGCCCCGACCGTGCCGAGCTGGACGACCAACCCTACGGCGACCTCATCCACCGCGTGCGGGCAGCGACCGACGCGAGGTAGTCGGGTGTCGTGATCAACAGCCCGATCACGCGCTGGAAGGGTGACGACTCGTACCGAAGTCGAGATAGATCGTCTTATGTGGACCCAGCCACTATGCCGAGTTTGCGCACTTCCGCGAGGTGAAGCTACGGTTGTCACTCGACAAAGCCTGCGGCGGGTGAACCGCTGCCAGCTGCGTTGTGTGCCCGTAGCGAATCGGGTCCACCGTCACTGGGCCATCAAGGTTGTTTGCTCTCCGTGTGGGCCTCGCACAGGCGGCGCGATCCTCATGACACGCTTTCCAGCAGCCTCAACTCGTCCATCTGCAGGCGTATCGTCTGCTCTGGACAAACGACGTATTGGGTGGTGATCATTGACTTCACGACCGGGTCGGGACGCACAACGTCGCCAGAACCCCATGTCTCCGTACTTGGGCTCATCCGCGATCTCCGCCGGTGGACGCACTGCTAACGGCGTGCGGCAGATCGTGCGACCATACGGGGCCGAACTCCACGCGATTCAGCGGAACACTCTTCACCAGGCTGAAGCTGCCGAGCGACAGCTCCCGCTTCTGCTGGAGGAGATCCGGGCCACCGCAGCAGCCGCGGACCCGCTCCTGACTTACAGCAGCTTGACTGTTCTGACCAGCATGCGTCGAGCCCATCCTGGCCCTGCCAACTTCGGCAGCGACGCCGTCCTCGAGTTCTACGGAGGATTGGTCACCGGCATGCCGGTCGACGATGTCCTGTCTCGACTTGGCACCGATTATCATCCGCAGGTCCTGTACGACTTGGACCGACTTCTCCGTGAGTACGCGATCGCCGAGAACCGGGTACACGAGGCCAAGGCCCTTCGCGTCAGTCCCCGAGACTCGCTCACCAGCGTCAGGAATCTCCTCGAGTTCGAGCAACGCTTCGACCGCATGCTCGGCTATCCCGAACAACTGCGCGCCATCTTCAAGACGATCGTGGCACCACTCGCCGACAGGTCCCGGACGTCGCTCGGTTTCGCGCTCGGCGATGCTCTCACCGTCGCAGATGCCTACTTCGACGTGCAGTGCGAACGTCTCCACGAGGTGCAACAAGAGTTTCAGGTTGTCCTGGATCAAATCCCCCCTCGGGCGGACCGCGCCACCATGGTCCAGTACGCGGCCGCGCACGCCGCCGGGATGGCGACGTTCGGTTCGGCTCCCCTCGAGGACGACCTCGCTTCTCTGCTGGCACAACGCACTTCGATCCCGCGAGATCAGCTGGAAGCCCTGCTCGGCGCCCTCACCACGGCCCTGGGCAGCCAACCCGAACTCGACAGCCTCCACGCGACCAACACGTTGCGGCGCCGCCCGATCGTCGCGGTGCCCGGCGGCCGTCATCTCTGGGCTGTCCCCGGGGACTTCATCCACTGCGCGCTGGACTGGGCCGCCGAAGCGTGCCAACGAGACCCTCGACTGCTCGAAACGTTCGACAAGCGTCGGCAGGACACCTGCGAAGAACTGACCTGCGAGGTGCTATCGCAGGTCTTCGGAGCCGACAACGTCCACGCCACCGTGACCTACCCCTGGGACGGGCAACGTCCCGACATCGACGTTCTCGTAGCGCTACCCGGCGCCACTCTCATCCTCGAGGCCAAGGGCGGCCGGCTGACCGATCCGGCGAGGCGAGGCGCTCCTGATCGGATCCGGAAGAAGGCAGCCGAGTTCGTCGACAAAGCGCTGGACCAGAACGCCCGGACAATCGAGTACCTCCGCTCCGGATCGTCGAACTTCCAGCAGAACGGGAAGAAGTGGCACGGCACCATCAACAGGACCCACATCGTCTCGGTCATCGTCACCCTTGAGCGCGTGGATCCGTTCGCATCGGTGCTACCCGACAGCGGCAAGCGAGCAAGCGTACCCGACGAGGGCACCTGGTTCGTCAACCTCGCCGACGTGCTCATGATCGCGGACATCCTCAGGCATCCCGCTGAGTTCTACGCCTACGCCGACACCCGTGCCCGGATCAACAAGGCCGGCGGGCCGCGCATCTTCGTGGAAGCCGACGCACTGGGAGCCTGGTGTAAGCACCGGATCGCACCCAAAACTCCCAGGGCCAGCGAGCTGATCTTGCTCGACACCACGTCCAGCCTCATGAACGACTACTACGCGTACGCCGCCAACAACCGGCCTGAACGTCCAACCACGGGTGTTCCTGGTGAAGTCCTCAGAACGCTGGACGAGATCCAACTCGCAGATCCCGATTCGTGGCACAACCTCGCATCTGCGGCCTTGGCCGTGCCGTCTTCCCGCTGGCGTCCCGTGGAGAAGGCGATCAACCAGCTGTCCGGGCAGCGGGTGTCACGACGGGGACGCAAACTCTCGCGACGAGCCCTGTCTGGTCTCGCCGTCTCCGACCGATTGATCATCACCGTGCAAGCCGACGATCTCGAACCGCCCGCTCCCCGCGTCCAACTGGCTCTTGATCATGGGCGACCCGGACCGCACCTGTAGGACCACGGTGTAAACGTCGCCAACCAGCACCGTCTCCGGCAGGACACGCCGACCGTGAACTGCGTCCACAAACGCGCAGTCTCAACCCGCCGGGCACGGTGTCAGCGACAACAGTAGCGGATGTTCGGGGCACGACGGACCAGGCCACCAGAGATGACCTCGTCCGTCATACGACCTCAGAACCTGCCCACTGCCACCCCCAATGGCACGCCGGTCTGCGCCATGTCACAGCACGAGTCGCGCCTCGACTACCAGGCTGCCGGTACGAATCCGCTGGTCAGCCCTGTTCCCATCCTTTGGCGCTCCTGCCCGAGGTCCGGCCAGGGCGGCGGCACGTACCGAGATCACCTACCGCCAAGAGGGGAACGCCGCCGCCGCTGGCCTCCGACGGTTTGCCCGTACGACGGGTACACGGTCCGGCGGCACGATTTCCCGCTCGGCACCCATACGCCTGAATCCGGCTGATCAGGGAGCTGATCCCGGAGTTTCACCGGTCTTGACCTGGTTCGGTTGCCTGGCCTGCGCTCGCCGTCCTACCGCTGGACGCCGAGCGCAGGCGGCTTTCCAGTAGTTGGTCAGAAGCGCTCGTTGGACTCTGTGGCGACCGGTCTGTGCGACCGACACTGCCGATCGCTTCTGACGGCTGCCCGCAACGACACCCGCACAACCGGCTGAGCTATACGAGCAGCTCTACTTCGATCTCATTCGGAGCTGGTCGCGGGCGGCACTGTCTTCGACGCGCGCAGCAATCGCGGTCTACTCAGGTCCCCAAGGTCGCCGACACACAAAAGAACTACACATTCTGAGACCTTCGTTGGGAAACGCCGACGTTACCTGCGGGATCCTTAATCCTGGCGACCGAAGAGGTGACGTTGCGGGCCACCCCCACCCTTTTCAAGGCGGTCTCGACGTCATCGACCTCGATCTCGATCTCGATCTCGAGATAGACGCTACTCATAGCCATTGAGGTGGAGGTACTTGGTCTCGCGAAGCAGTACATTCCATCAACGAGCACTGCACTTGCGTTAAGCCGCGCGACGAAAAGGCCGAGTCAATTTGGTCCATAAAACGCCTCTATGGCGTCTGGATCGGACACCAAGATAGAGATCCGTCGTACCGTCGCCGAAGCCTCCGGTTTCGCTTCGCTATCCAGGGTTGGTTGCACGTCGGATCGGCGAGACACGTTCCGTCGGACCAAGTCGACGACCATCGTCTGGCCTTCGACCTTGAGCAGCCATCGGGCTGCCTTTGCCTTGGTCCGGGATTCGAGCGACGTCTTTTGGGCCGACTCGACCAACCGGCCGTCCGGTGCAGACGTGGGTGGGCGGCCTGCCGTCTCGAGTTGTTCGCGAAAGGATCGGAGGTCGTCTTCACGAACCTGCTTCACAGGGCTGCCAGCAGTGCGCTTCTCACCGAGAGCAAGACTGGCGCATTGGTCGGCCAGGTGCGCGATGTAGTGTTCGGTCCTGGACCTGAGAGCTGAGGGGTTCGAGCCAATCTGGCCCGTGTAGGGCCCCCAGAAGGCCAGCGGTCATCGACGCCACGGGTCAGTGTCGGCGTGATTCAAGAACGCTGCTCGGACTAGCCCGCCCTGCGGGCGAGGCGCGTTTCGTGAGGCCAGGTATATGGCGCTGACAGCAGTGATGGTACCCGCGCCGTTGACGCGCCTGTCGAAGCAACCGAGAGCCTCAAGAACGTCAAGGTCGTTGCCGAGGATGCCAGACCTCATACCAGTCGCGGTACGACGCAGCAGCTCCTTGGTCTCGTTGACCACATCCTCCCACCAGGAGATCAGGTTGGGCTGCAGCTGGGTGGCGACATCGAACCATCCGTTGGGTAGCGCGTTGAGCACGATCTCAGGCATCTGCCACGAGTCGTCGGCCTCGACACGCGCTAGAAGTTCACCGTACTCGAGGGTTCCCGTTGCGGTGAGGAGGATGTGAAGTGCAGCGGCGTACACAGCCGCACCAACAAGCGCCCGCGGATGCCCGTGAGTGGTAACTCCATCCCGGATGACTCGGGCTACGAGGTCGCGCCTGGACCGGCGGCGCCAGCGATCACATGCGGCGCGGTCCGCATCGCGACACCATTTCCGCCAGCGAAGAAGTACTGCTCTTGGCTTTTCCTCGCCTTCTCAGTGGAGCGTTGAACTCGATGGCGAGCCAGTCAACGACGTCACCATACAGCTCGGCCTGGTTGCGGAGCAGATCCCTGGCCTGGCCGTCATCGAAAAGCAAGCACAGCATCGTGACGAACAAAGAGATGCCCCATCAACTCCTGGAGGTCACAATTCGTGGTACGACGCAGGCTACTGCTCGCGGAGAGCCATACTGTCTGCGGTGCTCGGTGCATTGGCCTCTGGCGCACTTGAGCCGAGGCTGAGGCGGGCGGTAGTGAGGAAGACCGACTTGAACGGTTCAAGACGTTCGGCAAGCGGTATCTCCTCGCGGTCCCGCCACACCGCCTGGTTGAGCGCGCGCGCATAAGCTGTTGTCGGTTCCTTCAAGGACGGGTGACACAGAAGTCCGACACTCGTCTCGGCGACACGGAGACCGTCCATGGCAGGTCTCGCTGATCGAAGCCATTCATCGTCGATACCCCAGTTCGCTGGGCGTGAATGCGCGACGCCTTCCGCCTCATAGGCGAATCTGATGAAGTCCGTCAGGGCCTGGATCTGTTCGGTCCGCCGGGATTCAACCAGGGCCGCCTGCCGCTTGCGTTCCTCGGCCCGCTCGATCGCCCGTTGCGTCGTCCGTTGCGTGAGGAACGTCAAACCGCCACCCACGAGCACTCCGACCATCGACGCGATCGGCGTCCACAACTCACCTGCCATGATCAACAACTATCACATGTCACAGGACATGGCCTGCTCCTTGGCGGAACCGCACGTTACAACCTCACGCGATGCCGGAATCACACTTTGGCGCTCCTGCCGGGGACACGAACGCACACTGGAGCAGGAGCGAAACTGGAGCGCGGCGCCTACTTGACCCGCCACCAAGTGCGCCCAACGGGCGTCAACCGCACCAGCACACGCAGGGAATCCTCTGTTTCCGCTGGTCAGCGCGTTATTCGGGCGGCACTGGGGGTCAAGGGGTCGCAGGTTCAAATCCTGTCAGCCCGACGGTCAGAGGAGTCTTCGCAGGTGAGAGCCTGTGGAGGCTCCTCTTTTCTGTGCTTGGGCCGTGCTTCCACACCGAGCACAGCGCTCGGTGACACCTTGACCTTGAGGGTGAGCACATGTCCTACGAGCCCGAGCCCCCACTGCCCATCAACCCGACGTGGTCACGGTACGTGATCGCCTGGGATCGGTCGCTGCGCAGCGACAACAAGCCCAAGTCCACTCGCTACAACTACGCACTCGGTGTCGTGCAGCTGGCGAACTTCTACCACTGGCTGGCCCAGGGCGCCCCGCTCGACGAGCACGCGGGCGAAGCCCACCGCGAATGGGCCGAGGACCGGGAATCGCGATTCACCGACATCGACATCGACGCCGCGGCGGAGGACCCGTGCGCGGTGACCAAGGAACACATCCAGGAGTACATCTACTGGATGATCTCCACCCGGTCGCCCTCCACCGCGATGAACAAGTTCAAAGTCACCAAACAGTTCTTCCGATTCCTCGAAGACGGCGAGATCGAACTCACCCCGTCCTCACCGACGACCAGATCGAGGCCGTGCTCGCCAAATGCGCGGGCAAGGACTTCCGATCCCTGCGCAACCGGGCCCTGATCGAGAGCTTCCTCGACACCGCCCTGCGCTGCGCCGAGATGACGACGGCTCACCACCGAGGAAGTCGACCTACGCCTGGACCGCATCGAAATCCACCGCAAAGGCGCCAAGGAACGCATCGTGACCTTCGGCGACCACACCGGGAGGTCGCTGTCCAAAGTACGACCGGGCCCGCTCCAAGAAGCCCGGAGCCGGCCTGCCGTACTTCTGGCTCGACGAAACCGGCCGCAAACCCCTGAACATCGCCGGAGTCAAAAACATGATCCACCGCCTCGGCGAGGCCGCAGGCGTGCCCAGCCTCTACCCACACATGTTCCGCCACACCTTCGCCCACAACTGGCTGCTCAACGGCGGCTCCGAAAACGGCCTCATGCAGATCTGCGGCTGGGCCACCCGCACCACGCGACCTGCTGACCGGAGACGGGAACGTTCACCTCGCGGTCTCCGATGGCGGACGTCTTCACGAGGCCGCGACGATCGTCGTGGTGGCCGAGGGCAAGGCCCGCCTGGCTCTCTCTGCGTCAGGCACGGGTGCCGCTGTCGGCGCAGTCTCCGGTCCCCCTGCGAAGTCGGAAGGGCGACAACGGCTCGACACGGCCGTCCTGCATCCCGACGTCGACGAGCTGTTCGCCGTGATCGGCTGGAACCGCGACCTCGACTGGGCAACCTTGGGCAAGGCCTTGGAGATCATCAAGGTGAACTGCGGCAACAAGCCCGGCCTGCTCGCCACCGGCTGGGTCGGCGACGACCTCGTCGCGTTCGGCGACGCGGCCAACCAGCCGAGCATCAGCGGGCGCGGTGCCCGTCACGCTCGTCGGCCTTCCGGTCCTCGGTCTTCAAGAACCATGTCTCTTGAAGAGGGTCAGTCGTTCATCCGCGACCTCGCACGCAAGTGGGTGGACTCGCTTGCGTGAATCGGCGTGAGACCACACGCTGCGGCCTCGCAGCCCCCGTCTGTTCCTGGACGACGCGAGTCGCCAGGTATCGTTCGCGGTCGACCAGCAATGAGAATCCTGCTGAACGGGCGCTTCAACCGTGATCTACTTGGACTGCCACAACTTGGACTCGGTCATCCGTTCCTTCGCGCAGGCGTCGGGCCTCTCCCACACCTTGGTTGAGGCCACATTCCGGTCGTGCGAGACCCGCGACCTCCACAGCGCGGTCAACTACTGGGTCTCACTACGAGTCAGAAGGGAAAGGGTTCGAGCACGTCCAGTAGATGGCTGCGCCGCCCATGTGCCGCCCGTCCGCAGAAGGCCGCACGCCCCATCACCATGTGCCCGCTCCGCTTAGTGCGACAACGACAGGTCGTTCTGTCATGGGGCGCTGGTGCGCAACGCAAGAGGTTGCGGCATCCGCTGACACCTCATAAAGACAACAGGTCGAGGCGTCGGCGAGTGCCGTCGGCGTCGGCCCGGCTACGCAGTCGGGTGCGGGCGCTATGGTGATCAGGCGATGAGTGGACTCAGGGTTGATGAGGTTGGGCCGGGCGATCCGGCGGTCGATGAGCTGATCAAGCTGGGCAAGCGGTACAGCCGGACGCTGGGGATGATGCCGGGTGGCTTGTTTCGGGAGGCCGCATACCGGGGCACTCTGCTGGCCGCGTGGATTGGTGAGCGGCCGGTGGGCTTCGCCTTGTTCCGATTGCCCCGGAACAACCAGGTGGTGCTGTCGCATCTGTGTGTCGCCGCGGAGGCGCGCGGGTCGGGGGTCGCCCGCGCATTGGTGGAGCTGATCCGGACCAGACATTCGGCGCGGCTGGGAATCCGGGCCAAGTGCAGGGACGACTACGAGCTGAACTCCATGTGGGAGACGCTGGGCTTTCACGCACGAAGCTCCGCCGTCGGCCGCGGCATCGACCACCGTCCGATGACAGTGTGGTGGCTGGACCATGGTCATCCGGATCTGTTCAGTTTCCTGGCAGAGCCAGAACTTCTGGATGACGAACCGGATCTGCTGGAGGCTGCTCTCGACCTCAACATCCTCATGGATCTTCACATCCGGCCGGACAAGCAGGCAGCATTGCGTTCCCAGGTGCTGGTCGCCGACCACCTCGAAGGACGCCTACGTCTAGTCGTGACCAACGGTGTCGATCGGGACCTGGCTCGTCACTCGGATGCGCAACGAGCACCGATCGAGCGGGCCGCGAACCACTATGCCCGGCGGACCGGGCAGGCAGGCAAAGCCGAGGAAGTCTTCGCCCAGCTCGCCGCCGCGTCGGCACAGCACAATCTCAGCGTTCAGGACAATGGCGACCTCTGGCAGATCGCCGAGGCGGTGGCCTCCGGTGTTGGAGTATTGCTGACTTGGGATGATGGCCTTCGCAGGCGTTTCGACAGCTTGCGAGGGGTGGTTCCCGCCCTCGGCTCGTTCCGGGTTCTCGATCCGGACCACCTCGTCACACACTTGGACGAGCTCGCCAGGGTGTGGGCCTATCAACCCGCACGATTGCAAGGTAGCGACTATGACCAGGTCCGCGCGGGCGCAGATGACGAGCGTGACCTCTTGGAGTTCCTGAACAAGCCGTCGGGTGAGCGCCGCGGTGAGCTACGGGACACCTTGCGCAGGTTGGCTCGAGAAGAAGTGCCGCGCTGGCTGATCCGCACGGGCGACGAGCCTGCCATCGCCTGCTACGCGGCGCACCTCGACGGGGAGGTTCTTCGGGTGCCGCTTCTGCGGATCGCCGAGCACCAACTGTCCGACACCATGGCTCGTCAACTCCTCTGGCTGCTGCGTCGCGACGCTTGCGATCACGGTGGGCGCGTCATCGACGTCTCCGACCAACACGCGGGCGACGGCCTCGGCCGCGCGATGATCTCCGACTCCTTCCATCCTCACGGCGGCCATTGGTACGCGTGGGTCGTTCCGGTCTGCGGAACTAGCCACGAGGTCAGCCATGCGGCCAACAAGGCGCGGCAGCTCGTCGACATGGGCCCGGGACCACTCCTGCGGCCCGACCTCACTGCTCGTGCCGCCGCGGAGATCGAGCGGACGCTCTGGCCCGCCAAGCTCACCGACAGCGCGCTGCCGCACTACATCATCCCCATCCAACCCAGGTGGAGCAGTGAACTGCTCGGCTACCCGATCCAGTTGACAACGCGCCCCATCGAGCTTTCTCTCGGTCGTGAGCAGGTTTATTACCGGACCGCTGACGCCCTGCTGACCCCGCCCGCCCGCATCCTGTGGCGAGTGAGCCAAGGGCCGCGCAACTCTGCCGAGATCGTTGGAACCTCGATACTCGACGCCATCGACGTCGACACCCCCGCACGTCTGCACGCGGCCTTCAAGCACTATGGGGTGCTTGACCTCAACCTCCTGGAGAAGCGCGCCGACGGCAAACAGACCATGCAGGCACTGCGATTTTCCGACACCGAGCTGTTCGACAAGCCCATCTCCACCAGCACCTACAACCAGCTCAGAGACCAACTCGGCGGCCCGAAGACCTTCTACGGACCTCATCGCGTGAGCTCGGAGCTGTTCGCCGCCCTCTACCGGACAGGGACGATGTAGCCCCCGTCACAACCAAGGTAGGCCGCGTCGAACAGGTGTTTGTCGTCGCCTGTGGATAGGGTCCTCGTCATGACTGCGACACCAGTCCCCGAGGGCGAACGCGACGCAACACCACGGCCCTTGCTGCTGTCGCTACGCCCCCGGTTCGCCAAAGCCATCCTTGACGGCACCAAGACCGTCGAACTGCGTCGAACACGGGTGGCGGCACCCCCCGGGACGCGTCTCATCCTCTACGCCAGCTCCCCGACCATGGCCGTGGTCGGTACCGCCATCCTTGCCGATCGGCACACCGCCAAGCCGAACACCATCTGGCGACGACACCGCGGAAACCTCGGCCTCTCCCGAGCCGAGTTCACCGATTACCTCACCGGAGCTGAACAAGCCACCGCACTCACCATCGTCCACCCCAAAGCACTGTCCGACCCGTTCACCCTCGCCTGGCTGCGAACCCACTCCGCATTCCAGCCACCGCAGAGCTACCGGTACATCGCACCCACCGACCCAACCCCGCTCAAGGACCTCGCCCAGGACGTGGCGTCGATGGCGAACACGCACGGCGGTCTCATCGTCATCGGGGTACATTAGGCGAACGAACAGGCTGTTGAACTCACTCCGGTGGTTCGCACCTTTGCGTCGCGCAGATCTCCTTCGATCAGGGTGACGAGTTGATCGCGCCCCTCGTCGGTCTGAGCGGACTCGGTGATGCGCTTCCACGCGAAAAGTCCTGTCACTCTCCTCCCGCATGTAAGTGACGAGATACGGACGGCCGCTTTCACCCTCCTCAGCGAAACTCCCCACGATGGCGTTGTGGTTGCGGCTCAACATGTCCATGACGTTCACCATGGTCGACGCCCGCGCGGGTCGCGGAAACCGGGAGCGACGGCGACCCGGCGCCGCACCTCCTTCTGGAAGTCGTGCAGCCCAGGCCCGAGGTCCGGGTGGCCGTCGAGCAGTCGCGTTCCGAGCAGCCACTCCGCACCGATCATCCCTAGGCTGAACACGTCGCCCTTGAAGTCGCACGCGCCCCCACCAAGCCCCATGAGGAACTCGCTGCGTTCCGGCGGCACGTAGGCGAGGAAGCGTCGACCCTGACCCCGTCACTGTTCCCGGTGATCGCATCGGGTCGGACGTAACCACCCCCTCTAGGCTGGGGAGGCTCGGGTGCCCGAGGCTGCCGATCCTCTGCAGGACGCGGATTTCCTGGTCCCACAGCCGCACACCGAGTTCGCCGAGCCCGTGGTAGATCGTGAGCGCGATGTCCTGGTCGTTCTGGTCGAGCAGGGGCGTCCGGTAGATCTTTGCCCTCGACGAGCACCCGACACCCGGGCTCAGCCCCATATTCACCAAGGTCCATCTCTAATCCCCATGACCTATCGCTTTGCATCGCCAGGCCCTGGTGTCGAGCGGGCAGTGTCCCTCCTCGGGAGTCGGCCACCGCCGCCGACGCCTGCCGGTCAGCTCTCCAGGTTCAGGCAGTACACCGCGTCGTCGGGCTCGTGCTGGAGCTCGATGCCGGGCTGGCCATCCTCCGGGCAGTGATCCTCATACGCCATTACGGCGGTGATGACGTAGACCGGATCGCCGAGGTTGTCCATGACGTTGCCGGTGCCGCGGCACTCGGCGCTGGTGATGTCGGTGCCGCCGAGTCCGACGGTCGTGCGAACGCACTCACCGACCTTGTGCTTGGTCTCCAGCAGCCCACAAGCGCCCGTGCCGAAAACCAGCGCGGCCGCGGTGACGACCATCAGGTTCCTGCGCATGTCTCCCCTTCCACCAGATCGATCCACTGTGGAGGACCGACTCCCCTGATGAGACCACCGCGACGCTCACCCAGTCACCTCCGCGTGCGCCACGTGCGGCAGTACGGGCCGTTTCGTTACCTGCCCTCGGCGTAGCGCCGCAGCCCGGCGGTGTCCAGAACGGTTACCACACCGCGGTCGGTGGCGATGACGTTCTCCTCGCGCAGGCGCTTGAGCGCCCGCACGACCGATTCCCTAGACAGGCCAAGGAATTCACCGAACGCCTGCTGCGAGCCGATACCGAAGCGAGCATGGACATCGTCGCCGCTGACCTCATCTAGGTAGCGCACCAGAAGTTCGACGATCTTGCTGAACGCGTCGTCGCCCTGGCCCGAGAAGTGTCGGTCGGATTCACGCAGGCGCTCGGAGATCACCGCCGACAGAACGCGCAGGATCTCCGGGCGCCGGTTCAGGGTCTGGTTGAACGGCGGGCCGTCGATGATCAGGGCCTGCACCGCCGTCTCGGCCTGGACGGTCGCCGAGCGGGCACCATGGTCAAGCACCGCCTGCTCACCGACGATATCGCCCGCCCAACGCAGCGCGAAGGGCTTGCCGTCGGCGCTCAGCAGGCGGACCCGGCCGAGATAGAGGATGGCGACCCAGTTCTCCACCGCGCCGACGCGGATGATCGTGTCGCCGCGGTGGAAGCGACGCGGGCGCGCGAGGCCCGCGAGGGCGGCGCGGCCCGCGTCGTCGAGGCGGTGCCAGAAGCTGCCGATCCGGTGCGCCCGGGTCACGGCGGTGAAGGAGGTGACAGCGGTCATGCGGTCCGTCCCGTGTGGTGGCCAAGTCGCTGTCTGCATCGTGGACACGGGATCGAACGTAACGACGGGACTGTTAGAACCGGCTCAGCCTGTACAGCTCGGTGCCGTCAGGCTCGTAAACCGTTGCCCGGTCGGTGGAATCGAAACTGATCTTGTAACTAGCCTGATTGGGGCTCTGGGTGACCTGAAGGGTGTATCGGCCGGAATTGTCCGACCGGGTGGAGATCACGCAGGACATCGGACCGCCGATGTCCAAGGGCTTGCCGCCCGCGTAGAAGAAGCCGTCGCAGGGACCGCTGTTGCCGGTGAACGTCTTCACCCCGGTGCCGTCCGATGCTGTCCAGTTGCCCGCGATGAGGCTGGGGTCCTGCACCGCTTGGCCTGCCGCGGCGGCTTTCGGCGAGGTGGGCCCCGCCGAGTTCGTCGGCGCCGCCGCGGTGGTGGGCGACACCGTGTCGAAGTACGTGTCGTTCGTCGAGGGCACCCCGGCATCGCCGTTCGGCCCGAACGTCAGGTATGCCCCGCCGCCGAGCACGGCGAGCAGCAGGAACACGACCACGACGACCGCGACCTTGTTGTCCCGCATCCGCTGGATGATCTTGTTCTGCACGAGGTCGCCGCCGACCTGGTGGCCGTGCACGGTGTCGCCGATGTGCTGGTCCCGCCCGGCGATGTTTGAGCCGGTGAGAGTCATGTCCCCGCCGACCGACAGCCACGCATCCCGCGCCTGCGAGGTGCGCTCCCGCTCGGCGACCCGCCGGGCGGTGGTGTCGTCGCCGGGGACCGACAGCCAGCCTGTCGCCGTCATGTCCTTGGCGCGCACCACCGTTCGGTGGAAGGCACTGGGAGTGATCTTGCCGTAGCCGTGGCGCACGATCGACTGGTAGAGAACGTCCGACACCAGCACCACGCAGCGCCGTTGGGACTCCGCGAGCGCGGCGCGCAGCACCGCCGAGTCGGCGAGGCGGAAGGCGTGCGTCACGTCGGAGCCCGCGAATCCGTTCTCGTCCTCGTGCACCTCGCCGGTGTGCAGCGCGACCCGAGCCTCGCACTGCCACCCCGACGCGAGCCGGGGGGCCGCCTCGACGCTCGCGGCGATCCGGGTGAGCACCGAGTCCAGCAGCACCACCTTGGACGCCTCGGCGGGCACGACAACCAAGGCGCCGTCACCGCGGTCCTCGTGCGCGCAGGTGTCCCACTCGATCCCGCCGTCGGTGAACGCGTCGGCGAGCAGGCTATAGAACTGCTTGCGTGCGGCGACCTGGTCGGGGTTGGTCAGCGAGCTGAACGACCGCAGGTCGATGACGAGGACGGTCGCAGGCGTCGGGTAGCCGCTCATTCGTCGCACCCCACCGCGGTGCCGAGCCCGGAGCCGCAGCCGTTGGCGTTCAGCACGGCTGTCATGGCGAACCCACCGTTGTTAACGCCGAGAAAGTAGATGGTGGGCTCCACCGACCACCGCGTCCCGTCCCACAGCATCGGCACCACGCCCACTTTCTTCCCACGAAAGGACACATCTACCGCGGCGGAATTGCCGCTGCCAGTCCCGGAGCCGACCGAGACCTCCGCTAGCTGCGCGCGCAGCCGCGGGCTGCCCGCGAACGAGGAGGTCATGATGGTGCGACAGAAGTCGGTCACGTTCACCGACGCCAGTTCGCACCACCGCGCCGCATCCCCGTCCACCTCGGCTTGGCGCAGCGCGTCGACGGTGGCCACGGCCCCGTCCACACCTTCCTGGAACACCACGTCGGTGGGCGAGGCCGTGATCTCCTTGACCACGAATCCCCCACCGATCACCAGCGCCAGCACGAGGGCGCCGAACCCCAGCCGGACGTTCGTGTTCTTGTTCCCGCCTACTTTGTCCCCGCCGACGGTGTCGCCGATGTGCTGGTCACGGCCCGCGACATTGCCGTCCCGCATGGAAAAATCGCCGCCCACGTTGAAAAACGGCCGGTTCTCGTCGTCGCTCATGGCCTGTCGAGCCCCCTTACGTCCGATTGACAGCGATGAAACACGCGGCCCTGGCAACAGGGCGAACCCGTCTGCGTCACCCGGCGCACAACGGTCCGTTTCGTTACCGGCCAGCCGGTCGACCGCGACTCCACCCAGTCTGGGCAGAACCCGACAGGACCACCTGCGCGACGTCGGCAAGGTCACGAACCACTCACAGGTGCAGAACCTCACCACTTGGCGCCAGCACACCCCCGACGCCTTCCCACCACAGAATGACAGCCGCAGCGTCTTGGCGGAGTTTATCGCGAAACGCCTCGTCGACGAGGACGACATCGCGCACAGCGGCGATATGCGTTGCAACCTGTTCCTGCTGGTGAAGACGCTGCTGCGCGTCGAGTTGCTCCCGGGTGAGCTGAAGCTGCTGCCCGGTAACCTCGTTCTGGCGTCGGGCCTCAGCGGCTTGGCGCTCCGCAGCAGCCGCCCTCGCGCTGTGGACACAGAACGTCTTGAGCCCGTTGAGGACATGCAACTACCCTAAGTGAAGATCTTGGGCTGACGCCAAACGTAGTTGATCAACCATAACGGAAACTGCGCATCCCTACCTGTCGTGGTATGCCCAGAATCGACCAGGAAAATGCGTTCCAAGAACAGCGCTTGCATTGGCCTTACGTGCACGGATGGGTGCGCAGACCAGTGGCACAAGGGATTCGCCGACACCGGGCGCACCGTTCCGAACGGGTGACGGGCGCGGTCGGGCCGCCGCCGCGAATTAACGCACTTTGAAGTAAGTACTTGAAGGTCGCGGTCGGACACCGTTATCGTCGACTCGTCGCGGTAGACAATGAACCGCAACAAGCCCCTACCAGGACAGTGGATTCGCCGTGCGCGGAACTGTCCAGGTGGGCTCAATCTGGTGAATTCGTGAAGGAGTGGTTGAGGTGACCGAAGCACGTCCCGCGCCCGTGTCCGTGATCGGCCTGGGTCTGATGGGCGCCGCGCTTGCGGGCGCCTACCTGAAGGCCGGGCACCAGGTCACGGTGTGGAACCGGTCGGCGAGCAAGGCCGACCAGCTCGTGGCGAAAGGGGCCACGCGCGCCGACGACATCGCCGCCGCCGTCGCGGCGACCGACGTCCTCGTCGTGTGCGTCCACGACTACGAGGCCAGCTACTCCATCCTGGAGCCGGTGAAGGACTCGCTGGCCGGGAAGGTCCTGGTCAACCTGACCTCCGGTGTCCCCGAGGACGGCCGCAAGGCTGCCGAGTGGGCCCGCGGGCTTGGGGCGGAGTACCTGGACGGCTACATCATGACGGTGCCGCCCGCCGTCGGCCTGCCGCAGACCCTGCTGTTCTACGCGGGTGAGGCGGATGTCTTCGCCAAGCACGAGGACACCCTCAAGGTGCTCGGCGGCAACAGCGTGCACCTGGGCTCCGACCCGGGCATCGCCGCGCTGTACGACCTGGGCCTGCTGGCCATCCTGTGGACGTCGCTGGCAGGCGCCTTGCACGCCTACGCGCTGGTCGCCAGCGAGAAGATCCCGGCCGCGGCGCTCGCGCCGTACGCCGAGCAGTGGATCACCCACGTGGTGCTGCCCAGCATCAAGGGCGCGGCCGCGGCCGTGGACGCGGGCGAGTACGCGACCACGGTGTCGACCACGGCGCTCAACGCGGTGGGCCTGGCGAAGATGGTCCAGGCCAGCAAGGACGCGGGCATCCGCCCCGACCTGATGGTGCCAATCAAGGAGTTCCTGGAGAAGCGGGTCGCGGACGGCCACGGCGAGGACGCCCTATCCAGCATGTTCGAGGTCATCCGCAAACCCTGATGGCATCGCGGCGCGGGCGACCGAGTCTTCCCCACTCGTGACCCCATGTCGCGCGCCGGTCGGGCACCGGTGCACGACCGGCTCGTGTTGCCCGCACTCCCGGCCGATGGAGCCGAGGGTGCGGGCAACACGTCTGCCAGAACACGCTCCACTGAGGACTACAGGCTGTGGAACCGAGAGCCTGACAGTGTGCAGACCTGCCAGTGGATGACGTTCGGCCTACGCCTTGATCTCGCAGATGGGCGCGCCCGCGCCGACCGTCTCCCCGACCGAGACCGTGACCTTGTGAACCACGCCCGCCTGGTGGGCGGTGATGGGCTGCTCCATCTTCATCGCCTCGACCACCGCCACCAGGTCTCCGGCCTCGACCGGGTCGCCGTCGGACACCAGCAGCTTCACCACCGTGCCCTGCATGGGCCCGGTCACCGTGTCGCCCCGCGACCCCACCACCGGTCGCAAGCGCCGCGGCGGCGCCTTACGGGTGACCCCGCCGCCGAAGGACACCGACACGGTGACCTCGATGCGCCTGCCGCCGACCTCGACCACGACGCGCTCGCGGCTGCCTGCGCCTGACTCGGCCCAGGCACCGTCGAACGGCGCGATGTCGTTGTCGAACTCGGTCTCCCCCCAACGCGTGTGCACGGTGAACGGCTCTCCGACCCGGTCTGCTCGGGTACGAAGGCCGCGTCGGCCACCACCGCAGCATCGTGGCCACGCCGTCCACGGTGAACTACGCCAGGGCCCGGGCGGCGCGGCGCAGGGCCTGCTCCCAGGTGGCGCCGGTGACGACCAGCTTGGCCAGCATGGAGTCCCACTCCGGCCCAATGACCGACCCGGCGACCACACCGAAGTCCACGCGCGCCCCCGGGCCCAGCGGCAGCTCGAACACCGTCACTGTGCCCGGGGCGGGCAGGAACCCGCAGCCCGGGTCCTCGCCGCGTCTGGGTGGACCGGGCCGAAGACCCTCACCTGGTCGGCCAACAGCGAACGCAGGTCGGCCAGTGCCCTGGGGGTCGCCTGCCTCGCCGCGCCAGCGGATCAGGGATCAGGTTGTGGCGGGCGGTCGGGGTGGCAGGGTGGTCCGGCCCGCTGACGCGCAGGCGGTCGTGGACGAGGTCGCCGAACTCCCAGGCCGCCCGAGCCGGGTCACCCACGGCACCCCGCCAGTACGCGAGGTTGTTTCGGATGCCGAGGGTGATGGGGTCGTCGGCACCGAAAGCTCGCAGGCAGTCCTCCAGCAGCGCCTCGAACTCCGTGACAGCCGCGCCCACCTCGCAGAGTTGAGCCCGCCGGTGCGCCCAATCGGAGCGGGCCATCAGGGGGCCGGGTGGCCGGGACCGCGCTCCCGGATGTTGACCTCCACCAACTCCTCATAGGTCGACACTCGGCCGAGCGCGGCCGGTTGGCCGGCTTGCCGGTCAGGTAGACCAGCGACTCGCCGGGCATGAACAGGCCGACGTCGATCAACCGCCTACCGCTGCCGCGCAGGGGCAGCGTCACGGGCGCCACGTCGTCACCAGCACACGCCCGGAAGAGGCTCCGTATCGGAACGCCCGGGCCCTTTCAGGCGCCCGGTTATTCGATGGGATACAAGCCATCCGCGAGCGATGCCGGGGAAATCCGGCCGCCGATGCCGAGGCGCCGCCGGTCTCGTCGGGGTGGAGACGAGGTCCGGCGGCGCCCTTCGTGCGCGGGCAACCGATCCGCGCACTCGGCAAGGGTGTCACCGCCCACCCGACGGCGCATCGGTCTACTGGCTGCCGCCACTCAGCCGACCGGCTGATTCGCTACTCGGGGTCGGCCAGTCCGGCCCGCTGGGCGAGCAAGGCGGCGCGGACCCGGTTGGGGACGCCGAGTTTGGCCAGGATGGCGCTCACGACGTCCTTGACCGTGCCCACGCTCAGGTACAACTGGGCCGCGATATCCACATTGGACTTTCCCTCGGCGATCAGGATCAGGGCCTCGCGCTCCCGCTGGGTCAGCCGCGCGATCCGGCTCGCGGCCGCGCCATCCGGGGTGCCGGCTCCGCCGAGGTAGCCGCCGACGACGACCTGGCTGACCTTGGGGGACAGCACGACGCCGCCGCCCGCCAACGCGCGCACCAGGTTCACGAGCTGGTGTGGGTCGGTGTCCTTGAGGATGAAGCCCACCGCGCCCGCGCGCAGCGCGGCGTCGACGTACTCGTCGGAGTCGAATGTGGTCAGCATCGCCACCACCGGCGGGTTCGCCCGGCCGCGGAGCTGCCGCAGGATGGTGAGGCCGTCCACTTCGGGCATTCGGATGTCGAGCAGCACCACGTCGGGGGTGTGCGCGTCGATGACCGCCAGCGCGTCCTTGCCCGTCGCGGTGGCCACGACGTCGATGTCGTCGGCCGTGGCCAGGATCAGCTCGAAACCGGAGCGGATCAGCGCCTCGTCGTCCACCACGACCACCCGGATCGGGCCGCCCATCACGTGCCCGTCTCGGCGCGCTTGTCCGCCGCGGCGAGCCTGCGCACCGCGGTCCCGAACATCGGGGCCCGGTCGCGGGGCAGCCGCAGCCGGATCTGGAAGCCGCCCTCGGGTGTCGGGCCGCACTCGATCTTGCCGCCGAGCAGTTCCGCGCGCTCCCGCAGGCCAACCAGGCCGTGCTGGGCGCTGGGCAGCGCGATGGCGGGCAGCGCGGGCGCGGAGTTGGTGACGGTGACGCCGATCTCCGCCTCGTCGTGCCACAGCTCGATGACCGCGCTCGCGCCGGGGGCGTGCTTGCGCACGTTCGTCAGGGCCTCTTGCACCGTGCGGTACACCGCGCGCCGCACCGGGATGGCGAGATCATCGGGCAGCGTGCCGGTCAGCCGGGTGGCGACGCCGCTGTTGGCCACCAGCTTCCCCACCTCGGCGATGGTCGGCTGCGGCGTGAGGTCGGGCGGCACCGTGCCCGACGCCCGCAGCACCGTGACCATGTGCCGCAGTTCCTCCAGCGTGCTGACGCCCAGCCGCCGGATCGTCGTTGCCGCTTCCCGCGCGTCCGGGTCGCTGGTGCTCATCTGCAGCGCGCCCGCGCGGACCGCGATCAGGCTCACCTGCCCCGAGACCACGTCGTGCATCTCCCTCGCCAGCTGGGCGCGTTCCTTGGCCAGCAGCGTCTGCGCCACCAGCGCACGCTCGTGCTCGCGCCCCTCCTCGATCTCGACCAGCCGCGCGGACAGGTCCTGTCGGGCCTGGACGAGCAGTCCAAGGAACACCGTCGCGGCGACCATCGCCAGGCTGTACCCAGCGGAGATCACCAGGTCGGCCATCCCCGGCCACTGCGGTTCGAGCGGCGAGGGCACGGTGCTAGTGACCGCGGCGGCCGCGACGCACACCGCCAGCCACCGGCGGTCGCGCGCGCACGCCGCCACCGTGTACAGGGCGATCAGCAACGCCAGCGACATGATTCCGTACAGCATTCCCGGCAACGTGACCGCGAACACCAGGTGCGGCGCCCGCCGCCGGAACAGGAGCACCCCGCAGCCGAGCACGGCCACCAGCGTCAAGGCGATCGGGTCTTCGGGCGCCCTGGAGAACAACGCGTCCAGCGCCGCGCCGCCCACGAGAAGCACGTCCACCAAGACGCGCCGTCTGGCCTCGGTCACCCGCATTGCCCCTTTCCCTCTCGTCATGCCCGGAGGATTGTCCACGATGGGTCACACCCGTCGTGCGGCTCGCCAGGCGCGG
Organism: Actinokineospora sp. NPDC051303; assembly: GCF_055586285.1. Classification (NCBI taxonomy): domain Bacteria; kingdom Bacillati; phylum Actinomycetota; class Actinomycetes; order Pseudonocardiales; family Pseudonocardiaceae; genus Actinokineospora; species Actinokineospora sp. NPDC051303. Next base: position 88,824 of record NZ_JBVJIN010000020.1, read on the forward strand.
GAGTAGTTGCCGTCGTCGTCGAGCAGTGAGGTGCCGCCGAGGTCGCCCATGGTGGGGCCGTTGGCGCGTTCGCGGCTGGAGATGAATCGGTGGTGTCCGGTGGTGTCGATGCCGAGGTAGAGGGCGACGTGGTCGATCTGCTCGTCGCCCTCCAACTGGAAGAACAGCAGGTCGCCGGGTTGCGGGGCGGCGTAGTCGGTGACCCGGTCCCCGGTGTCGGGGATCAGCGCGACGCCGGGGCCGGACTCGGCGATGGCGTAGGCGCGGCGCGGCAGGCCAGGGCCGGGGGTGTTGCCCGAGAGCAGGGGGTAGCCGGAGCGGTAGCCGAAGACCAGGCGGATGAACCCGGAGCAGTCGGTGGCCCCGTAGTGGCGCGGTTTCGGCTTGCGGGTGACCCCGTCGGCGAACTTCCAGGGCACCCCGAGGTAGTCGATGAAGTCGGACTGCTCCAGCCTGCCCGCCCCGGACGCCGCGACCGGCCCGAACGCGGCGTCACCGCGAAACCGCACCCCACGCCGGTCGCGTTCGGCGGGCGCGCCGTGCTGGTACTCGGTCATGATGCCCAGGATGTCGGGCTTGGCCGGGTCCCGCGCCAGCCAGGACGCGAACCACTCGGCGCGCTCGTCGCCCGCCCGCCACGGGCCGGGCAGCAACCGCACCCACGCGGTCGTGGCGACCTGCGCCGAGGTGAACTCCGGCTCGGCGAACACCCGCCGCGGCCAGGTCACCACCGCCGTCCGCGCGCCGTCGGTGAACGTGGCCACCACCGCCCCCGCCGTCGTCCGGGCCACCGTGCGGTCCGGCCCGGTCAGCCGCTCGTAGCTCACCGAGCCGCTGTCCGCGGCGAGCGCGCGGTCGTCCACCACGATCGCGGCGGGCGCGCCCGGACCACCCACATGCGTGGCGAAATGCACCACACCCCACGCCGCCAGGCCGATGGTCACCGCGAACGCCGCCCCACGGGCGATCTTGAGCGCCTGCACCCGGTTCCTCCTCACAGCACCGTGGGCACGAGACCGACAAGCACACCACTGACGATCACCCCGTAACAGGCGAAACTGACCGTGCCGGTCGCCACCAACGTCGCCACCCTCGGCTGCCGCACCAACTGGTAGGCGATCAGCCCCGGGACGACGAACCCGAGCGCCTGATGGGCGAACAGCACCGGGTAGTCCTGCTGGATCACCACGATCATGGTCGTCTGCAACACCACCCCGGTCAGCACCACAGCAGCGAACTGACGCTTGCCGTAGAGGATCACGAAGCGCTGCAACAACACGACCGCGCCGAAGGTCACCGCCGTCATCCCCACCACGATCCCGGCCTTGGCGTAATCCTCCACCAGGGTCAACGCCAACCACCCCGGAGTGATCATCCCGCCCGGAGACAGGTTCGTGGTCAGATAGCACAGCAGCGAGAACACCAGGCCGATCGCGAGGCCGAGCGTGGCGTGCTGAGGCAGCAACTCGCCGCCGATCCCGGTCCCCATCAGGCACTCCGCCGCTCAGGCAGATCGACCGGCCCGACCACGGGCAACGTGTCGAACTCATCGAGCAGAAGCTCGCCTTGGCCATGGATGTTCCCGATGGCTACGACCGAGACCTCCCCGTCGACCCCGGCGACGACCGACTCAGGCGCCGCGGCCTCGCGGCTGGCGATGGTCACCACCACTCCGGCCGACCACCCGAGAATCCCCACGGCGGCGACCCCGACCACCACTCCCACCGGCAGCCCGCGCCGGGCCAGGCGGCCACCCCGTTCGCGCCCGCCCACCTCTGGCTCTTGGTCCGCCGACGACTCCGCCCCTTCCCCGACAGAGGCGTTCACCTTCATCCGATACGTGCTCGCCGCCCGGTCCACCCCGAGCCAGTCCTTGCCCACGCGCGGCGCGGACGCCGCAGCCCGGATCGTCCGCGCGCAATGCTCGATCGCGGCGGCGATCCGGCGCGGCTCCCGACCACGCGGCCGCCAGACAACATGGTCGAGATCGCCACCGGCGACAACGAGAGCATCCGCCCGCAACCGCAGCACCGGCGTCACCACCGCACCCCGGACCAGCAAAAACCCGCCGACCGCCACCACGAGCAGCGCCACCGCGGGCAACACGCCATCACCGTCCCCGCCCGCGGGATGCGCCGGCACACGCACCACACCGACCACCGCGAGCCCGACCGGACCGAGCCCCGCCGCGGCGACCGGAGCGTAAGCGACCACCGGCCGATCCGGCGCGGAGTCCGCCGCCGGGCCGTCGAGCACGCCCGGCTCCCCCGCCGCGCCCGCCGCAGCGGCCCGAGCGATCAGCGCCGCCGTCGCCTGGTCGTCCGGAGCGGGAACCACCCCGTGCGCGTCGAGAACCTGCCCGCCCGCCGTGACGAGCAGCAACCCCTGCCCACCACCGACCACCGCGTCCGACAACGACGTGGTGCTCACCGCCGCCAGCAACCTGCCATCGGGAAGGGCCACCGCGGTCACGATCCGCAACGCCCCGTCACGGCCGGGAACCGGCCCGACAGCCGTGTCCGTGACCACCGGCGGCAGCACCTCCAGTGGCACCTGCTCGCCGGTCGAGCCGATGAGTTTGCGCGTCTTCGCGTCGAGCAGGACCGCGCACCGGCGGGAAATCCAGTTTCCGGCAACTGTTCCGCCAACGTTTTCCCCAACCCGGATTTCCCCCGGACTCTCCTGGTCACCCTGTCTCCACAACATCGACGCTCAGTCACATGAGCAACACCTAGATGGGGTCACGCTCCCCGAACGGGGCGATCCAGCCGCACAGCCGACCGAAACCTTAGAACACGGCGTCACCTATTCACCCAGAAGGGTCGGCTATCGTCCGGCACCCGAAACAAGCAGGGCATCCTGGCCGTCGAAGCCGACTCCCTGTTCCGCCATGCCGAAATGAGCCGCACCGTCCGCGATTCCCGTGAGAAACGCGCGGCCGTCGTCACCGCCCTGACCATGGCGCGTTAACCACGCACAGCGAACATCCCACCAATTCTCCGGCAGGCGTCCACTCATTGCCGTCAGTCGGCTGAAGGTTCCAACCACCCGACGGGAAAACCTCGGAACCACCTCGCTCGCCGATTTCGATCTACACCGGACAGTGGCACTCCGCGCCGCGAGAGATTCCCCGCCCCGCCCCTGATCCGCGCTACACAGGCCAACCATCCGAGGCGCCGAACAGGTCCCGACGATCGACAGCCAGGTGGCTGGGCAGCTCCCCCAGTCGGCCGGGACCGCCCGAGAACAACCGGATCGCCGCGAACACGGTGGTTTAATGCCGCGTGCGAAAGTCCACCCCACCTGTTTCCGACCGATCCGGCAGGCAGCGGCGGCTGCCCGCCTGGGCAAAGACCGCAGGCGCCATCCTCGCCGTCGTCGTGGTCGGCGCGAGCAGCCTTTCTGTTTACCTCGCCGAACGCGGCAAGTCGCAGAACACCCTGGAAGCGGGCCGGGCCGCCGAGGAGACCCGCGTGAATATCACGCTGCACGTGCAGCGCATCGACGCGGCGACCCGGCAGGTGTCGGCGCAGTACCGGGTCGAGCCGACCGGCAAGCTCGCCGACGACACAGGCCAGCCCACCCGGGACCTCGTCGTCTTCTCCAGCGCCTTCCGCGGCGACATCGTCACGTTCAAACAGGGCAAGAGCGCGGCGCTGACCGACGTCACCTTCGCCCTGGAAGACGGAGTGGTCACCGACTACCCCTGGGACAGCTACTCGATGCCCCTGCTGTTCGGTGCCTACACCCCCGACGACGACAGCAGCGTGCCCGTCCACCTCACCGCGATCAACGCGGACAGCTTCTTCCAGCTGACCGAGAGCCCGAGCACCACGGAAGCGGGCGTCACCCTGCTCAACACCGAGGTCGAACGGTCCACGGCCACGTTCGCCTTCGCCCTGTTCGTCATGGTCTTCATGTGGGGTCTGGCCGTGGCCGCCGTCGTCGCGGCCTGGTTCGTCGTCGGCAGGCGCAAGGGCTTGCTGTGGCCGTCGATGAGCTTCATGGCGGCGCTGCTGTTCGCTCTCGTGCCGCTGCGCAACGCCCTCCCCGGCGGCCCGCCGATCGGGTCGTTGGTCGACTTCTGCGCCTTCTTCCTGGTCGAGACCCTTATCTCGGCCTCGCTGATCACCACCGTCATCACCGGCTTCATCGAGGAGCGCCGCACCGAGGCCGCCGCCGCCCGAGCCGAGCCGGAGCCCACCCCCGGCCCACCGGCAGACGAGGGCCCGGAGCCGCGACCGGACGCGCACCCCCGCCCCGCGGCTTCCCGGCCCACCCCGCCACCGGCCAGCCTGAACCACAACGCCCTCACCGAGCCGATCCGCGTCGCCGCCGCGGACCGAAGCGGCGCCGACAGCGATCCGACCAGACGCCGCACCCGCCCCTGACGTCACCGGGAGCCGATCGCGCGGCGGCTCAGCGGCGGCGACCCGCGACCCGGAAGCTCATCGCGGGCCCGGAGTGGGCACGGACCTGGTGGCCAGGGTGCAGCCGGGTGGTTGAGTCGCAAAATCGAGCCGGTGGAACAACCGTGCCGCGGTGACCACCATCTGCAGGTCGGCGAGGCTCTTGCCGAGGCAGGTGTGCGGGCCGCGCCCGTAGGGGGTGTACGCGCCGGGCTGAAGGTGCTCGGCGCGCGCCTTGCCGTAGCGGTCCGGGTCGAACCGGTCCGGGTCCGGGAAGTACCTGGCCTGGAAGTGCGGCACGCTCGTCCCGAGGTACACCGTCTCGCCCACCCCGGATGCGACGGCGATCGGATAAGCCGTATGGCCTCCATGACCACACCGCGGACGACCGGCAGCCACTTGAGGTCCCCGTCGCCGAGGTCGGCGCCCCGTTCGGCGAACACGGCGTCCATCTCCCGCCGCACCCTGGCCAGCAGGTCCGGGTGCTTGAGCACCGCGTAGACCGCGCTGTTGGCGACCGTGTCCAGACCGGCCACATAGGGCCCAGTGAGGCTCAGCACCAGGTCCGCGGCGGGCATCGCCCCGGCGTCGGCGCGATGCGCGGCCAGGACATCGCGCACCAGGTAGGCAGGGCCGCAGATGCCGTCCTCGGAGACCATCTGCCTGGCGAGTTCGACCATCCGCCCCTTGGCCCGCTGGTACCGGGTCCAGCAGCATGACCCGGGGCCGCTGCCGAGTCACCAGCACGTTGAGGATGTACCGGGTCGCGGTCCGGATGTCGTCGACGTATTCCAGTGGCGCCCGCCCGGTCAGCAGAGTGCCCAACTGGTCCGTGACCAGCCGCCGCATCACCCCGACCACCCGCACCCTAGTCTCCGGCGCCCAGTCGCGGTCGAGGCTCCGGCCGTGATCTCGACCAGTTCGCCCAGCCTGCCCTCGACCTCCTCCCGGAAATAGCCGCGCCGGATACCGCCGACCGCGAAGGGGCGCTGGAACCTGCACGCCCCGTTCACCCGCCACCCGACAAACCCGGCGCCCGCAGGTTCCGGGCTTCGCGCTCCCTTGCGCCGGCCAGGTATGGCCTGGACAGAACAGATCGGCATGCGGTCTGGCTCGACCCCAGGTGGCGCGGTCACACCCGGTTCGCCGATCAAAGGGGCGGTCCCCGCTCGCAGTGTGGGCGAGCGGGGACCGGGAACCGGGATTAGCGGCGACCGTGAGGCAGCACGCCAGCGAGGATGTCCTCGATGAGCTGGCCGAGATCGGGGATCTCGACGGGCTGGGCCGGGCCGTGCGAGTCGGCGGGCACCGCGGCGGGCGGGTTGGTCGTGTCGCAGTCCGTGATGTTCCGGGCGGGCAGTGCACCGTCGATCAGGTACGCGTTGACCTTGTCGTCCACGCAGGGGTTGGCCTTCGTGGTGTCGTCACCGGCGGCGTAGACGCCGTGGCGGCCGTCGTTGTGCACACGAATCAGCGCGCTGCCCAGGGTGCGGGCCATCGCGGTGCTGTTGGACAGCGTGGTCTGGGTGTCGCCTTCCGAGCCGAGAACCAAGCCCTTGCCGTACCCGGCGCGCCCGACCTGGACCAGCGGCTCACGGTCGCCCTGGTGGAAGACGCAGTTGGAAGGAGCCATGCTGTTCACGGTGCCGCCGTAGGGGAAATGGTCGCGCCACCAACGCATATCGCGCGAGTAGAGCCCGAGATCAGCCGACCAGTCCCAGTCGCACAGCACCGAGGCATACACGGAGGTGGACATGCCACCGTCCTCCTCCTTCGCGAGTTGGACCGCGGCCGTCGCGGCGCGCCGATTGCTTTCCGCCAGCCGCGGGTCGGCGGGCTTTCCGTTCAGCTCGGCGAGGGTGGCGCCCATGTTCTTGGCGAAACCTGCCCAGGTGGGCCGGTACCGGGTGGACTCGCCGACCGCCGTGTCGAACTCGGTCTGGTTGGCGAACCCGGCCAGCGGTTTCGTGGCCACGGCCGCGGCGATCCTGTCGATGGCGGCCCGCACCTTCCGTGGATCGTTCCCGAGGTGGAAGGTGCCGTCCCGGTCCGCGGTCCAGTCGGCCCAGGCCTCGAAATTGGCGGCCGTCGACGCGGCGGTGTCGTAGTTCTGGTCGTGCCAGGTCTTGTTGGGATCCAACGACGAGTCCAGCACGCTGCGGTCCAGCCGGTCCGGAAACATCTGGCCGTACACCGCGCCCAGCCAGGTGCCGTACGACACGCCCAGATAGTTGATCTTGGCTTCGCCGAGCGCCACACGGATCATGTCCATGTCGCGCGCGGTGTTCATGGTGGTGACATGCCTGCGGAACTCACCCCCGCCGGAGACGCATCCGGCCTCCTCGCGGCGCGCGATCTCCGCGAGCAGCGGGAAGTCGGAGTCCAGCGGGCGGCTGCTGCCCGCGGTCCCGCGATCCTCCGGCAGACCTGTCTCGTCGGCGGGATCGCAGGCCAGCCGGGTGGAACCGCCGAGACCACGGACGTCGACGCCGATGATGTCGTACACCTTGGCAATCGGCTGGTCCTGGTAGGCCATCGGCATGTCGCGGCCCGCACCGCCGGGGCCGCCCGGATTGGTCAGCAGCACACCCCGCCGCCGGGCGGGGTCGGCGGCTTTCAGCCTGCTGACGGCGATGGTGATCTGCTTGCCGCCCGGGTCGCCGTAGTCCATCGGCACCGCGATGGACGCGCACTCCAGCACCGAGGGCACACCCCCGTCGCACGTCGCCCAGGTCAGCGCTGCGGTCTGCGCCGTGCCACTCGTCACCGCGACCGTGATGGTGGTCGCCGCCGCGGCAGCGGTCACGGCAAGGGCCGCGACCAGTTTCTTGCGAAACACAACTTTCTCCCGACTGGAATTATTACAATGAATTTCTTGAGCTCACCGCGACTCAGTTCGCGGTGAGCACGTTAAACCGCGCACGCTGTGCGCGATGATCTTGCCACGGATAACCGAATTCCGGGTTCCACATCGGATACCGCGAATGAGGTGCCGAGGGTGAACGCGAAGTAAGCGAAGCCCAGGCACACCGGGCGCGGGTGTTCGGGAAGCTCAGGATCTCGTCCGGCAGCGCCGCGTAATACGCCTCGGCGTACCGGTCGGCGTAGCCGAAATGCAGGATGGCCCAGGCCAGCAACACGGCCGGAACCGCGACGATCTTCGCCTGAATCGCGTCGTCCCCGCTCAGCTCCTTGCTCAGCACGATCATCAGCCCCGCCGTGATACCGGCCAGGCTGCTGAACAGCGTGAACAGCAGACCACGGCGACCAGCGAGCACGGTCGACACCCATTCCTGCCGATCAGTGTCGCCGCGTCGTTTGCCGCGAATCACCCGTGTGATCCACACGCCCACGTAACACACCGCCAGCAAATCCCATCCGGCGAGCAGATCCGGTTGGCTCACACCGATATCGATCGGGCTCACCATGATCATTCCGACCAGTATGAGCGCACCCTCGATGACCCTGGACAGCACGAACGACGCCTTGATAACCACTCCGGTTCCCCCCCTGATCGGCCCTTGACGCGACCGAGTCACGAGATTGACGCTGTACGCGGCGCCCCGCCCGGTTCACTCGAAGAGCCTGCCCATTTCCGGTCCGGTCGGGTAGCCACCGACCAGCGGGAAAATTCCCCTTGGGGAGGTGGCAAGACCAGCCTAGTGGCTGGTAATTTCCGCCGAGTGGGGCGAGGCGGCTGGGCCGTGGATCTTACAAGCTGGGCGCGAGTGCCACTGAACCGGTCCACGTGATTGCCATGGACGACGAGTCGTTGATCCGTTCTCGATCCAAACTAATCCTGCGTACCGTCCCCCGACGCATTCGACGCCGACGAGTACTTCCCCTGCCGCGCTGAACTCCGACGCGCCGGGATTCATCCTCAAGGACACCGAACGGACAACTTGTCCCACAGATCCGCACCCCGACCATGGGTAGCGCGGTGATTACGATTGTTCCTATCGCCCTAATACGACAGCCGCACGGTGTGATCACGGTCGTCGTGTCATGGTCGCGGACCGGTCATGGCGTGATCGACTTCGGGGCGTGTTGAGTCTGGAGCAGGACGCGCAGTCGCCATCCGTGGCGGCTGGAGACGGTCGGCCTGGCGCGGTGGCGGGCGAGTTCGCGGACATGTTCGCGTTAGTGGTGGGTCGGTTCGCGCCCGCTGCGCCGAGTGACGCCGCGACACGGGCGATCACCTACGCCCACGCCCAAATCGGGCTCCCCTACGTCTGGGGCGGCAACGGCCCCGACAGTGATGACTCAGGCTTCGACTGCTCCGGGCTCACCACCGCGCCTACGCCACCGCCAGCATCACCCTGCCGCGTCTACTTTGCGCTTGCGCAAAGTAGACGGGACGCCGGTCGAGGCTTCCGCAGCTCAGAGGTTCGCCGGGACCACTCGGGGCCACAACGAGTACCTCTGAAACGACCTGCCGCCGAGCGCCTTCACCGCAGGGCGGACATAAGTTGGCGCTATAGACACCGAGAAGTTGGTGTACGTCGAACCGGAAGTTGAATATAAGAAAATCGACCGCGCAGGTGTTGGCCGTGTAGACTGATCTGATGTCAAGAATACGTGACGAACTGATGAACGCTATCCGTCGATCTAATCTGAGTCTACAGAATACTTTAGGGCAACTGTCGGACGAATACTTAACGGGCGAGATCGATGTTGATCTCTCTGATTTCAAGGAAACTCCTGTGCAGCATTTTTGCGAACTCGCCGAGAGGGCCTGCCTCGACCACGAAGTCTCGTTCCGATTCATTGGGAGATTGTCGGATGAAAGTCGCCCGCCGTTCTGGCATATGGACTTTCTGGACGACGGACGTTGTTTTGTCGGATTCCTGTACTGGTACGCCATACCTTACAGTGAGAGGCAGTTCAAAATTATTTTTGATGCCGCCCTTCGGGGTGTGGGCGTTGTCGACGAGGCCGGACTCGACAGCGACGGTGATGGCGCAATGTGGTCTGGGAGAATTTCGGTTATCGATACAGAGTTGACTGTCGGTCAACTCTTGAACTATGTCGACGCCGCCAGCCTTCAGGTCACCATCAATGAGCGGGATGGTGACTTAGACTCATTCGGCGGAGCCATGCGCAGGCTGCGTGCGGCACGACCGCAAGACATAATCGGAATGTATGAGGACTTGGCCTCAACCGGTCGGTGCGACACTGTGGGATGATCTTGGGGACTGATCGGGGTGTCGCCTGGTGGCGTTGAACGTGCCGTTGTCCTCGGACGAGCGGGAGACGATTTCCCGGGAGCTGGCCGTTGGCCGCTCTCACCGGAAGATCGGGTTGTTGTTGGGCAGGCATCACTCGGTGATCTCCCGGGAGGTCGCTCGCAACGGCGGGAACCAGAGATATCGGGCGACCGCCGCCGGGAAGCGGGCCAGGGCGATGCGGGCTCGGCCGAAGGAACGAAAACTGGAGCGACCGGGGCGGGTCCGCGACTACGTGGTTGCGGGGTTGCGGGCCAGGTGGTCGCCGGGGCAGATCGCGACCCGCCTACGGGCCGATCACCCGGATGATGGGGAGATGCGTATCTCGCACGAGACGATCTACCAGACCTTGTTCGTCCAGGGCCGGGGCGAGCTGCGCGCCCTGCTGTACCGGGCGTTGCGGTCGGGGCGGGCGAAGCGGGTCTCACCTGCGAAAAGGGTTCCGGCGCATGATCGGATCGCGGGGATGGTCTCGATCAGCGAGCGCCCGAAGGAGGCCGAGGATCGGGCGGTGCCCGGGTTCTGGGAAGGCGACCTCATCCTCGGGTCGGCGTGCAAGTCGCAGATTTTGACGTTGGTGGAGCGTCGGACCCGGTTCGTGATGCTGATCCGCGTCCCGCACGACCGCTCCGCGGACCGGGTCGCCACCCTGCTGACCCTGAAGATGCGCACTCTCCCGGGGTTCCTCAAAAACAGCCTCACCTGGGATCGGGGAACCGAGATGGGCGAACACGCCAGATTCACCATGGCGACCGGGATGCCCGTGTACTTCTGTGACCCGCATTCACCGTGGCAGCGCGGGTCGAACGAGAACACGAACGGGCTTCTGCGCCAGTACTTCCCGAAAGGCACCGATCTGTCGGTGCACTCCCAGGCCCATCTCGACGAGGTCGCCCGCGAGCTCAACGGGCGCCCCCGCATGACCCTGAACTGGGCCACCCCCACCGAAAAACTCAACGAACTCCTGATCAACCACGGTGTCGCACCCACCACCTGAGACCAAGGGACGCTACTTTGGAGTTCAAGTCTTTCGTGGATCTAGAGTCCGCGGATGGAAAGGTGGAACTGGCTCAGGATGTCGCACGATTTGCGAATTCCGAATCCACTGCAGTCATTATTGTTGGTATTCGCACCGAAAAACGTGGCGGGAGAGATGTAGCCGACCGAATCACGCCACTGCCTCGCCGATTTTGTGACGCAGATCGTTATCAAAAGATTCTCGACACGCGAGTCTACCCTCCAGTTCGAGGGCTCACGATCGAGAAATTCGCTGTCGGCATCGAATCCTTTCTGCTTGCTATCATCATTCCCGCACAGCGACTACTCGACAAGCCCTTCCTTGTTCACGGCCAGATCGTTGCCTGCAAGAATGAGGGAGTCTTCTTCTCCGTTGTGCGTCGCCGCGGCGAGGATAGCATTCCCATTACGGCGCGTGAAGTACATCTCCTCCTGTCGTCGGGCTACAGGCTGTTACGCCACGGGGAAGTCCCGCCCTCTTAAGGATAAAGCCTGGGCGAGTGACTCCGACAGCCATGCAGGGGCTAGCTCCACCCGGCATGACATGGGAGTGCCGTGATGCTGACGTACCTCTACCGCTCCGTCGAACGGCAGAAAGACGGACGGAGGCCGCGAGTCGTCGCAAACGGCATATGGCCTCGGTTCATTCGGCGTGCCCACTGAGGCAAGCGGCATATGACTTCCGCATTTGTCGCGGAGTTTGCCAGCCAGCTCCCCAGCTTGGTGATCAACCCATCGGACACTACTTCGCCGCAACAAAGCCACCACAAGGGACAGCAGCATGAAACCGAGCGGAGGAATGGAGCACCCTCGGAATAAGTCCCCTCCGCCAGTCAACGGCGAACAAGACGGCGGCTTCGACTGCTCAGGACTCACCACCGCCGCCTACGCCGCCGGAATCACCGTCCTCCGCACTGCCCACACCCAATACCATGCCGGACCCAGGTCACCCCAGGACAACCCCCCGCTGCCCGGAGACCTCGTCTTCTACGGCGACCCGAACACCACAATCCACCACGTCGGCCTCTACCTAGGAGCAGAACTCATGATCAACGACCCGACCTTTGGCCAACCAGTGCAAATCGACAACTACCGGCACACCGGCGACGGCTACGCCGGAGCGACCCGCCCGACGACTCGCGAGTAAGTGTAGCTTCCGCAGCAAGATGAGTATTTCCGTGTGGCTTGAGCACCGAACTAGCATTTGCTCAGGTTCGACGGACGTCGTCCCGCGCCGCAGGCTGAGCAGCTGGCGTCGGCACGGGAATGCCCAGTGCCAACACGCAGCCGAACCATTGCCACCCGGTCGACAGGGAACCCACACACTCTCATGCCGATGAGCGGACGTTTGGCGAACTCTCAGCGCAGCGAGCCGCTCTCGTAGCGAGCATCGGGTTGGTGTGCGATCAGAGCGGTCCTCGTGAACCCTGTAACGGATCGCTACCGCTGGGGCCGCAGCGAGGTATGGCTTGTCGACCTCGTTCCGGCGTCGAGCGAGCCGAGGTGTTCGGAACGCGCTCGATGTCGTGCGGGTCGACATCTGTGGTCGTGCCGAAAGCATCGGTAATATTTTATGAACCCGCTGCGTCAGGCCGGAGTCGACCTTTGGCGCGGATCGTGCATTCAGACTGTATCCGGGCAGGGTGGGTCGGCTACCTGTCGGTCGTCGAGACCGCGCTCTCGTGGAGGACGAACATCAATTGCTCGTCAATGGTTATCCACTGTGGACTGCGCCAGCCGGTGGCCTGCTGATGCCGGTCGGCGATCTCGTGGGTCGTGCAACGGGCGCCTGGCGGACTGGACGGTGCCGTTCAGCTTCCCGCCACGGTTCGTGCCAGTTTGCAGGCGTGCTATCCCAACTTCGAGAACGGGAACGAACGAGCCAGTGCCTTCATCGCCGAGCGGACGCCGTCCTCGTTCCCCGCCTTGCGGAAGTTGGCCGCCGAAGCCGTTGCCGCCGCGATCGCCGTGCTCACCTCTCCGAGGTCACCGTGCAGGTACGCGGACTCGAAGCGGCACACCGCCGCCGAGTGGTGCTCCTCTAACTGCTCGAACAGCTTTGCCGCCGTCTCGAAACCCGCTGCCGCGGCGGTGGGATCCCCGGCGACGGCATCGGCTGTCGCCAGGTTCTGGCGGGCTCTGGCCTCGACCAACTGGTCACCCGCCTCGACCGCCAGGGCGATCGCCCAGCCGGACAGTTCCCGGGACCCGTCGAGGTCGCCCGCCTTGCCGACCACCACGCCCAGCAGCGCCAGGGTCTGCCGCTCGTACTGCTGCTCATCTCAGGCGCGATCCAGCTCCAAGACGGTGAGCAGCGTGCGGACCGACTCCTCGGGCGACGACTCTGCGACATCAGCCCGATCGTGTGGCTGATGTCGCGCACCTCGGCCCAACGGCCCTCGCAGGTGGGGGTGGCGCGGGTCGCGTCCGAGCAATCTCGGCCGTCGGCGCGGTGTACATCCACTCACGCAGGACGCGGCCCATGCCGCGACGACCTCGGGCAGGGGGTCCGCGGTACCAAAGTGGACCAGGGCGCGCAAGGCGATCCGATAGCGGTCCATGGCGTCGGCGTGCATGCCCGCCCGTACCAGGGCGACGCCCGCGTTGCTCGCCGCCATGCCCCGCCACTGCTCCTGGCCCTCGTCCGCTGCGTGGGCGGTGGCCTCGTCCAGAGCGGCGAGAGCTAGGTCGGGTTGGCCGAGTTCGATCAACGCCAGACCGCGGTTCATCAGTGCCAGTGCCAGTTGCGGCTCGCCAGGGACGGCGCGCAGCAGGGCCACGGCCTCGTCCGCCGCCCGCAGCGCCTTGTCAAGGCGGCCCTGGTGGCGCAGGGCGACTGAGAGGTTGGCCAACGCCTGCCCCTCTCCCGCACGGTCACTGTCGGCGCGGAATGGCGAGCGGCGCGTTCGTGCGCGTGGGCCGCCTCCACCGCGTCGCCCGACACACGCTGGGCGATGCCCGCGTTGTCGGTGGCCACGGCACTGTCGGTCCGCTCGCCCGGGTCGAGGTGCAGGGCGACCGCCTTGTCGTGCCTGCCGAGGTCGCGCAGCAGTACCAGCCCGTGCGAGTTCACGAGGGTCGCCACCACTGAGGACGACGCGCCGTGCTCGGCCGCCGTGTCCCGGGTAGCGCGGAACACCTCGTTCGCGCGGGTGAGGTCCTTGGCCCCCAGAGGGCCATACCGAGCGCGTACTGGGCCAGGCAGCGGATCTCGACGTCCGTGGACCGCGCGCCCGCGCGGGCGGCAACCTGGGCCAGCGCGAGTTCGGTCGGGGCCGTGACCAGGCTCCGCGCGGTGAGGACCAGGCGCACAGCGGCATCCGCGTCCACCTGCTCGGCCAGCTCCGCGCCCCGGACCAGCGTCACCTCCTCGCCGCGCAGCCAACGCAGGGCGGTCGGGGCGTCCTCGAACAGGCCGGGCTCGGCGCTGCCCGTGACCAGGCCCGCAGCGTGGTCCACGACCGCGTCGTAGAGCGCGACCAAGGCTGCGGGGCTGGAGGTGGCGCGGTCCTCGTCGGTCGGGACGACCCGGTCGCGTACCGGTGGCGCGAGGCGGTGGCCAGGAGGACCGGACGTGCGGGCGGTGAGCAGGCCGAACCCGGCCAGGCGCGCGATGGCGTCGGCGACCTGTCCGTGCGGGCGGTCGGCCAGTGCCGCGAGCATGTCCGCGTTGACCGTGAGGTCCGGGGCTGTGGCAAGCACGCGCACCAGTCGCGCGTCCTCCGCGGACAGGGTGCGGTAAGCCAAGGTGGACGCCGAGCGCAGCGCGCCGATGCGGGGTCCTCGGGTGTCGTTCCGCGACCACCGCCGCGGTCGCGTCCGGGACGGACAGGTCGGGACGCGCACCGAGGACGGTCCCGACGATCCGCAACGCGCCCGGCACATACGCGCACGCGCGGGCCAGAGCAGCGAGTTCGTCAGCCGCCTCGCGGCGCGGCCGGCGCGGATCGGCTTGGCCCATCGCGTCGACGAGGACGGTTGTGACGTCGGCCGGGCGCAGCACGGGCAGCCCGTCGCCACCCGGGGCCCGCCAGCAGCACCGGGTGGCCGTCGGGCAGCACCGGTGCCAGCTCCGCCGGGCCGGCGTCGTCGACCACGAGCAGCGTGCGGTCGGCAGCGGTCGAGGCGGACGCGGAGTCCACCCGAACTGGTCAAGGACGACGTCGGTGACCGGCCTGGCGCCGCGGTCGGCCGGGCCGGGCACGCGAGCGGTCAGGCAGCCGCCCGGGAATGCCGGGCCGATGGCGGCGACGACCGCGTCGAGCAGTGCGGTCTTACCGGTGCCCGGTGGTCCCGAGGCCGTGACGCGACCACCTGCGAACAGTGCCCGCGCGAGCCGGTCGATCTCGTCGTGCCTGCCGACCAGGCGGCTGATTACGTGCGCTACCGGCGGGATGGGGGCAGAGCGGGCGGCGGCCAGTTCCCGGCGCAGGTCCACGGCGGTCGCGTCGCCAGCGGCGAGCAGGCGTTCGAAGCGTTCAGACCACACCTCGGGGCGGTCCTCGGGGCGCGGTCTGGGACCGCCCCCGTCAGGCTACAACCTCCGCACTACCAGCGCGCCCACGGCCGGGTCGAGCGCCAGCAGCACATCGGCGGCGTTCTCGGCGGGGGCAGCGAGCTCGGACGAGATCACCTCGCCACGTATCGGCGCAGTTCGGCGCTGTCGCTAGGCTGAACGTGCGCCACCAGGGAGGTCCCGTGCGGTTCACCGACCGGCAGGCGGCCCAGGACGCCGTCCGGTCGCTGCTGTCCGCCACCCCGCCTGAGCGGGTGCTGACCGTGTGGGGCATGGCAGGACAGGGCAAGAGCAGCCTGCTGCGGCATGTCCGCGACACCTTCCCCGGCAACCCGAAGCTGGTCGACGTGGCCGACTTGGTCTCGGCCGCCGACGCCGCTGCGGGCCGGAGCGCCGACGATGTCGCCGCCGCGTTGCTCGACGCGCTTGCCGAGGCGTTCGCGTCATGGGCGCCGTCTGACGAGCGGAACCGGCTGCTCGCCGGGTTCCACGCCGCAGGGGCCCCGCCTGCGGCCGTCTCGGTGAGGGTGTCGGCCTCCCTGGGCGCGACTGTGTCGAACGCCCCGGTGACCGTGAACGGCGTCGGCACGGACCGGCGGGACACCGCGGTAGCCGCGCTCGTGGACCTGGTGGGACGGGTGCCCGCAGGACTGCTGCTGCTGGACACCTGCGAGCTGCTGAGGCTGCTCGACGACGCGGTGGCCGCGCTGCCCGGGCTGGGCCTGCGGCCGGGCGCACTGCTGCCGTGGTTCACAGGCCGGGTGCTGCCCCGGCTGCTGGCCGCCGCGCCGGGGCTGCGAGTGGTGTTGGCGGGCCGCGAACGCCCCGTGGGGGCCTGGTTCGCCGTGGAGCTGGTCGAGTGGTCGCCGCAGGACACCTCGGACTACCTGGCCTCGTGCGGGGTCGACCGCGCGCATGCGGGCGCGGTGCACCGGCGGTGCCACGGCGTTCCACTGTGGACGGCGATGCTGGCCCACGTGCTCGGTGCGGGCGGAGGCCGGCCCGGTGACGGCACGACCTCCATCCGGCGGTGGCTGCCGAGGGAGTTCCTGAGCAGGCTGCCTGCCGACCGCGTCGCCGCGGTGACGGCCGCCGCCGTGCCGCGGCGCGTCACCGAAGAGCTACTGGCGCACCTCGCGGAGGCGGACCTGGCCGCGGTGCGCGGGTACTCGTTCCTGCGCGAGGACGACGACGGATCGCTGAGCGTGCACCCGACGGTGCGATCGGCGCTGTTGGCCCACCTCGCGGTTCACCGACCGCTTCGGCTGCGGGACCTGCACGAGCGGGCGGCGTCGTACTTCGCGGCGGTGGATCGGAAGACCGAGGTCGCTTACCACCGGCTGCGGCTGCGTGACACCGAGGCGGAGGTGGGGTGGGCGGCGGCGGTGGCCGAGGACCCGGACACGTGGCTGGACGTCGCCCTGGATGCGGTGGAGGACGAGCCGGCGGCGGGCCCCGCGCCCGCGGTCGTGGCCCGCGCCCGTCTCCTGAGCGCTCGCATCACCCTCGAGCGGGGGCAGGCGGAGCACGCGCTCGCCCAGGCGCAGGCGGCGGCGAAGGCGTTCGCCCGCCTCAGCGACCGGACACGCGAGGCGGAAGCCAACCTCGTCCTGTGGCAGGCACATGATCACGCCCAGGTGGCAACCAACCGTAATCCGGGGGAACGACTCCCGACAGCCACTGCGGAGTCGGCGTTGACCCGCGCGCTGGAGCTGTTCCGTGCGGCCGGCGACGTGGACGGGGAAGCGAGGGCGCTGAACCAGCGCGCCCGGAGCAGGCTGGCTTCCGCGCCGGAGGACGCGGCACGCGACGCGGCGGCGGCGCTGGAGCTGCGGTGGAGCGTGGACACGGTGGCCGTGCTGGCCCGCGCGGAGTTCCTCACCGGCCGGCGAGCGCAGGGCCAGGCACGGATCGCCGAAGCGGTCCTCGCCGCGACCGACGCCGTCGAAGCCGTGGCCGTGCGGCTCATCCAGGCCACCATGGAGGTGCTCGACGGTGGCGACCCTGGCGTCCTGTGGGCCGCCTACGACGCGGCGCGCTCCCACAGCAGCTGGGCGCGGATGCGCGCGTCGGCGCTGCTCGGGTGGGCGCTGCGGTCGGGCGACCGCGCCGAGAGCGACCATCTGCTGCGCGTGGCGGGCGATCTCCAGACCGAACTGGGCGCGCGACCGGGCGTGATCTCCAGATCGGCCGTGCTGGACCTCGCCCGTCTCTGACGTTCACGGGCCGGCGTGCACGTACCCCGCCCACAAGCGCGGTTGGTCCGGGTACGCGACCCGCAGCCCGTTCACCGCGTCGTGTAGCGCCTGTGCCGGTCCCACGAACCGCACCGCGTCGTGGAAGTCGCCGGCGAGGTCGCTGGCGGTGGGGTCGTCGACCGGCCACAGAGCACCGATCACATGGGCGTAACCTGCCATATGGAACGCCACCGTCAGGGTGGCCTCGTCGGCGCGGGCGGCGGACCAGCAGGCGGCGACGTAGGCTAGGTGCGCCGTCGGCGGCTTGGCCCCGGCGATGTCGGCGACGGTCAGCGGCCGGTCGTGCAGCAGCAACCTGCTGTCGGCCGGGTCGAGCGCGCCGACCTCGCCGTGGCACGAGAAGTGCACCTGATCGACATCGGCCAGCGGCCAGCACAGCGGCCCGGGTCGCGGCGGCACCGGCCAGCGTGCGGGTGCCCGGTCTGCGGGCAAAGTGCTCGACATCGCGCGCCGCACCCGGCAGGTCCGTCGCGTACGGGTGCGCGGCAAGGCGACCAGGAGCATGCGCGGATCGGCGGTGGGGCGCGTGCGGCGGGCGGTGGCCAAGGTGCGCGCGGTGGTCGCGTAGGACGACACCACCAGGTCGAGGGCGGGGCCCGCCGCGTGCAGCGGCAGGCGCGCGAAGTCGCCGCCGGGCAGCCACCACACCCGGGCCGGGCCGTCGAGCACCGGGCTCACCACCGTGTCCCACAGCCAGTCTAGGACCGCGCCGACGTCGCTCGACGACGCCCGACCCACTACCTCGGGCTCGTCCGTGGACAGCGGGATGACCTCGGTGCCTGCGGTGGTGACGGCGATGGCGGCGCACCGGTCGGCGTTCGCGGTCAGGTACACCAGCGGCCCTTCCGCCGCTTGCGCGGCGATGTCGGGGAAGCGCGGTGGTTCGAGGAAGCTCTCCAACCCCGGAACTTCGGTGCGCACGCGTGCCACCAGCCGGTCGACCTCGAAGGCTAGCCGCGCCCGGCGGGCCGGGTCGCCGCCGGGGCCGCGGAGGCGGCCGAGCTCGGCGCTCGTCGTGGTGAACCGGGTGGCCAGGTCCGGGTCGTGCTGCTCGATCAGCGCGGTGTCCGCAGCGGACTCCAGCTCCCGACCCAGCACCAGGTTCCGGCCGTGCTCCAAGAACTCCACGGCGGTCTGCGGCCTGCCCGCTGCGAGTGCGCATGCGGCCGCATCGGCCGGGATGGCCGCCAGCGCCCGCGAGGTGACCAGGGAGTCTCGCCAGGAGCGAGCACGCGAAGGCGGCACGGCGTCCAGCGCGGCGGCGAACGCGTCCAGGGCACGAACGGTGTCGCCCGCGGCTGCGGCCGCCGCGCCCAGCCTGCTCGCTGCCAACGTGCGGTTGGCCGCTGGTGCACCGGGCAGGGCGACGGCCTCGCTCAGGAGTTCGACGGCGTGTCCCGGCTCGGCCTCGGCCAGTCGGACCAACACTGCGGCGCGATTCGGGTCGTCGGGATCCAGGTCGCGCAGCGCCCGCCGGTAGATCTCGCGCGGGTGGCATGGTGCTCACCGAGGTGCAGCACCGCGGCCGCCCACGCCGGGTCGCCCGGCGTGCCAGCGGCCACCGCCCGTCGGGCGGTCTCGACGATGCCGGGCCCACCGGTCAGGTCCAGCGCGTCCACCAGGTGGTAGAGCCTGCGCGTCAACGCCCGGTGTCCGGGTGGGGTGGCGGCGACGGCCGCGGTGCAACCGGACTGCCTCCGCGGCGAGTGTGGTCGACCCGCCTGCGCGGGCGCGCCACACCAGCAGCACGCCTAGGTCGCTCTCGTACGTCGGGTACTCGGCGTCGGTCGGGTCGGCGGCGTCGAGCGCCGCCCGGGCCGCGGCGAGAGCGGCGTCGAGCGCATCGGTGTCGTGGTCGAGCAGGTACCGCTTGCCCAACGCCTCGGCCAGGGCGCCACGGGTGCGCGCGGAGCGACGGCCGCGGCCGCCTCGCGCAGCAGGTCCACTGCCTCAGTCAACTCGGCGAGGTCGGCGGTGCGCTCGGCCCGCGTGGTCAGCGCCATTCCCAGGTCGAGGCGCCACAACGCGTGTTCCCGCGGTCCGAGGGCTTGGTCGGCGCTCTCGCGCATGAGGTCGATGGCCTCGTCCAGCGGGGCCGGGTCACCCGTCGCGTCGTGCAGGATGGCCAAGCCCTGGGCGAGCTCGACCGCGCGCAGCACCTCGTCCACACTAGGGCCGCGGGCGAGCACGCGGGAGCGGCGCAACGCCACGGACTCGTACAGCGCGTCCAGGTCCGAGGTCAGCCGGTGGCGGTATATGAGGGCATCGGCCAGCATCCGCTCCAGCTCCTCACGCATTTCCCAGTCCGGACCCGGGTCGAGGAGCGCCGACCCGGAGCGCGGCGACGGCCGCGGTGACCCGTTCGGCGGTGTGCTCGCGCAGCGCCAACCCGTAGGCCGACACCGCCTCGCGCACCCGATGGGGCCGCTCGACCTCCCGGTCCGCCCCTTCGATCCACGCGGTGTCGGGGCTTGCCTCGTCCCTAAGCAGCCCGCGCAGGTCCGCCAAGGCGGCGGCGACCGAGGGCAGCAGCGGCTCGACTGCCGCCGACGGCCGCACCGACCGCAGCAGCGCGACCGCCTCGCGGCCTTGGTCGACATCACCCGCCCACGCGGCGACCTCCGCCAGGACCAAGCCGAGGACCAGCGCGGCCCGGTCGCGCACGGCCGTGGGGCGGAGCGGACGCCCGGTCGACCGGCTCTCGGTGAGGGCGAGCAGCGAGCTGTTGAGCAGTACGATCGCCAGCCCGTGGTCGTCGGGTGGGAAGAACCGCTCGGCGGAGCGCAGCAGCCGCTGGGCCTCGTCGCGCTCGGCCGGGTCGTGTGCGAGCTTGTAGCGGTTCATCAGCACGAACGCCTGCTGCGACAGCGAGATCGCCAAGGCGAGCTTGGCCTCCTCCGGCATTCCGTCGCCGTGCTGGACGACGATCGGCGGGTCACCGTCGAAGGCGCCAGCGTCCACCTCGTGCAGCAGCGCGGATCGGTCGGCGCCCGCGAGCAGGTGTCGCAGCTGGCTCGGGGCGCCGCCGCTGGCGGCAACGGGCGCAACGCAGTCAACGCCGAGTCCAAGTCGGGCAGACGGGTTTCCCCGCGCAGCGCGAGGAACCGGTACCACGACAGCCAGCCCGCGAAGTGCAACGCGGCGAGCGCCGGGTCGGCTGGCGCGGACGTCGGACCGGGCACGGCGACCCAACGGGTGAACCCCGGTGGGTTGGATCGCATTCCCGCGACGAACGCGGCCGGGTCCACCGAGATCAACACGTGGCGGCCGTCGTCCCAGTGGTCACGCGCGTAACGCACGGCCGATTCACGGGTTTTGGCCTTGCGCACCGTGTGGACGACGTCGGTGTAGAGCACGGGGTCGAGCAGCAGCACGGGATCGCCGACGGCCGCTACCGCCGTCAAACCGGTCGAGCAGGGACGCGATGCCCGGCGCGCGTCTCATTCGATAGTGATACCGCTGGAGTCGATCACGGACTTGCCGCGCGCAGACTGCTCGACGTCCGCGCCGCGCGGGACGCGGATCGGGCTGCGCGCGATGCGCCCGCTGCCGGACGCCCGCTGCCGGACGCCCGCACGTCCACCGGACGCCTGCCGCCACACCAGCACCACACCAAGCAGCACCAAGACCAGCCCGAGCGCGAACAGCCACCAGTTCCACCGGCCGGTCAACACGTTCGTCACGCCGCCGATAACCACACCGACGACGAAGACCCCGACCGCGAGCATGTTCTGGAGCAACGGCCACCTCCCGGAAACCGCTCCATGATAGTCCACTGGCAAGGTAGGCGGTGCGCCTTTTCGGCGGACCGGGACTGCACTGTTGCAAATCAGGCAATGCCGGTTCGGCTGTGGTGGTTCGGCGTCGATGACCACGTGGCTGGAGGTCTGTGGGGCGAGAGAGGTGTTCGCCGCAGAGCTTCAGCTTCCTCACCGCAGAAGGCTATCCGATCGACTTTCACGAGCGTGACGAGTACTTCGGCTGACGGCAACGGAAACCATTTACCACCGACAAGCACGTCTACGCCCAGGCATTCGCGCTCTAAGCGTTCAACGAGTACCACCGCGCCACCGGGGCCCGGCCAGGGCGGCGGAGGTGCACGATGTCGTGACCGGTGTTGGGTTCGCCCTGCCAGGGATACGTACCGAGAGCAGTTCGACCAGGCCTGGGTGCCCAGGCCCAACGCCTATCTAGGCGGCGCGCACCTGGCCGAGGCCACGATGAACACCCACTGCACGTGCTGGAAGCGTTGAACGCTTATCACGTGGTGGCACCGTCCCCAGTGGTGGCCAGCCGCGTCGCGGCCGTGCGAGACCCTCCGCGTCCTGCTCTACGACCCGCGCCGCTGTTCGCTTCGGGTGTTCCTGGACGCCGACTGGCGTAAACTGGACGAGATGGTGTCGTTCGGCCACGACATCGAGGCGAGCTGGCTGATCGACGAGGCGCGCCGGGAAATCGGCGGAACGGGCGGTACTCGCTGACGGCTCGCTGGCCAACGATCGACGCCGCAGCGGACCAGCTCGGCGTCAACAGGCCACGATCGTGCGCCCAGCTCCGGCGCCTCGAAACCGACCTCTGCGAGGCCCTCTATCACCGCGCGACCGTCGCTCAGCCCCTGCGGCAACCGACCGCGGCACCGCATTGCTCCAAGCACTCGACACACCCGAAACCCATAACACCTCGCCACAACAAGCACCAGAGGAACCAGGGCCGATGCACAACTATCGCGGAAGATGCCTGCGCCGACAGTGCTCACCTATGCCGGAAGCCGCTCGCGGACCGCACGTTCTTGTGCAGGATCAGGCCGTGGCATTCCTGGCTGTCGCGGTCGTGCTCTTCCAGACCGTTTGGGTTATTCACAACGTGGTGTCCAGCCCAGGCGGTAGAACTCCAGGGCGGTGATGGTGGCGATCACCTCGGGGAGCTCGACGAGGCGACCTCGGTAGCCGGTGGCCAGGATCTTCCAGTTCTTCAGGTGCGCGATACAGCGTTCCACCGGTACCCGGAGTCGGGAGTGGGACTTGTTGGCCTCGCGTTGCACCGGGTTCCACGGTCGCCCGCGTTCCTTACGGACGGGGGTCACCACGTGGGGGGCGTGATAGGCCTTGTCACCGAGCACGTCGACCCCGGCCAGGGCGTGATCCCACCCGGTCTCGGCGAACGCGGTCAGGTCATGAGTGCGCCCCGGCAACGGGGCCGAGACCGCGAGCAGCCCTCCCCGCAGGTCCGACAGGACCTGCACCGACAGTCCCGTGCGGTGGTGCTTGCCGGAGTAGTTGCCCTGCTGGGCGGCCCATTCCCACGTGGGCACCTGGGTGCCGTCCACGATCACCACCCTGCCCGCCACCACCTCCCCAGGTCCGGCACATGCTCATCGAGCACGGCGCGGATCACCGGGGCCAGACGGCGGAACACCCGCGAGACCGTGGGCTGCGAGACTCCCAACAGATCACCGGCCAGCGTCTGGGACATGTTCGACCGCAACAACACCAACACCGCCACCACCGACCGGAACAACCCCAACACCGGCTTCCGCCCCCGCACCGGGCCGGGCCCCAACCGGTCATGAACCCGGGCCACCAGATCCCTGATCTGATCGTGATCAAGACCGGTAGTACTTTGATACCGCAACAGCCCCGCCAAAGATCGTTTCTGTGGAAGGACACGACCCTACCGGCGGGGCTGTTGCCCTGCTCAAGGGCATGATCGACTTCTGAATAACCCTCCGTGTGTGCAGGCGCAGACCGGTTTGGGCGTGATGCCACGGGGGGCGTGGCGTCGGCGGGTGGACTGCCCCCTTCATATCCGGTTCAAGGCCGCCAGAGCGCTCGCCCAGTTGAGCGAGCTCTGCCTCGACGAGGCCAGAGCACTGCTGCGTGAGCTGAACGCCCGATGGCCACGAGCTGCCAGCGCCTCGCAGGAGCGAAACTGGCGAGTTGTGCTTACTTGACCGGACGCCAAGTGTGCCCGACGGCACCAACCGCACCGACACACGCAAGGGATTCTCTGTTTCCTCTGGTCAGAGCGTTACTCGGACGGCAGGTGCAGGTCGGCTCGGTAGCCCGTTCAATACGGCAGGCTCCCCAACAGGTTGCTCGTGGTTGCCTGCGAGGCCTGTGGCCGCCGCGCGTGGTCTCGGTGTGTGGGGCGGTCTTGTCGATCCGGCCCTTTCACCCGGTCGGATGATCAGGTACTAGATTTGAGGCAACTTTCGGGATCCGGATCGGGGCTGGGGGCGTCGGAGGGGTGTCCTTCAGTCGATCCGGGAGGGGGACATGTGAGCGACGCTGCTGAGCGCAAGGCGCAGTTGGAGGCACGCAACGCGGCCATGCGGGAGAACGTCGAGAATCTCATGGCCGATTTGCGTCGCCGGACCGCGGACTTGGCCGAGGCCCAGGCTCGTGCCGCCGCGGTGGCCGGGTTGGCGACCTCGTCGGATGGGGTGGTCCAGGTCGAGGTCAATCCGGCCGGGGTGGTGACGGACGTTCGGTTCTCCCCTTCGGCGTTCCAGCGGTCGACGCCGGAGAAGTTGGCTCGTCTGGTGGTCGAGACCGCGCAGGCCGCTGCCCGGTCCGCGCGGGAGCAGGTCGAGGGTGTGCTCGCGCCGCTGCAGGGCCAGACGGACTTGGCCGACCTGGTCGAGGGCGCCCCGTCGTTCAGCGATCTGCTGCGACCGCCTCCGGCGCCGAGTGCCGAGGGGCCTCGGCGGGCCAGGCACGTGGCCGAGGATGACGACGAGGGCTTCGGCGGCGTGTTCGAGGACGGCTCGCGGTGACCGGCGGTTTCCAGATCCGGCTCGACCAGGTGCGTTCCGGCGCCGGTGGGTTCGGTGTGGCCGGGGACATGCTCAGCGAGGCGGGCGGCACGCTCTCCAGCGCGCTTTCCGCGCAAGGCGCCTGCTGGGGCGGCGACGAGTCCGGGCAGACGTTCTCCAAGGATTACGTGCCCGCCGCGGACAGCACGGTGGCGGCGTTCGCCAAGTTGAGCGAGGCCCTCCAGGCGATCAAGACCGCGCTGGACGAGACCGCCGCCAGCCAGCAGGACACCGACCAGAACAGCGGCGGCGGCTTCACCGCCATGCAGGGCTGAGGGGCGCCGTGTCGATCACGATCCCACCGGAGATCACCTGGCTGTTCCCGATCGTCGTCGGTGAGAGCTGGCCCGAAGGTGACGAGGACAAGTTACGCGCGCTCGGCGAGGCGTGGCGGGTGGCGTCCGCCGACATCGATGAAGTGATCACCCAGGCCGGGAACGCGGCCACGCAGGCGCTCGGCGGCATGGAAGGCGATGCGGCACAGGCGTTCCAGGAGTACTGGGGCAAGTTCGTCGAGGGCGCGGACGCCTACCTGGTCACGCTGAAGAAATCCTGTGACGGTCTCGCCGACTCGTGCGACAACTGCGCGCTGGAGGTGGAGTACGCCAAGTACGCCATCATCGCCGCGCTGATCATGCTCGCGATCGAGATCGCGGCCCTGGTCGCGGCGGCGTTCGGCACCTTCGGCGCGTCCACGGCGGGCATCCCGATCGCCCAGGCGGCCACCCGCGTCACGGTGCAGATGATCTTCCGCAAGCTCATCACGGCGATCCTGCGCGAGGTGCTCACCGAGGTCGCCATCGACGCGGCCATCCAGGGCATCCAGTTCGCCAAGGGCGACCGCAAGAGCTGGGACTGGAGCAAGACGGGCGGCGCCGCCCTCTCCGGCGCTATCTCGGGTCTGGTCAGCGGCGGTATGGACTTCATCCCGACCAGGGCCACCGGCCTCGGCGGCAGCACCGTCGAGGGCGCCGTCCGCGGCGCCACCGAGGGCGCGGCCTCCACGGTGCTGAACGCGGCGGTGACCGGCGAGGACATCACCGCGGGCGACATCCTCCGGGGCGGTTCCTCCGGCGCGGTGTCCGGTGGTGTCGGCGGGGCGACCTCGCACTACAACACCCCGACGTCGCCGAACCTCGGTGACGGTCCCGGCTCCCTGCCGTCCCCGCCGTCCGGCGCCCCATCGGGTGGTCCGTCCGGCGGGCCTCCGGCGGGGGCGGCGCCGTCCAGGACGCCGACGATCCCCACCGTGGGCGAGGGCGGGGACACTCGGGCCAGCGGAGTGACCACCGCCCCACCGACGCCGAGCGCACCGCCGTTGTCATCGCCAGGGTCGGGCGCCTCGCCCTCCAGCGGCGCCATGCCGTTCGCGGGCGCGCCCAGCGGCGGCGGGTCTTCGGGCGGCTCGCCAGGTGGACGCCCGCCCGCCGGAAGCCCGCCTTCGGGTGGCGCGCCGTCGGGTGGCGGCCCGTCCGCAAGCGCGCCCGGCGGCGGTTCGCGCCCATCCGGGTTCGGTCCGACGGGTTCCGCGCAGGCAGACGTGGGCAGGCATGCTCCGGCAGGCGGCCCGAGCACCAGCGGCACGGGATCCCCTGGCCTTGGCGGCGCCGGAGGATCATCCAACTGGGCAGGCGGCGGGTCTCCTGGCTCAGGCGGTCCTGGCACGACAGGCACCGGCGGACCGGGGCCTGTCGGAAACCCCCAGAACACGCCCGGCGCCCCTGGCGGACCTGGTGGTCCCGGCGGGTCGGGAAGCCCCGGCGCGCTTGGTGGTCCGGGGGCCAGCGGGCAGGCAGGCCAAGCGCCCAACCCCGGCGGCGGCAGCCCCGGAACGTCTGGCATGCCCGGCACACAGCCGCACACCGGCGGACCCAGCACCGCTGGCGCGACCGGTGGCCCGAGTGGATCTGGCAGCCCAAGCGGCCCGGGCTCGACGGGCACCCTCGGCGGTCCTGGCCCCGCCGGTGGGCACGCTGGCCCTGGAACCCCCGGGCAGAGCGGCGCCGCCACACCTGGCGCTCCGGTCGGCGGTCCGCACGGACCCGGAGCGACCGGAGGCCCGGTGCACGGCCCCGCCGGCAACACCGGACCGGGCGGACCCACGCCCTCGGGCGGGTTCGGTGGTCCCGGCACGGCAGGCGGTCCATCCCGCGCGGACGGGCCGGGCACGACACCCGGCAGTCACGCGGGAACCGCGGCGCCGAGCGTTTCCGGTGTCCCACAAGCGTTCGGGGGCACAGGACGCGCCGACAGCGGCACCCCACAGGATCAGCGCGGCGGCTCACCGACCTCGTTCACCGGTCCGCCGATGGCGGGCGCGCCCCAGCAGGCCGCCCCCGGTCGCCCCGACGCGGGCGGGCCGCGCCCTGACCACACCGGGCCTGACAGCGGGCGCCGTGACGCCCCGGGCAGGCCGGACCTCGGCCCTCGCCCCGAAGCGAACCGCCCGACACCCGACACCAGGCGGCCGGACGCTGGTCGTCCCGATGCTCCCGCTCGACCGGACACCCACACCATGGACACCACGGGTCGAGGGGGCAACACCCGACCCGACACCGACCGCCCCTCCTCCGGCCTGCCGGACGGCGGCCGTCCCGGTCCCACCGGGCGATCCGACAGCACCCTGCCGAACTCCGGCCGCCCCGACACCACCGCTCGGTCCGACACCCGCGGCGTGGACACCACCGGGCGACCGGACGGCACCCGCCCGGAGGTCACCGGCCGGTCGGACACCGCGCCGCCCGCGGACAGCGCCGAACGATCCGGGCCAGGCTCGGACACCTCGGACCGCTCCGCGCCGGACGGTCTCGGCGACGTGGACCGGGCCGCGCCGGAGGACATCGCCGGGGAGGCCGGTGACGGGCCCGCGCCCGACCCCGACGTCTCCGGCGCCGGGAGCCCCGACGTCTCCCGCGCCGGGGGCGACGAAGGACCCGCGCCGACGCCTGGGCCGCGGGTCGACGAAAACGGCGTCCCACTCACCTACCTGGGCACCCGCCAGGGTGAGCACGGCTTCGCCGACATGGGCGAGTACATCCCCATGGGCGGGGACCGCTCCAACGGCATGGGCAGTTACGACCAGCGGACCCGGGACCTCATCGGCGACCACAGCCCATGGGGGTCGCACAGCGACCGGGACGAGTTCAACCGCCACCACCGGCCGGACGGGACGTTCCGGACCAACCGGTGGCCGCCGCACGGCGGCGCCGTCCCGGGATCGCAGCGGGACGTCACCCTGCCGGTAGGCACGGTGCTGGACCGGTTCGGCGGGGAGACCGGGCGGTTCCTGTCGCCGATGGACCCCAACGGGCAGCCGTACCACTACCGGGATCGGGCGATCTTCCCCGACAACGCCGAGGTCGGCTACCACGTCTACGTCGTCGCGAACCCTGGCGGGCTGCGCGGCGAGCTGGCCGAGGTGGCGCCCGCGCTCGGCCAGCCGGGCGGCGGGCGGCAGTTCACCCTGCCGGAGAACATCACCATCGAGCACCTGCTCAGCGACGGCGTCATCCAGGAGGTGCACGTCGCCCCGCCGGGCAGCCCGGTCCTGCCCGCGGACTTCGGCGACACCCACGGCACACCGACACCGGACGCCCTCGCGCAGGGCACACCGCCCGACAGCGAGCCCCCCGCTCCCGGTGACGCCGACCGGACGCCTGATCTGGCCTCGGTCCCCGACGGACTGCGGTCGCTGGCCGAGGCGAACGGGTTCGCCACTCCGGCGGGCGGGGCGCTGTTCGACCCGTCGGACGTGCGCACCAGGCAGGCCGCGAACGCGGTAGCGCCGATCCCCGGCCATTTCGTGCTCGACGCGCACAGCGACGGCACGAACGCGATCGTCGGCGGGCAACGGCTCGGCGGCGCCGAGCTGGCGGCTCTCGCCAGGGGGCTGGGCTGGAACGGCACGGACCCGATCCTGCTCAACGGGTGCGAGGCGGGACGGAACCCGGACGGCCTCGCCGCCGACCTGGCGCGCGAATCCGGGGCGACGGTCATCGCGCCCACTGAGCGCGCCTGGTCGGGTGAGCGGAACACCATTCCGTACTCCACCAGCGCCGACTACGTCGACGCCGACGGCCGCACGTATCCGAGGATTCCGCCGGACGGTGGCTGGAACTCCTTCTCCCCCACCGGGGACATGACCCCGACAGGGTCGGGCGGGCTGCCCTTCGGCGACCAACCGGACAGTCGCACCGAAATGTCCACATCGGACACTCAGGTGGATTCGTCGCGCGGGCTCGTCCAGTCCGACTTCATTCCACCGCGGGTGCGCAACCCGAACGATCCGGTGCCCATCCCGGTGGACGACCGGGGTGCGGCCGACCCGGCCAGGCAGGGCGACCCGCTGCGCCCGCTGGCCGCCGACGAGCGGCTCATCGGCAGGCCAGGCCTCACCCCCAACACGGCGTACCGTGTGGACGGTCGGGGCACGTACTACACCGACAACCGGGGCGTGATCACGCACGCCGACCTGGAGTCGCCCAACACCCGCGACGGCGCCAACCCCGATGTGGACTACCCCGCGCCGAACACCACCTACCGGGTCGACGTCGACGGCGCCGAACACCGCTACACCACCGACGACCAGGGGTTCCCGCCGCGGTACCGGGAGTGGGTCGAGCCATATACCGACAACCCGGACGCCCCGGTGCGGGTGCCCGCCGCGGGGGCGCCACCGGGCGACCCGCTCGGGCCGCTCCAGCCCCGGGAGGCGTTCAGCGACCGGACGAACCTGCCGCCCAACACCAAGTTCGACGTCCCCGGCCGCGGCACGTTCTACACCGGACCCCCGGACGCCGACGGATTCGGCCGGGTGGTGGCGGTGGAAGCCGACTCCAGCCCAGGCGGGGTGCGGGACAACGCCAACCCCGACCTCAACAACTTCCATCCCGACTGCCAGTACGTTCTCGACGGCGACTATGTGATCGTGACCAACGAGCACGGCATCGCGATGGAAGCGACCGACGAGCGCACCTACGGCCCCAGCAGGCGCGAGACCCGCAGCCAGTGGTCGCAGGACATCGTCGGCGCCGTGGGCGGCCAGGGCTACGACGGCGGCCACATCAAACCGAACCAGGTGACCCGGCCAACCCCGGACGCCGTCGGCCAGTTCCCGCAACTCACCACGCAGAACCAGGGCCGGGGCACGCCGAACAACCGGGACACCTGGTACGGCCAGGACATGCGGGCCGCCAGGGACCAGCGGGCGGGCTCCCGGATCGAATGGCACGATTTCCAAGGTGACGGCGGCGCGGTCCCGCACCAGGTGCACTCCCGCTTCGTGATGGTCGACCC
Source organism: Actinokineospora sp. NPDC051303 (assembly GCF_055586285.1). Classification (NCBI taxonomy): domain Bacteria; kingdom Bacillati; phylum Actinomycetota; class Actinomycetes; order Pseudonocardiales; family Pseudonocardiaceae; genus Actinokineospora; species Actinokineospora sp. NPDC051303. Next base: position 118,358 of record NZ_JBVJIN010000020.1, read on the forward strand.
CAGCGGAGCCCCCCGGATCAAGCTCAGGAGATACGACAATGTCTGACGCGGACCACACGGTGTCCGACGCCGAACAGGCCCGCCGGTACGACGAGCTGGTCCAGCGCATCGGGATCGCCCTGCTGTCGGCAGCCCCGCCGGGGTGGGCCCGACTGGACCTGGTGGCGACCCTGGCCTCCAGCGCCCAGGACTTCGGCCTGGTGGTGCTGATGACGGACGGCACATCCGCGCGGATCGAGCCACCCGCCGAAGCGGCCGAGGCGTTCGTCGCGCTGCGCGAGCTGATGTACCGGCGGGAGCGGGGCGCGTGGTTCTCCGCGCGGTTCGTCATGAACCCGCCCGGCGAGTACCACGTGTTCTACAACTTCCAGCACGACCCGGGCTGGGACCCGCCGGTGCCCGACGAGGTGCTACGGCGGGATCTCGCGCGTTTCCCCCGGCCGGAGGAGGAAATCCCGAACTGGCTGCGCCGCAGGCTCGGCATGCCCGCGCTCGCCGCAGGCACCGAGCCCGCGGGCATCGTCGAGCAGCGGGAGCTGAGCAGGCGGGTCACCGACCTTCTGGTGGCGCACGCGCCCAGCGACTGGACCCAGCTGCGCGTCGGCTACCGGGCCGCGGGCTCGTTCGTGGAGCTGCGCGGCCAGGTGCTGAGCCTCAACGGGCAGCTCCGCCCGTGGAACCCGCCCGCCGCCGCTGCCGACGAGTTCGCCGCGCTGCGGGCCGGAATGGCCCAGCCCGGCAAGGGCCCGTGGTCGGGCGCGCAGACGATCATCGAGTTCCCACTGCGCGCCACCACGACCTACACCTTCGACGACCCCGGCTGGCACACCACCCCGCCCCGTCCCGCCGTGCTGGACGACCTGCGCCGGTTCCCGCGATCACCGGAACACGTGCCTGCCTGGATGCGGGCGATCGTGCCCGACGTCGAGCAGGTGCTCGACGCCCGCGCCCGGTTCCGTGAGGCCCGGGTCTTCGACCGCCGCGAACCCGACGGCCGCCCCGTGGTCACCCGTCCGCCGGTCCCCGCCGACGAGGTGGCGGGCGTGCTGCGCTACCTCAACGAAGCGCTCGTCGTGCTCGGCGGCCGCGGCCACGACGTCGACCTGTTCGCACCCGATCACGCCCCGGACGTCCCCGCCGGATTCCACACCGACGGCGCCTGGCTGTGGCCGGCGTCCATCCCGCACTACCTGGCCAAGCACGGCATCCCGCCAGAGCCCGAACTCGTCGACCACATCCGCGCCGCGAACTTCACCCCGCCCCCGGTCGACCCCGCGACCGCGGCCGCCGCCCACACCGCACTCACCGGTGAAGTGCCCCAGTCCGCGCCCGAGACACGCGCCCCACTGTCCGACGACGAACACAAAGACCTCACCCAGATCGCGCTGGCCCTGTCCGAAGCCGGAATCAACCCCCGCGCCTACAGCCTCGACGGGCCAGCCGATGAAAGCTGGTGCCTGGAACGCGCCGGAGACCAGTGGCAAGTCGCCCAGTACGAACGTGGACAAGTCTTCGCCGCTCGCCGCTTCCCCACCCTGTTCGACGCCGGGGCCTACCTGCTGGGCACACTGACCATCCTGCCCGCCCGCCTCCGCGCGGGCGGCCCCGACGCCAACACCGCCGCCGCCCTCAACGACTGGCCCATCCAGCCACTGCCCGGCGAACCACCCCTGACTCTGCTGACCCACAAACGCATGGCAGTGCTGATGGCAGGCCGAGAGATCATCCGACACGGCGCCCCCGGCGGAAACCTGGTGTTCACCCCCAACACCCCCTTCCCCCACATGTCCCTACGCGCCGAACACGAAACCTCACGCCCGCACCGCTACCGAGTGACCCGCGACCTGCGCGTTCTCGCCGGAACAACAATCCCCTGGCACAACCAACCCGGCGGCGGCCACGCCTACCTCCTGCCGCACTCCATCAGCCACCACCTCGCCGACGCCAGCCTCACCGACATCACCAATGAGGAATAAACACGCCCACCCGAATCACCATCCACTCACAGTTCGCGAACCAGATGTCGCGGCTGGCGCCGTTCTCGCTGCCGGACTTCATCGAGGACGTCGACGCCCTCCTGATCGGTAAGCAGGTGCGCGGCGGCGTGCAGATCAACGCGGCGATCTGCGATCACATCGGCGGCACCGGCCACCTCAGCAGGTTCGGAGATTTCTTCACCGTCCGACACAACGGCAGGGCGGCCGACGCCGTCGTGCCGGCCAAGACCATGCTGGTCGGCGGCGGCCCCGAACTGGACCCAGTCCTGAACACCCTGCGCCTGGGGGTCTCGGGGACTCGTTCCCGCCTGGGTCGTTGCCTGCTGAGAAGCTGAACCCGTCCTTGCAGGGGTATGCGGACCTCTTGCTGGGCCTGTTGTCGGGTCAGGAGAACGCGCGCCGTGCGGTGGCGGGGTGCTGAACGCGGAAGGGGCGATAGGCTCTGTGGTCGTAGTGTTGTTCGTCCTGTTGCCTTTGGTGCTGATCGGGGTGGGTTTTCTCCTGTGGGTGATCATCGGCGGGAGAGTTCCCGCGGCGGCGGCACGGTGGGTGCTGGGCGCGATGTGGTCGGTGGGCGGCACCGCGGTGATGTACTCGTGGGGGCTGTGGCACACCTTTGCCCTCGATGTGGAGGAGCACTGCGCGTTCGTCCGCGAGCGTGACTACGATGATCGGTACGGCGGGCTGACGTTCTTTCCGGTCAGCCGGAAGTGCGGCGCCGGATACGACCTGGTTCGCCCTTACGTCAATCCGATCGTCTTCGCTCTCTTGGCACTTGCGGTCGTTTTCGTGGCCATCGCGGTGAAGGCCGCACGGGACGCGCGCAACCGGGCTATCAGGAAGCGCGGCGAGCGCACAACTTCCCTCAGGCCGTCAACGCGGCGTCCCCGGTGAACCCTCTTCGGTTGGCATCCGCTGCGGGGTGGAAGCGCCGCGGAGCGCGATCGCGTCGGCGTTTTATCCCGGAGAGACGGCGTGGTCACCCGGTCCCGGTTGTGGGGAGTCGTGTGGGTGTTCAGATGATGGAACGGACCAGGTTGATGATCGCGAGTTGGAGGGTGAAGTCGGCTGCCAGGGCGTCCTGGGCCGCGATGAGGGCGGCGTGGACCTGGTCCAGGACCGGGGCTGCGGTGTCGAGTGGGGCTCCGACGACCACATGGCGGTAGTCGACGTCGGTGATGTTCGAGCCGACGGTCGGGGCCGTGACGGGGGTGGGCCACTGCTCCAGGTCCGCCGCCAGCACGACGTCCACCCGCGTCATCGAATCGGAGTTCCCGCGCACTCGGCCGATGATCTTTTGAGCCTCGACCAGGCCGTCGGTCGCCACCCAGCCATCCAGCGACAAGGCGGGCCGGGTTTGCTCGAAACAGCCCGGCAGATCCTCCAGCCGATCCCACACCCCGTCCTCCACCCCCAAATACCCCAACGCCTCGTATCGCACGCGCACGTCGTGCAGCACCGCCGCCCGCACGATCTGATCCCACGCAATCGGGTCATCGATCTCGCCGAGCGCCTGCACACAGGTCACGAAGAACCAGATGTCCCAGGCAGGCCAGCCCGACCACAGCGCCTCCGCCAACGCGGGCACCGCCGCGACGGACTTCGACGCCCCGAGCGCCTCGGCCACAAGACCATGCGGGTACGGGGTGTCATCAATCCCATGGCGGTAGGTGCCGAGTGCCGACGCCAGACAAGGCACGGCCGAAGGCACCGGACGCACGGTCGCGGCGAAGGTGTACCGCTCGAACTCCAGCCAATCCCCCGCCCGCCACGCCCGCTCCAACCGCTCCGCGATCACCGATTCGGCGTCGGGAACAGCCCTGATCGCCTCCGCGGTCCCATAAAACTGGAGCGTCTCGCGGAAGATTTCCGTCAATGCCGCGCCCGCCGAACTCACCCGACGCCTCCGATCACCCGTGCCCTGACGACGTTCGAGTTGAAGTACGGATCGAGAGTATCCCGCCGGAAACCGTACGCCACAGCGCTTTTCTCCGCCTTGATCTGGAGGCTGTCGGCCTGCCCTCCCCGCCGTCGACTGAGGACGGCGTCAGGTGCTCGGATGTAGGGAGACCTCGTCGCCACCCAGGGCTAGGACGCCGAGCGCACCGATCACCGAGTCCTGAACCGCCGCCAGTGCCGTGCCGCCGCATTCGCCGGTGGTCTTCTTGTGCTTACCGTGGCCGGCCGGGCTCGGGTCCACGGGCCCGGTGACTGGGCCCGACCAGGTGGTGCGGGTGGCAGCCGACCGTGCGGCGCGACGGGACGTCATCGTAGGAGCCCGGCGAGCTGGATGGAGCAGGCGCCGGTCAGCATAACCGCGTCCTGATCGGCGGTGATCCACGTGGGCATGGTCCCGACATGGGCGTTCCTGGCCCGGTGGTGGCCCGCGGCCGGCGGCAGCCCTGGCGCTGGTGACCGCCTGTGTCCTGTGGGCGCGCACCCGGCCGCCCCCATCGGCCGCCCGTACGGCGGGTTCCGGCGGGGAGAGCCGCTGGT